>CM001167.1:547029-858279 GCA_000212915.1 Bacteroides coprosuis DSM 18011
CACTAATCCAGCCATTCACACACATAACAAGAGTAATAGCCATTGTAGCAGCTGAAGCTTGAACTACAACTGTCACTATTGTACCTATAAATAGAAACAATAGGATAGAAAAAAATCCCATATCTGTATAGTTCTGTACGAACGCCAGCATATCGGGATTCTCGGATAAATCAGGAGCACTATCTTTCAGACTTGTTAGCCCCATAAAAAGGAATGCAAAACCAAAAAGGAATTCTCCTACATACTTACGGTTACTCTTTCCTGAAAAGATTAACGGTAAAGCTATTGCCAGTATAGGCAGGACAAAGGCATTTACATCAACACTAAAGCCTCCAATAGATATTAGCCAAGCTGTTACTGTTGTACCAATATTGGCACCCATTATAACACTAATTGACTCTGCCAAGGTTAGAAGTCCTGCGTTAACAAAACTAACTACCATTACTGTTGTTGCGGAAGAAGATTGTATCAAGGCTGTAATAAGGACCCCGGTTAACACTCCTGTCACTCGGTTAGTGGTCATCGCCGTCAGAATACTTCGCAAGCGGTCTCCAGCAAACTTCTGCAGCCCTTCACTCATTATTTTCATCCCATATAGGAATAATCCTAAGGATCCAATGAGCTTTAATAAATCGTTAAATGAATAATCCATCTACTATTTCAATTGATGATTGTTGCTATTTTAGCAATTTTTCTCTACTTTGCTTACACTTATAACTCCTAAATTAAGAATATATGAAGCAATCGGTACAAATATATTGCAAAAATAACAATATCTATAGAGATTTCCCCATAGGTTCTACACTTTTGGAAATTTATAAAGGTTTTAAATTAGATTTTAAACATCAAGTTGTCAGTGCAAAAGTAAATAATAGAATAGAAGGTTTACGCTACAAAGTTTACAACAATAAGGATGTAGAATTTCTAGATGTTAGAGACTCTTCTGCAATGAGAACTTATGTAAGATCTCTCTGCTTCGTCTTATACAAAGCAGCTAGAGAACTTTTTCCAAGCAGTAAATTGTATGTTGAACACCCTGTTTCGAAAGGCTATTTCTGCAATTTAGAGATAGGAAGAGAAATAACTTTGGAAGATATCGACTTGCTAAAAAAAAGAATGCAAGAAATTATTGATGCAGATATACCCTACTACAGAAAAGAGTGCAGGACAAAAGATGCTATGAAGTTGTTCGCAGAAGAAGGTATGACGGACAAAGTTCGATTATTAGAGACTTCTGGATCTATCTATACTTATTACTATGAATTAGGAGGAACCATCGATTATTATTATGGTAATCTGTTGCCTAGTTCTGGATTTATCAATGTATTTGATATCATGAAATATTATGATGGAATCTTACTTCGAATTCCAAACAAGAATAATCCTGAAGAGGTAGATGAGCTGATTAAACAGGAGAAGATGTTAGATGTTTTTAAAGAGCATATACAATGGCATGAAATTATGGGAGTCAGAACTGTTGGCGACATGAACCTCGCTTGTAAAAGAGGTCATGCTACTGACTTAATTAACGTAGCCGAAGCCCTACAAGAAAAAAAAATATCTCAGATAGCAGATGATATATACAACAGAGGCTCTAATGGTAAACGCATTAAACTAATTTTAATTTCAGGTCCTTCATCTTCTGGAAAAACAACATTTAGCAAAAGATTAACCATACAGTTAATGACCAATGGACTAAAGCCTGTTTCTATCTCACTAGATAACTATTTTGTAGAAAGAGAAGATACACCAAAAGATGAAAATGGTGATTATGATTATGAATCTCTTTATGCTCTTGACTTAAAGCTTTTTGAAGAACAACTTCAAGCTTTATTAAGAGGAGAAGAAGTAAAGCTCCCGACATTTAATTTTTCTACTGGAAAAAAAGAGTATAACGGTAACACCTTAAAGCTTAATCAAAATTCTGTGTTAATTTTAGAAGGGATACATGCTCTGAATCCTGAGCTAACAGCTCATATACCTCGAGAAAATAAATATATGGTATATGTATCTGCTCTTACTACTATTGCAATCGATGACCATAACTGGATTCCGACAACAGACAATCGCTTAATTCGCCGAATTATCAGAGATCATAATTATAGAGATTATTCAGCTGAGGAAACTATCGGTAGATGGCAAAGCGTAAGATCTGGAGAAGATAAATGGATCTTCCCTTTTCAAGAAAATGCAGATGTCATGTTTAACTCAGCTCTGCTTTTTGAGTTAGCAGTATTAAGACAATATGCAGAACCCATACTTATGTGTGTACCTCGGAATGATCCAGCTTATTCAGAAGCATATCGTCTCTTGAAGTTCTTAAAGTTCTTCCACCCTATTCAAGATAAAGAAATACCACCCACATCTTTATTAAGAGAATTCTTGGGAGGTAGTAGTTTTGATTATTAGCTAGTTTTAGACAAGTAAGTATATAAGAAAAGGAGGGCATTCCCTCCTTTTCTTATTATAAAAACTCATTAAAGTTTAGCGAATTGCTTCAACTTCTTCCGTAGTTAGTGGAACATATAATGATCCCATTCGACGTGCACCATCTTTAGTAATCACATAATCTTCTTCATTACGGATACCTCCAAAATCTTTATATGTTTCAAGGACATCATAATTAATAAAATCTACAAACTTATTTTGTCCTCTCCAAAGATCAATTAAATCAGGAATGAAATAAATACCAGGTTCAATAGTAAACACAAAACCAGGTTCTAGTTCACGAGCTAATCGGAGAGATTTACGTCCAAACTGAGTACTTTTTTTTCCTCCAGCATAACCTACTAATTCTTCTCCAAAATTCTCCATATCATGCACATCAAGGCCCATCATATGGCCTAAACCGTGGGGATAGAACATTGCATGCGCACCTTCTCGTACAGCATCTTCTGTATTCCCCTTCATCAAACCTAAATCTTTCAGGCCATCTACCATAACACTAGCAGAAAGGTCATAAACAGATTCATAGCTCACACCAGGTTTTAAAGCCTTAACAGATTCAAGATGCATTCTATTCTGAATATCATAAACAGCTTTCTGACGTGCTGTAAATGTCTTATCTACTGGAACTGTTGATGACATATCACCCGCATAACCCATTTCAGTTTCACACCCAGCATCAATTAAGAATAATTGACCCGACTTAGCAGTATTCCCATGATAATGATTGTGCAGAGTTTGCCCATTAATAGTGGCTATTGTAGCAAAAGATAATTCATAATTATTTCTTGCCGCTACAGCTTCCATTTCGGCTACTACTTCATATTCTTTCATGCCTGGACGCAACATTTTCATTGCGGCTATATGCATTTGAGCAGTTACATTACAAGCTTTATTTATTAACGTAGTTGAGGCTAGTGGCGATTTGAGAGAAAAGAAATCAGTTTAAAATAAAATATTCTCTACTTCATATAAAAAGCCTGTCTAAATTTAGATAGGCTTTTTCTTTTGTCTTCAGATTGTAATAAAAAAGGTAAACTGAGCAGTTTACCTTTTTTCTATTTAACCTTCATAAGGTTCAAAATCTTCTTTTCCTACTCCACATAGTGGACAAACCCAATCGTTTGGAATATCTTCAAAAGCGGTACCTGGATCAATACCTGAATCTGGATCACCTAGTTCTGGGTCATAAACATACTCACATACTACGCAAATGTACTTTTTCATAACTTGTTAATTTATTTGTAATTCTAATGTTAAAACAATGCTAAGGGAAATATGTTCTATATAGATTAAAAATCTGTACAAAAATGGAGCATTAAACCCTCCCTTAACTCGGTCAAATATAATAATAATAAGATTCTTTATTGTTTATATACTCGATATAAATTGTATTTTTGTAATACTAACAAGAATTGTTTTTAATATGGAAAGAGCTGACACACTGCTTAAAAATGGTCTAACTTCTAAAGAGGTAGAAGAGAGTAGATCCAAGTATGGATTAAATCAACTAACTCCAGTTAAAAAAGTCTCGTTATGGCAGCTCTATTTGGATAAATTTAAAGATCCAATCATCCAAATTCTACTAGTTGCAGCCTGTTTTTCTTTGATCATTTCGTATATCCATAGTGATTATATTGAAACATTTGGGATTTTTATGGCTATTATCTTAGCCACAACTATCGGTTTCTATTTTGAATACGATGCCAATAAAAAGTTCGATTTACTAAATGCTGTTAGTGATGATGTGACTGTTAAGGTTCTTCGTGATGGCAAGGTGCAGCTTGTAGGACGAAAAGAAATCGTTATTGGAGATGTTGTTGTTCTTGAACAAGGTGAAGAGGTTCCTGCTGATGGCACTCTACTAGAAGCTGTATCTCTTCAAATAAATGAGTCATCTCTAACGGGTGAGCCAGTCATAGATAAATTTACTGATAAAGCTTTATTTGATGAAGAAGCGACCTATCCTTCTAATCGTGTATTGCGAGGAACAATGGTTTTAGATGGTCATGGAATCTTTGTAGTTGATAAAATAGGTGATGATACAGAAATTGGAAGAGTAGCAAAACTGACTAATGTTGATAGTGAAGTTACTACGCCTTTAAAACAGCAACTTACTAAATTGGCAAAGTTTATTGGAAAGATAGGTTTTACAATAGCAGGTTTAGTTTTTGTTGTTTTTACAGCTCGAGATCTTTATTTCTTTTTTCAAGTAGAAGCACTTGATAGCTGGCCTCAATTTTTAAAAGTTGCCGAAATTGTCTTGAAGTATTTTATGGTGTCTGTTACACTACTAGTTGTTGCTGTGCCAGAAGGCTTACCAATGAGTGTTACTCTTAGTTTAGCTTTGAATATGAAGCGTATGCTTCGCACAAATAATTTAGTTCGTAAAATGCATGCTTCTGAAACAATGGGAGCGATTACGACTATTTGTACAGATAAAACGGGTACACTTACACAGAATAAAATGACTGTAGCATCTGTTCATAAGTGTTCATTACCTAGTGGAGATGGTCTTCTTTCTGAAAACATGGCTTTAAACTCAACAGCCTATCTATCTGAAGAAAATGGCAAAGTAGAGGGAATTGGTAACCCTACAGAAATAGCACTTTTAAATTGGTTATACAAAGAGAATATTGATTATAAAGAACTACGTGAGTCTGTGGAAATAATCGACCAATTGCCCTTCTCTACGGAGAGAAAATTTATGGCTACTTTTGTTAAATCTAGAGTACTTAATAAAAAAGTTCTATACATAAAGGGAGCTCCTGAAGTCGTATTAAGACATTGTGCTATTGATTATGCAGAAAAGGCTCAGATAGAACAGACATTGGTCTCATTACAATCTAAAGCTATGCGTACACTTGCTTTCGCTTATATAGTATTAGACGGCGATGTAGCTATAGATCTAAAAGATATATCACTTTATAAAGAATTGGAATTAATAGGTTATGTAGGTATAACAGACCCTATTAGAGAAGAAGTACCTGCAGCTGTAGCATCATGCCTTTCTGCGGGAATTAATATTAAAATAGTAACTGGAGATACACTTGTTACAGCTCGCGAAATAGCTCGTCAAATAGGACTTTGGAAAGAAGATACTCCTATGGAAGCGAGTATTACTGGTCCAGAATTTGAACAATTAACAGACGATGAAGCGAGAGAGCGTGCACCAAAACTCTTGATTATGTCTAGAGCACGACCAACAGATAAACAGCGTTTGGTTAAATTATTGCAAGATAAAAAAGAAGTTGTGGCTGTTACAGGTGATGGAACTAATGATGCTCCTGCTTTAAACTTTGCGCAAGTAGGTCTGTCTATGGGATCGGGTACAGCCGTTGCCAAGGAAGCTAGTGATATAACATTACTAGATGATTCCTTTAATAGTATCAGTACTGCTGTTATGTGGGGACGCTCACTTTATCAAAATATTCAAAGATTTATCGTCTTTCAATTAACAATCAATTTATTAGCATTATTATTAGTATTGTTAGGGGGTATTACCGGAGCAGAACTTCCATTAACTATAACTCAAATGTTATGGGTAAATCTTATTATGGATACTTTTGCAGCATTAGCTCTAGCTTCTATACCTCCAAGTATAGATGTAATGAAAGATAAGCCTCGCAAATCTACCGATTTTATTATAACTAGAACAATGGGGCGTACTATTCTTAGTATAGGCATGATCTTCTTAGCTATATTACTAGGGATGCTGTATTATTTTAAAGGATTACCAGAAGGATTAACTACTTATCATTTGACATATTTCTTTACATTCTTTGTGTTCTTACAGTTTTGGAACTTATTCAACATGAGAGTTTTCGGTACTAATCATTCTACTTTTTATGGATTGTTTAGTTCAAAAGCCTTTTGGTTAGTTTCAATCTTGATCTTTGTAGGTCAATTAATTATTGTGGAATATGGAGGAGCTGTTTTCCGCTGTGAACCATTGACTTTTTCGTCGTGGATGGAAATAATAGGATTAACATCTCTGACTCTTTGGATTGGAGAGGGTATTCGAATGATTAAGAGACTTAAAACTAGATAAAATAGATGATGAAAACAGAAGAGAGGATACGTAATATTGTTTTTGATTTAGGTGGAGTCTTAATAGATATAGATCCAGAAAGATGTGTCCATCGTTTTGAAGAGCTAGGCGTAAAAGAGGCTGCTAAATTTATGGCAGCTGAAGATTTTAAAGTCATATTTCAACGTTTTGAGCGAGGAGATATTGATGCCAATGAGTTTAGAAGCTTTATACGGTCTAAAAATGAGGTTCTAAAAGATGTTTCTGATGAAGATATTGATTATGCATGGAATGGGATGCTTATTGGTATACCTCGATATAAACTCGATTTATTGTTAGAGTTACGATCTCACTATGTTGTATTTTTACTAAGTAATACCAATAGTATTCATTGGCAGTGGGCACTAGATAATCCTTTTCAATATAGAGGATTCAGAGCTGAAGATTTTTTTGAACAGGAATACCTTTCGTTTCGTTTAAGAACATGTAAACCAGAAATCACTATCTTTGAGCGTGTTTTAGAAAATGCCAATATTGAGCCTCATGAGACACTCTTTATTGATGATCGTCCAGAAAACACAAAAGCAGCAGAAACTTTAGGTATAAAAACATATACCCCAAAAGCCAATGAAGATTGGAGCTTTTTGTTTGACAATGAATAACAATTATGCAGATTATAGACAAAAAATCAAATACAATTCCAAGTCCATGTGTAGCTAGTATAGGCTTTTTTGATGGAGTACATAAAGGGCATTACTATCTGATAAAACAAGTGTTAGCTGAAGCTAATCGAAGGGATTTAAAATCAGCTTTGCTTACTTTCCCTATTCACCCAGCTAAGGTTATGCGTCCGGATACAGTGATGGAGCACTTAACTATCCGTGATGAAAAGTTGGAGTTGTTAGCTAAAACGAGTGTGGATTATTGCTTTTTAATCGATTTTACGAAGGAGCTTTCTCAACTTACAGCAAGAGAATTTATGCAGTTTATTTTAAAAGATAAATATAACGTAAAGGTACTTGTTATAGGTTATGACCATCGTTTTGGACATAATAGAGAAGAAGGATTTGAAGATTATTGTCGGTATGGTAAAGAGTTGGGGATTGAAGTAATACAAGCTAAAGCTTTTTATGATGACTCAGTAGATGTCAGTTCATCTTACATTCGTAAGGCTATAGATGCTGGGGATGTTTTATTAGCAGAACAGTATTTAGGATATCCTTATTTTTTAGAAGGAAAAGTGATACAAGGGAAGCAGTTGGGTAGGACTATTGGTTTTCCCACAGCGAATGTCAATGTATCTAGTCCAGATAAACTGATACCTAAAGATGGTGTATATGCCGTGAAAGTTCTTGTAGAAGACAATCAAGAAGAATATTGGGGTATGCTAAATATTGGACATCGTCCAACGGTAGATGATGGTCCGAATCGAAGTATAGAAGTGAATATTTTAGATTTTAACAAGGATATCTATAATAAAAGTATCCGTCTTTTGTTTAAACATAGGCTACGTGATGAAGTAAAGTTCTCTTCTATAGATAAATTGGTTGAACAACTGCATCGAGATGAGGAGTCCGTTAGAAAATTGATAAAGTAAATAAGATCCGTATAGGCAGAGGAGTACCTCTGCTTTTTTATGTCTTTAATTTTAAGGGCTAAATCTCTTGTTCACTATTTGAATAATCTATTCCTTTGTTAAACATTAAAAAGATAAAATACTACTTTATGAAAGGATTAATAAAGATAGCAGGAGTGTTGGGCTTGTTCTTAATAGTCAAGTTTTTTGTGTTCATCTCGTTTTCTATAGGCTCTGACTTCTTTGTAGATAAAGATACTGTCGATCAAGTTGTATTTAATAGTAAATTGATAGGTTACTCTACATTTATAAGCTCCATTATAACTTTATTAGTCTTGTATTTTTGGAAACCAATCCGTGGCATTGTCGATAAGTGGCAAAAGCTATCTCCCTTTTATCTTACTCTTTGCTTAATTTTAGGTTTCCTTGGGGCCGCCCTCAATAGTTTTATTCTATCTTTTTTTGTTGATTCTCAGCAAGAGATGATGGAGCAGAGTAAGGTGTTATTACATTCGGGAATCATCGGTTTATTTAGCATTGCTATTTTAGTACCTATTTTAGAAGAAATTGTTTTTCGTAGAATACTTATTGAGATACTGATTAAGGAGGTAAATCCTGCAATCGCTATTGTTATTTCTGCATTAGTTTTTGGTGTTTTACATGGTCAGCCAGTTCAGATGCTTGGAGCTACTCTGCTAGGTTTATTATTTGGCTGGATTTATTATCAATCCAAAAGTATACTCCCATCTATTTTAATACATATTATTAATAATGCTTCATTTCTGATGGTATTGAACTATACTGAAGGTTCGTTAGAGGAAACTGTCGATGATAGCTATTGGAGTGTACAACATCCGTACGGCTGGATAGTCTTTTTAGTGACTCTAATTGTCTTTTCTGTAGTGGCTAGGGTTGTCTATCAGAAGTCACGGAGTCGGTCGTAAATAGAAGGGTTTTATAACAGTACAGAGTGAAAGCCTACACTCCTATAAATTGCTCATCCTTTTATCTTCTGAATCATCTTTTTGGGGTGATAGATTATTATTCTTATCAGGGTTATGATTTCATCATGTCGGTGTCAAGAGGTTTCTTTGACTAGGATATGTTGTTGTCATGTCGGTGTTAGAATAAAACGAGTATTCATTAAAAAATGACAAAAAATCTAGTTTGCATAAAGCTCAGTAAGTAATTATTTGTGCAATCTATTTACTAGTTTATTCATGTAAAACCCATCTAATATGGTTGACCTCTAGACTCTCTAATCTTGAAATTTCTAAGATCTCGAAAAACTTGAAGTCAATAAAAAGGAGAACCTCATTGGCTCTCCTTTCTATGTAAATACAGATGTTTTATTTTGCTTCTTGTTTAGCTTTATAAGCAAGTGCATATATTCTCATTTGCTTTACCATTGATAACAAGCCATTACTTCTTGTTGGAGAAAGGTGTTCTCTTAATCCGATTGTTTCAATAAAATGTAAATCAGAACTAAGAATCTCATCTGGAGTATGGTTTGATAGTACTCTGATTAGTAAAGCAATGATCCCTTTAACAATAAGGGCATCACTTTCGGCTTTGAAAATGATTTTTCCATTTACTAAATCTGCTTGTAGCCAAACTCTACTTTGACATCCTTCAATAAGATTTTGCTCTGTCTTGTACTTTGGGTCTAATTCTTCTTGTTCGTTACCAAGGTCGATTAAAAGTTGGTAGCGGTCCATCCAATCGTCAAAGCTATTAAATTCCTCAATAACCTCTTCTTGTAACTCGTTTATTGTCATGGTTCTAATTATTGTTCATTATATATTACTGCTAGTACGGTTTGTCCGACAGCATTTAACGTTGTTGTATCTATATCATCCATATTATCTTTTATAGTATGCCAAGTATTTCCAAAACTCGACTTTTCATTATTGGGATAATAGGGTATAATATCTATTGTTTTGATATTGGTTAGCTTATTAATAAATAAATGGTCATCTATAATTTCCCAGCCATCTTTATTGATAAAGTAATTGCTATATCCTAATTCTCTAGCTTTACTCCATACTTTTTTTACAATATTATTTGCATAAGAAGTGGATATACGTTCTTTATAGAATGTTGCATTTTTTGCTCCAACCATATCCAATAAAATTCCAAATCGAGCAAAGTAGTTTTCTACGTGTGGTACTCTACTCCAGTATTGAGAGCCCAAACACCAGTGTTCTTCTTTGTGTATTCCTTTGTAAAATTGTGGTGCACCATAATCTTCTGCATCAAAAAAGATAATATCTATACCTATAGAGGGTTCTTTTTTTTGTATTTGTCTTGCTATTTCTAGTAAAACACCTACACCACTAGCACCATCATTGGCTCCCAGAATAGGGGTATGATGATTTGCTTTATCAGGATCATTATCAGCCCATGGTCTAGTATCCCAATGAGCAAATAGTGCAACTCTTTTTTTTGATTCAGGCTTATAGGCTCCAATAATATTACTTGCTTGAAGAATAGTTCCATCATAGGCTATTGCATCAAAGTTTTGTCTATAAGTCTTTGCACCAAACTCAGCTAGTTTGGCTTCTAAAAAGTCGGCACACTCTTTATGTCCTTTACTGTTAGGCACACGTGGCCCAAAATCGACTTGCTTTTGAATATAGTTGTAGGCACTATCGGCGTTGAACAAAGGAACATCTACCTTTCGTTCTGTAGTAGTCTGTTCTTCTGTATTATTTGATTTTTTACTACTGCTTCCACAAGCTACTAAGGCTATAGGTAATAGTATTGTAACCAAAGACAATCCTAATTTATTCATGCTTAATAAGTTTAGAATTTCTCAAAATTAATGAATTTCAATCAGAAAGTGTAATTCGATTGCGACTTTATCCAAATTTTAGTTCGGCAGTGCTTCTATTCACTATTAATTCAGCTAAAGAACCATTTATTAATGGATAATTTTTGGGTACATGACCTATAGGGAAGTTAAATAGCATAGGATATTTATACGATTTTAAAAGGGGGTATATGCTTTTATATACCTCTTCAGTGATATTTTTGTTGTTGAAGGTTTCTGTAAATTGACCTAAAATTAATCCTGAAAGCTTGTCAAGGACTCCACTATATTTTAAGTTATAAAACATTCTCTGTACTTCGTTAGGAGTTTCGTTAACATCCTCAACATATAGTATAGTTCCTTTGGAATCGTACTCGTAAGGAGTATTTCTTAGACCTTGTAAAACAGCTAAGTTGCCGCCTCTTAAAACACCTTGTATTCTACCTTTATTATTGTACTTATGCCCTTTGATAATGTAGTGCATATTTTCTCCGGTTAGGATCTGCTTGATAAAAGTGATGGCTAAATCATCTTTAGGCTCAAAAGTAAAGTGTCTAGCCATTGGTGCATGTAATGATGCAAAGCCTTCTTTTTGTAGTAAGGAGTGTAAGGCTGTTATATCACTATATCCTACTAGCCATTTGGGATTTTTTCTGAAAAGACTGAGGTTTAGTTTTTCTAAGAGCTGTATAGCACCATAACCACCTCTACTACAAAATATGGCTTTAATATCACTGCGGTCAAGACCATATTGTAAGTCTGCTAACCTTTGTTTAATTGTACCTGCAAAAGAACCCGACTTAGCTGCAGCATGTTTACCTTGTAATGGCTGTAATCCCCAGCTTGTTAATCTTTCTTTTATACCTTTTAATAAGCGTTTATCAATCTTTCCAGAAGGAGAAATAATTAAAACCTTATCATTCTCCTGGAGTGATGGAGGTAGTTGAAGACTGTTCATAAATATGATTTGAATAGAGTCTATTTTTATGCAAACATACAGTAAAACATCTATTTTTTGTACCAATTTGCAATTATAATTTGATAATTAATAAGTTACTAAACTTATAAACCCTTACATTTGTTAAGATTAATATCTGAATTATCATTCTTTTTTAGATATTTGTTCAAAACACGATTATAATATGAAATTGATAAATAGCTTTAAGACGATGATTGAACGTCTCAAGGAGCATAAAATAAAGAAGAGAGTTGCTGTGGTATTTGGAGTTGACTCGCATTCCGAAGTAGCTATATCTAAGGCCATTGAAGATGGTTTTATAGACGTAATAATGGTTGGTCCAAAAGATAAGGTTGAGCACTACGCTATTTTTAGTAAATACCCACAATCTGTTCAATTCATTGATGTGCAAGACTCAGATGAAGCCGCTAAAGAGGCCGTGAAATTAATTCATGAGAATAAAGCAGATATCTTGATGAAAGGATTAATTAATACAGATAATCTGTTACGAATTGTATTGAATAAAGAGAAAGGTTTGCTCCCAAAGGGTAAGGTGTTAACTCACTTGTCTGTGTCTGAGATTCCTAATCATCATAAACTTTTGTTCTTTTTAGATTCTGCTGTAATCCCTTATCCTACTTTAGATCAAAGAGGATCAATGCTGTCTTATATGGCAAGTGCTTGTAGAAGTTTTGGTATAAAGATTCCGAAGATAGCTCTTATTCATTTCACGGAGAAAGTAAGTGCTAAATTCCCACATAGCTTAGATTATATACAGCTTATTGAAGAGGCACAAAATGGAAGTTATGGTTCTGTTGTAGTTGATGGCCCTATGGACGTTTATACGGCATGTGATAAGGAATCAGCTGATATCAAAGGGATAGAATCGCCTATTTCGGGTGATGCAGATGCTTTAATATTTCCTAATATTGAGTCGGGAAATGTATTTTATAAAACGATATCCTTGTTTGCAAAGGCAGAAATGGCTGGTGCACTGATGGGTACTATTTGCCCTGTCGTAATCACTTCGAGAAGTGACTCTGCTATGTCAAAGTATAATAGCATAGCGATGGCGTGTTTAACTTCAAATCGAATTAATTAAGAATGAAAATATTGGTAGTTAACCCAGGATCAACATCAACAAAGATGGCTGTCTTTGAAAATGAAACTGCGATTTTTAAGAAAAAGATCATGCATGACGTTTCAGATCTTTCTGAATTTCCTCATGTGACCGATCAGTTTAAATTTAGAAAAGAATTAATATTAAAGGAATTACAGAGGCAAAATATTTCTTTTCAGTTTGATGCAGTTATTGGAAGAGGAGGCTTGGTAAAGCCTATTTGCGGGGGTGTATATGTGATTAATACGGCTATGCGTTATGATACAATTCATGCAACTCGAACTCATGCGTGTAATTTAGGTTGTTTGATTGCTGCAGAATTAGCAAGTAATATTCCCAACTGTAAAGCTTTTATAGCAGATCCAGGAGTTGTCGATGAACTAGATGATATTGCTCGTGTTTCAGGTTCTCCTTTGCTTCCTCGCATCTCTATTTTTCACGCTTTAAATCAGAAAGCTATTGCTAGGCGTTTTGCTAAAGAGCATCATGCAAAATACGAAGATTTGGATCTTGTTATTTGTCATTTAGGTGGAGGGATATCAGTTGGAGCTCATAAAAAGGGGAAAGTTGTTGATGTCAATAATGCATTGGATGGGGAAGGACCATTCTCGCCCGAGCGTGCAGGAACTTTACCAGCTGGTCAGTTAGTTGATTTATGCTTTAGTGGGAGATATTCTCGTGAAGATTTAAAAAAGAGAATATCTGGTCAGGCTGGTCTTGCTGCCCATTTGGGTACAACTGATGTAGCTGAAATTATGTGCCGTATTCAGAAAGGCGATCAAAAAGCAAAACTAGTATTGGATGCAATGATTTATAATGTAGCTAAAACCATTGGAGCTTCTGCTACTGTTTTTTATGGTAAGTTTGACGCTATTCTCTTTACTGGAGGTATTGCATACTCTGATTATGTCATTGATGAGTTGAAAAAGAGAGTGGAGTTTCTTGCTCCTATTTATGTTTATCCTGGTGAAGATGAAATGGAGGCCTTAGCTTCAAATGCTTTGGGTGCTTTGACCGGAGAACTACCCATAATAGAATATAAATAAAGTCCTTTTTAATATATAAAAGAAAAGCCTAGATCAATTGACCTAGGCTTTTCTTTTATACTAAAAAACTAAATTAGTTTTCATTATTTTGTCTTTCTGGACGAGGAAGAAGAACTTTATGAGATAGTTTGAACTTACCAGTCTTTCTATCAATATCAATAAGTTTTACTTCTATTTCGTCATTTTCATGAATTCCAGCATCTTCTACTTTGTCTAGTCTTCTCCATTCTATTTCAGAAATATGGAGTAGTCCATCTTTACCTGGAAGGAATTCAATAAATGCACCATAAGGCATAATTGAGCGAACCTTACCCGTGTAAACTTCACCTACTTCAGGAACAGCAACGATAGCTTTAATCATTCTTACAGCATCGTCAATGCTTTTCTTGTTAGTAGCAGAAATTTCAATAGAACCTTCTCCTGCTTCAGTTTCCTCAATGGTAATAGTTGCACCAGTTTCTTCTTGCATATTTTGAATAATCTTACCACCAGGTCCTATGATTGCACCGATGAATTCTTTAGGAATAGTCATCTTTTCAATTCTTGGAGCATGAGGTTTAAGATCTGTGCGTGGAGCATCTAGCGTTTCAAGGATCTTATCAAGGATGTGCATACGACCTTCTTTCGCTTGATTAAGCGCTTTTTCAAGAATGTCAAATGATAAACCATCAACTTTGATATCCATTTGAGTTGCAGTAATACCGTCTTTTGTTCCTGTTACCTTGAAGTCCATATCACCAAGGTGATCTTCATCTCCTAGAATATCAGAAAGCACAGCATATTTATCTTCTCCTGGATTTTTAATTAATCCCATTGCAATACCAGATACGGGTTTCTTAATTTGAACACCTGCATCCATTAAAGCTAATGTACCACCGCAAACAGTGGCCATTGATGAAGAACCGTTAGATTCAAGAATATCAGAAATCACACGGATTACGTATGGGTAGTTCTCAGGAATCATTCTCTTAAGAGCTCTATGAGCTAGGTTACCATGACCAACTTCACGACGACCAACACCTCTCTGAGGTCTAGCTTCACCAGTTGAGAATGGAGGGAAATTATAATGTAGTAGGAATCGTTCTTTACCATGACAAAGAACATCATCTATAATTTTTTCGTCAGATTTAGTACCTAAAGTTACAGTACAAAGAGCTTGAGTTTCACCTCTTGTAAAGACAGCTGAACCATGAGGGCCAGGAAGGCAATCAACTTCACTCCAAATAGGGCGAACTTGAGTTGTCTTACGTCCATCTAGACGCTTACCTTCATCAAGGATGCTACGTCGCATTGCTTCTTTCTCTACGTCGTGATAATATTTATTGATTAAAGCTTCTTTTTCTTCAAGTTCTTCTTCAGTGAACTGAGCCTTAAATTCTTCTTTTATAGCTTCGAAAGCATCAAATCTTTCATGTTTGTTTGCATTTCCTGAAGCTGCAACAGCGTATGCTTTTTCATAACAAGCTTCGTGAACTGCTTTACGTAGATCTTCGTCGTTTTCTTCGTGGTTGTATTCACGTTTAACTGTTGAGCCTACTGCTTCAGCTAATTCTATTTGAGCTTTGCAATGAACTTTAATTGCTTCATGAGCAACTTTCATAGCTTCTAATAATTCAGCTTCTGAAACTTCACTCATTTCACCTTCAACCATCATGATGTTTTCGTATGTCGCTGCAACCATGATGTCCATGTCAGCTTTTTCAAGTTGTTCGAAGGTAGGATTTATAATAAATTTTCCATCAGTACGTGCTACACGTACTTCAGAAATTGGTCCGTGGAATGGGATGTCAGATACAGCTAGTGCTGCTGAAGCAGCAAGACCTGCAAGAGCATCTGGCATATCAACACCATCTGCTGAGAACAATATGATGTTTACATAAACTTCTGCGTGGTAATCGTCGGGGAATAAAGGACGAAGAGCACGGTCAACTAAGCGGCAAGTAAGGATTTCATAATCAGAGGCTCTTCCTTCTCTTCTTGTGAACCCACCTGGAAAGCGACCAAAAGCGGAGAATTTTTCTTTATACTCTACTTGTAGTGGCATAAAATCAGTTCCGGGAACTGCATCTTTGGCTGCACAAACAGTAGCTAACATCATGGTGTTTCCCATGCGCAACATTACAGCACCATCTGCCTGTTTTGCTAGCTTTCCCGTTTCGAGAGTGATTGTTCTTCCATCACCTAACTCGATTGTTTTAACAATTGGGTTAATCATAAAAATTGTTTTATCTATTTCTTTTCTTCAAAATTCATGCAAAGATAAATAATTAATCGTTCTAAAGTGGTGTGAATGAGTTAAAATATTGTATTTTGGACTTCTGAAGATTCTTTTTTGGTAAGTTACTATTAAAAAGCTTTGCATAAGAGTGAAAAGGAGTATATTTGCAAAAAATGATTTACACACAAATTATGAAGAAAATCTCAATACTACTGACATTTGCTATTCTTTTAGTTTTGGCTGCTTGCTCGCCAAGCGCAAAATTCACAATAGAAGGAAAAGTTTCTGGAGCTTCTGATAAAATAATTTATCTTGAAGCATCTAAGCTACAAGGTCTTATTCCTTTAGACTCTATGAAATTAAATGCGAAAGGACTATTCTCTTTTGAGTCTGAGTATCCTGAATCTCCTGAATATTATCGTTTGAGAATTGATAACAAGGTTATTAATTTTTCTATAGATTCAACTGAAGTAGTAAAGATTCAAGCTAACTATGATACCTTTTCTACAGATTATTCTATAGAAGGGTCAGAAAATGGTCAAAGAATTAAAGATATTACCCTTAAGCAGATGGCTCTGCAGAAAGATGTTGATAAATTGTTGGAAGATTTACGTAAAGGAAAAATATCTAACAAGTCATTACAGGAGAATTTGCAAAAATTGTTTACTGCTTATAAAGAAGATATTAAACATAATTATATATTTATAGCTCCTAATACAACAGCTGCATACTATGCTTTATTCCCTAAAATAAATGGATTCATGTTATTTGATCCATTAAATAATAAAGAGGATTTAAGAGCATTTGCTGCAGTAGCAACTAGCTTAAATGAAAACTATCCACATGCTAATCGCTCAAAGAATCTTTATAATATAGTGATTAAAGGGATGAAAAATACTCGCAAGCCTAAAGTTGAAACGTTGGATGTTCCTCAAGAAAAAGTGAATGTAACTGGATTGATAGACATCGAGCTTAGAGATATGCAAGGTAAGGTGAGAAAATTAAGTGATTTAAAAGGGAAAGTTGTATTATTAGACTTTACTATTTATCAAAGTCCTGTTTCATCAGCTCATGTTTTTGCTTTGAGAGATTTGTATGATAAATATGCTAAAAATGGTTTTGAAATTTATCAAGTTTCTTTAGATGCAGATGAGCATTTTTGGAAAACAGCAATAGATAATCTACCTTGGATATGCGTTAGAGATGGCCATGGTATCTACTCTAATTATGCTACAACGTATAATGTGAAAGAGATACCTGCTTATTTCTTGATAAATAAAAACAATGAATTAGTGGTTCGCGGAGATCAAGTTGAGGATATAGAACGCACTTTAAAAACACTACTATAACTTATAAACTCATCGTTTAATCTATCTATAAGTTGCTTAATAGCATCAATAATAGTTTGATTCAATAAAGATAAAAAGTTATCTTTGCATTACAGATAAACAAGAAAGTATAAAATAATTATAGAATATAGTTTAGGGTTCCAACATAGCTATGTTGGAATTCTTTTTTATTAAAATTTAAACAAAAAAGAAATTAAGGAGGATTGAATATGGCATATATGTCAGAAAGTGGTTATAATGACCTTATGGAGGAGTTAAGAGAACTCGAAACCGTACAACGTCCAGAAATATCTCGTCAAATAGCTGAAGCAAGAGACAAGGGTGATTTGTCTGAAAATGCTGAATATGATGCTGCTAAGGAAGCACAAGGCATGTTAGAAATGAAGATTAACAGACTTAAATTAATTATTGCTGATGCTCGTATTATAGATGAGTCAAAATTGAGTACTGACTCTGTTCAAATACTCAATACAGTGGAACTTAAGAATGTTAAGAATGGTAAGAAAATGAAATATACCATTGTGTCTGAAAGTGAAGCGGATTTGAGAAAAGGTAAAATTGCAGTAAGTACTCCTATAGCACAGGGTTTACTTGGTAAGAAAGTAGGAGATGTAGCTGAAATTAAAGTTCCTCAAGGAATGATTACTCTTGAAGTAGTAGATATTTCTATTTAAATTTGATAGCACAAACCTTTTAACCTTAAGACAATGGCAACAATATTTACAAAAATAATAAATGGTGAAATTCCTAGCTACAAGATAGCTGAGAATGATCAGTTCTATGCTTTTTTAGATATAAATCCTCTTTCTAAAGGACATACACTGGTTGTACCGAAGAGGGAAGTTGATTATATATTCGACTTATCCGATGAGGAATTAGCTGCTATGCACGTGTTTGCCAAGCATGTGGCTCTTATAATAGAGTCTGTAATTCCATGTAAACGTATTGGAGTAGCTGTTATGGGACTAGAAGTTCCTCATGCTCATATTCATTTGATTCCTATTACCAAGGAATCAGATATGATTATATCAAATCCAAAACTCAAGTTGTCTTCTGAAGAATTTACTTCTATTTCAGAAAAGATTAATAGAGCTTTTGTTGAGAGATTTGAGAAGTAATAAAGTTGGTTTATAGTATATAATATAGAAAAAGGCAAGAATCGATTCTTGCCTTTTTCTATATTAATGTTATAATTTATTTAGTAGCTGCTTCTTTTTCTTCTAAAATTTGCTTAGATCTTTCAATTGCCACATAAATATCTGGACATATATTTTCTTCGCCTATGTATTGATTAAAACCAGCCTTTTGTAATGTTTCATGTACAGAAGGGACAACACCTGATAGAACTACAGTTATGTGTTCTCTTTTAGATGTTCTCCAAAGAGTCGTTAAGTTCTGTATCCCTGTGGAATCAATAAAAGGAACTTTTCTCATTCTAAATATTCTTACTTTAGGTCTTTCTTTAAGCGTGATCATTAATTCTTCAAAACGATTGGCAATACCAAAGAAGTAAGGTCCATCAATTTCATAAACTTCAACACCTTGTGGAATATCAATTTCTTCTTTTTTGAAAGCGGGTCCCAGGTCTTTGGTTAATTCTACCTTTTTTCTGCTTACAGAAACAATAGTTGTTTCAGCCACGCGCTTCATAAATAATAAGCAAGCCAATAATAAGCCTAATTGAATGGCTATAACAAGGTCGAATATAACTGTAAGTAGGAATGTTGTAAGAAGTACTGCGACATCAGATTTTGGATTTTTCATCAACGCCTTAAATGTTCTCCACTCGCTCATATTGTAAGCCACAACCATAAGCACACCAGCCAAGCATGCCATAGGTATGTATTGAGCAAGGGGCATTAAGAATAATAGTATAAGTAGAAGAATAATAGCGTGAATGATACCAGCAATTGGAGTTTTACCACCATTATTAATATTAGTCATGGTACGAGCAATAGCTCCTGTTGCAGGGATTCCACCGAATAATGGTGTGACCACATTGGCTATACCCTGAGCGACAAGCTCAGTATTAGAGTCATGTCTGTCTCCTGTTACACCATCTGCAACTGTAGCAGAAAGCAAGGATTCAATAGCTCCAAGAATTGCTATTACACCAGCAACAGGAAATAAATTTTTTATAGATTCCCACCCCAATGGAGGAATTTCTAAGCTGGGCAGCGCTGCATTAATTGTATATCTATCTCCAATTGTGGATATAGTTGTTGCTCCTGCATATTCTTTTAGCAAATAAGCTATAACAGTCATTAATATAATGGCTATTAGAGATCCTGGTATTTTTTTTGAAAAGCGAGGAGATATAACAATAAGGAATAAACTACCTGCTGTGATAAGTGTATTCCATATATCAATAGTTCCAAAGCATTTAAAGTAGAGAATCAGCTTACTAATAAAGTCGCCAGGAACAGCTTCTCCACCAAAATTAAGTCCAAAGGCATCCCCTATTTGTGTTGTGAAAATGGTGACAGCAATACCACTTGTAAAGCCGACAATAATGGGATAGGGAATGAACTTGATAATTGTTCCAAGCTTGAATAGGCCCATAGCAATGAGCATAAATCCAGCCATTAATGTGGCAGCTATAAGTCCTGAAGTCCCATAGTCTTGAATGATACCATAAATAATAACAATAAACGCACCTGTTGGACCCCCAATTTGGACGTTGCTTCCACCGAAGACAGAGATAATGAATCCAGCTATAATTGCAGTAATAATTCCTTTCTCAGGAGATACGCCACTGGCTATACCGAACGCAATCGCTAGCGGTAGCGCAACTATACCGACAATTACACCAGCCATTAGGTCCGACATAAAAGTCTCTTTAGAATAGTTCTTTAGAGATTTGAATAACTTAGGTTTGAATTCAAACATTTTGTAAAATATTAAATAGAAATTTGTAGATATTTACAAAATTACGCAAAATATGATAGAGTTTTAAGTTTTTGCTAATGTTTAAACAAAGGATCAAATTATGTGAATTTAGTTAAAACTAAAGCTCATCTTTGTTGGATTAGTTCAGAGTTTTTTATATGTTTGTTTGTGTGTAAAACTATCTAGTAAAGTATTTTTATAACCAATTTAAAATAATAAAATTATGGCTAAAAGTGTAAAAGGAACTCAAACTGAAAAAAATCTTTTAACATCATTTGCTGGTGAGTCTCAAGCTCGTATGCGTTATACTTATTTCGCAAGTACTGCTAAGAAAGAAGGTTATGAACAAATTGCTGATATTTTTACAGAAACAGCTAATCAAGAAAAAGAACATGCAAAACGTATGTTTAAATTTCTTGAAGGTGGTGCAGTAGAAATAACAGCATCATATCCTGCTGGTGTTATAGGTACAACTCTTGAAAACCTAAATGCTGCTGCTATGGGTGAGCACCAAGAATGGTCTCATGATTATCCTCATTTTGCAGATGTTGCTGAAAAAGAAGGTTTCCCTGAAATTGCTACTATGTATCGTATGATTGCAAAGGCTGAAAAAGGTCACGAAGATCGTTACCGTAAGTTTATTAGCAACATCGAAAACACAGCTGTTTTTGCAAGAGAAGGTGAAGTTCTATGGCAATGTCGCAACTGTGGTTACATCCATGCTGGTAAGACAGCTCCAAAATTATGCCCTGCATGTCTTCACCCACAATCTTATTTTGAAATAATGAAAGAAAACTATTAATTTAGTTATTAATAACTGTATAAAAAAAGGGGAGCATGCTCCCCTTTCTTTATATATGAATCAGATTAATCTTCATCGGTTTCCTTGTAATCACCTTGAGACTTAATGAGCTCAATTAAGCGATCTACAGCTTCTTCTTCAGGAATGTTTTTTTCAATACATTCTTTCTTTTTGTATAGGCTTACTTTTCCTCTTCCTGCTCCCACATAGCCGTAATCAGAATCAGCCATTTCACCTGGACCATTAACAATACATCCCATAATGCCAATTTTTAATCCTTTTAAATGATTGGTTGATGCTTTTACTCGTGCAATTGTTTTTTCAAGGTTAAACATTGTCCTACCACAGCCAGGGCATGAAATATATTCTGTTTTTACAGTCCTTACTCTTCCTGCTTGTAAAATACTAAATGATGTAGAGTCTATTTGAGCATGACTAAGTGTTCCTTGATTGAACAGATATAATCCATCACAGAATCCATCCAATATTAATGCTCCCATATCTGCAGCAGATTTGATCTGAAAGTTTTCTATGTCATCTTCTTGATAATGTTGAAAGAATAGAAGAGGATTCTCAATACCCTCATTCATTAATTGATGTGCGAGAGCTCTGTGTTCTCCTAATCGGTTTGGATGATTTGATTGTGATATAATTACAACTTCAGGGTGTTTTTTTAGTAGATCAATCACCTGATCTGTCATTGCCATATATGGAATAAATAAAAACTTGAGTTTTGCATAGTTAGATTGCATAAGATCTAATTGCTCAAAGTTGAAGGCAGGCCATGTATGGTCTTCTCCGTTCCAATGGGAAGCATCAACTATATACTCAGCTTTTTCTTTTTCAATAGGGAGATTTTGACCAACATAAATATAATCGGGAGTAAAATCTTTATCTACATCTATTTTTCCATCCATTCTATCTGCTAGAACAACAGGAACATTATCTCCTCCTATATTTTTGACAGCAGTTGTTTTGCGGCGTTTAGGGGTTAAGTAATTAAATTCTGTTGCTTGGACACCTGGAATATAAGGGTGATCTTTTCTTTGAATAATATAATCTACTAATTTTTGAGCCACAGGAATTTCTTTTTCAGGAGCTTCACTCAAGGAAACTCGAATGGTATCACCTAGGCCATCTGCTAATAAGGCTCCGATGCCGAGAGCAGACTTAATGCGTCCATCTTCTCCTTCACCTGCTTCGGTAACACCAAGGTGAAGAGGAAAAAACATGTTTTCTTTTTCAAGAGTTGCTACTAAGAGTCTTATGGTTTGTACCATAATGACAGTATTAGAAGCCTTGATAGAAATAACTACATTGAGGAAATTCTCATCTCTGCAAATACGTAGGAATTCCATGCAAGATTCGACCATACCAGCGGGAGTGTCTCCGTAGTGAGACATGATTCTATCTGATAAAGAGCCATGATTCACTCCTATACGAATAGCAGTATGATTTTCTTTGCAGATGTTAATAAAAGAGGTAAGCCGAGTGCGAATTTTTTCAAGTTCTGAATTATACTCTTCGTCTGTATAAGATAAAGATTTGAATTGTCGGGCAGGGTCTACATAGTTGCCTGGGTTAATGCGCACTTTCTCTGCGAACTCAGCGGCAACATCAGCCACTTTAGGGTTAAAATGGACATCAGCTACTAAAGGGACCATATAATTACTTCTCCTTAGTGCGATATTAATCTCTTTTAGGTTTGTAGCTTCTTTTATACCTTGTGTAGTAAGACGTACATAGTCTGCTCCAGCATCTACAATGCGCTTTATTTGAGCTACACTTGTGTCTGTATCTTGAGTCGATGTATTTGTCATCGACTGAATTCTTATAGGGTTATTCTTGCCTAGAGGAATTGCGCCAATTTGGACTTCGGAGCTCCCTCTTCTTGAATAATTAAATAAATCCATTTAGTTACATTTAAATTCAAATTTGATCTCTTTTAGATCTTCGTTTGCTTTAACTATTTTTCTTTTAAGACCGTCTTTATATACAGACAAGCGTTCTGCTATATTTTCATCACCCAAAGCTAGCATTTGTACAGCAAGTATAGCTGCATTTAGAGATCCATTAATGCCAACTGTTGCAACAGGTATTCCTGGAGGCATTTGAACAATGGCCAAAAGGGCATCCATTCCCTCAAGAGTTGATTTAATAGGAACACCTATTACTGGTAAAGTCGTTGATGCAGCTATTACGCCAGGAAGGTGTGCAGCCATTCCCGCAGCAGCTATTATGACTTTAATACCCTTTTCTTTTGCGTTTTTAGAAAAAGCTTCAACAGCCTCAGGCGTTCTATGCGCTGAAAGAGCATTTATTTCAAAAGGAATACGTAGATCATTTAAAAATTGAGCTGCTTTTTCCATAACTGGGAGGTCTGATGTACTTCCCATAATAATACTAACTAGTGGTGTCATAATTTATTGAGTTATATAATTCTATGCAAAAAATAATGCAGCTTCTCGTATACGAAAAGCTGCATTATTTTTTCCGTATACTACATATGTTTTATTTGTTGATAATCTTTTTGTATGCTTCTGCATCAAGAAGAGAATCAAAATCAGCAACATTTGTAGGTTTAACTTTTATCAGCCATCCTTCACCATATGGATCTTCATTCACCAATTCAGGATTGTCTTCTATTTCTTCATTTTGTTCTAGAATTTCTCCAGAAATAGGAAGGAATAAATCTGATACTGTTTTTACTACTTCAATAGTACCAAACACTTCATTTGCGTCTAATGTTTCGCCAACTGTAGGTATATCTACAAAAACAATATCACCTAACTGATCTTGTGCGTAATCTGTAATACCGATATAAACGATGTCACCTTCTTTACGCACCCATTCGTGTTCACTTGTGTACTTTAACTCTTTAGGGAATTTCATAAATAAAATAGTTTTAAAGTTAATATGCTTAAACAATATATTTAAAAAATGACGAAATTAAATGATTGTACGTATCATTTAATGCAATCAACGTACAAGATAGCCCAATAATAAATCCTGCGAAAATTTCTCCGAGGTTATTATGCCCTAGAATCATACGAGTGGTTCCTAAAGCACCTGCTATGGCTGTAAAGATACAAATCCATTTTGTAGGGTCATATAAAAATAGGCTACTAAATGCAATAACTCCACCCATAACTCCACCTATAGCAGCCATATGTTCACTAACTCTCCATCTGGCATTGATGATTAAGTGGATTAATAGAATTATTAGTGATGCTATTATTATCCCGTTCATATACCAAGGTAAATCTCTTTTGAACATGATAACGGCGCAAAAGAAATAAGAGATAATGGTTAAGAGTAAGGGCATAAATCTTTGTTCGCGTTCATTAAGTTCAGTTAGTACACCACTATTGCTTTTTACAAGTCCATTCGTTTTTACATCTACCTTCCACTTGATGGGAACAAGAATAAATAAAGCAAAAACTACAGCACATGACAAGATGTAATTTGAAATTAGTGGTATTCTTAATTCAGCAAAGATGATAAATGTAAATAAATAGCAAAAAGTACTAATCATAAACGCTCCAATAGATCTTTCTCTAGGGTGCTGTTCTATGTATGATAGATGATTAATCTTATGTATGAAAAAGATACTAATAATAGGCATGACAATAGTATATCTAAATATAATATCTAGTATATAAAAAATATCTCTTGCTGTAAAAGTAAGATTTAAATGAGAAAAAAGGAGTAAGGCCACAAAAGATAAAAAGGGCACAGAAAAGGGAGTAAAAATACGAGAGAGTATTCTTGCACCACTCATAATATATGTATTGGCATAGGATTTCATTTATTTTCTTAATCTTGCTACTGGAATATTTAATTGTTGTCTATATTTAGCTACTGTTCTTCGAGCAATTGGGTATCCTTTTTCTTTTAATAAGCTGGATAACTCTTCATCAGTATAAGGATTTTTTTTATCTTCTTTTTCGATGCAGTTTACCAGTATTCGTTTTACTTCCCTTATTGACATCTCTTCTCCACTTTCAGTAGTAAAGCTATCTCCAAAAAAGTGCTTTAAAGAGAATATCCCAAAATTAGTCTGTACATATTTACTATTTGTGACTCTTGATATAGTAGAGATATCTAATCCTGTTTTATCTGCAACATCTTTTAGAATCATAGGCCTTAATTTTGACTCATCTCCATCCAAGAAAAAAGGTCTTTGAAGTTCTATGATTGTTTGCATTGTAGAAATGAGAGTGTTTTGTCTTTGTTTTATTGCATCTATAAAGCCTTGAGCAGAGTCCATTTTTTGCTTTAAAAATAGCATTGCTTCTTTAGATTCTTTACTTTGATTGTCTCTGTTTTTGGTATGTTCTTCAACAAGAGTTGTAAACTCTCTATTTAGGCGAAGCTCAGGTACATTTTTATTGTTTAATGCTAGAGTTATATTGCCATCAAAAGTTTCAACAATGAAATCAGGTATTATTTGTTGAAGATTTTTCCCTATAGACTCTCCTAAGGAGGCTCCTGGCCTAGGATTTAATTTAATAATTTCATCAATTGCAGCATTCAGCTTTTCTTCGGAAATATTAAGTTTTTGTATTATTTTATCCCAATGTTTTCGCGTAAACTCTTCATAATAATCGTGTATAATATCCCATTCTAGTTGTTTTGATTTTGAGTCAGACTTTTTTGCAATTTGAATCAATAAGCATTCTTGTAAGTTTCTAGAGCCTACTCCAGGAGGATCGAATTGTTGAATAACTTTCAATACCTTTTCTATTTCTTCAATATTAGTATCAATGCCCATATATATAGCAAGCTCGTCATCAATGCTTTCCAAGGACTTTCTTATAAGTCCATCATCATCTAATGACCCAATGAGGTATTCCCCAATAGCAGCTTGTTTATCTGTTAAGTTTTGCTCACCTAGTTGTTCGTGAAGAATTTCATAAAAGGAGGTAGTATCTGAAAATGGAATTTCCTCTGGTTTGTTATCGTTGCTGTAGTTGTGTTCTTTAAGCTTGTAGTCAGGGATATCATCTTCAGTTAGATAATCATCAAGTGCATCATAATCTGCGCTTTCCTCTGTCTCAGCAGTATATTCCTCTTCTTCAGGAGTCATTTCCTTTCCTTCTTCCAATGCTGGGTTCTCTAATAGCTCTGCATGCACACGTTCTTCGAATTCTAGTGTTGGTAATTCTAAGAGCTTAACCACAAGTATCTGTTGAGGAGATAGCGTCTGAACCTGTTTTTGTGTCTGGGTTTGTATTTGACGTGAATTTTGGACCATACTTTTAAGTGAGGTTAAATGTGTATAACAAATGTACAGAATAGTTTGTTAAACCGAAATCTTAGCTTACTATATTATAATGAATATACATTGTTTTGACCTTTTTTGCAAAAGTATTCGTGATTATGAATGTACTTTTAGGAATCTTTTCAATGGTTGAATATTATTGATGGTTTTTGAGTATTTTTGTTGTGTATGAAATTTTTTGTAGATGTTATTTTGCCTTTGCCTATTCCTGGTGTATTTACATATAGCCTTGATGAGGCTGATAGTAATAATATTCAGGTGGGATGTAGAGTAATAGTACCTTTTGGTAAAAAGAAATATTACACTGCAATTGTATTTAGTATTCATCATGTCATGCCTCAGGAGTATGAAGTAAAACCTGTTTTTACTATCCTTGATAAATATCCTATTTTACTTCCCTCTCAACTCCAGTTCTGGGAATGGATATCTGACTATTATATTTCAGCTTTGGGGGATGTGTTTAAAGCTGCTTTGCCTTCTGGGTTAAAGTTGGAGAGTGAAACGATGGTTGAACTTAACATGGATTATATAGGATCACCAGACCTGTCAGAAAAAGAATTAAGAGTTCTTCATTTACTATCTGATGATCCTATTCAATGTATTACCAAGATAGCCAAGGATAGCGGCATTGATAACATACTACCCATAGCTAACTCTTTATTGGAACGAGGTGCTATACTCTTGCGTGAAGAGTTAAAGGAGCAATATAGGCCTCGAATGGAATCGAGGATCCGTTTTACCAAAGAGTATAATCATCCTGATAAAGTAGAGAATCTATTTGAATTATTATCGAATGCTCCAAAGCAATTAGACATTGTTATAAAATACGTTGAGTTATCCTCTTTATTGAATCAAAAAGAAATAAAGGAAGTATCTAAACATCGTCTTTTGGAGGGAGCTAGAGCTTCATCTTCTAGTTTGAATGGACTAATTCAGAAGGGTATCCTAGAAGAGTATGATATCGAAATAGGTAGGCTGCGGGTGGAAAACATACAAGAACAAGATTTACATCCTCTAGATAAATCACAGCAAAAAGCCTATCAAGAAATAGAAGAGGTCTTTGACACGAAACAAGTCTGTCTTCTTTATGGAGTTACTTCAAGTGGTAAAACAGAAATATATATTCATTTCATAGAGGAATATTTAAATAGTGGCAAACAAATATTATACCTATTACCTGAAATTGCCCTTACAACACAAATTACTGAGCGTTTAAAAAGGGTTTTTGGTGATAAACTTGGTATTTATCATTCTAAATTTTCTGATGCAGAGCGTGTAGAGATATGGAGAAAACAACTTAGTAGCAATCCTTATCAAATCATATTGGGAGTTCGATCATCTATATTTTTACCCTTTCAAAACTTAGGGTTAGTAATAGTAGATGAAGAGCATGAGACAACTTATAAACAGCAAGATCCTGCACCTCGATATCATGCCAGAGATGCTGTTATTGTATTAGCTCATATGTGTGGAGCCAAAGTTCTACTAGGTACAGCAACTCCTTCGATAGAGAGTTGGTATAATGCACAATATGGTAAATTTGGATTAGTTGAGCTGAAAGAGAGATATAAAGATATTCAGTTGCCCGAAGTAATACCTATAGATATTCAGGAGCTTAAGCGAAAGAAAAGAATGAGTGGTCAATTTTCTCCTCCTTTACTTGCTATGATGCGTGAGGCATTAGATAAAAACGAACAAATTATTTTGTTTCAAAATAGGAGAGGATTTGCTCCCGTTGTAGAATGTAAAACTTGTGGTTGGGTTCCAAAATGTACTAACTGTGATGTTAGTTTGACTTATCACAAAAAATTGAATCAGTTAACATGCCATTATTGTGGATACACATATCAATTACCAGATGTATGTCCAGCATGTGAAGCTAAAGATTTAACTCATAGAGGTTTTGGTACAGAGAAAGTTGAAGATGAAATAAAACTTATTTTTCCTAATATCTCTGTTGGGCGTATGGACTTAGATACGACAAGAACAAAGACACGTTATGAAAAGATAATATCTGATTTTCAAGAAGGGAGAACTAAAATATTGATAGGTACTCAGATGGTTTCTAAAGGACTCGATTTTGACCATGTGAGTGTTGTTGGAATTTTAAATGCTGATACAATGTTAAACTATCCCGATTTCAGAGCTTATGAGAGAGCTTATCAGCTAATGGCCCAAGTATCGGGTAGGGCAGGTAGGAAGAATAAACGCGGGAGAGTTATTTTGCAGACTCGTAGTATGGATCATCCTATAATTCTACAAGTAATAAATAATAGATATGAGGACATGGTGCAAAATCAACTTGAAGAAAGGCAGGTATTCCATTATCCTCCATACTATAGATTAATTTATGTTTACTTAAAACACCGAGATGAGAAGAAGTTGGATTTTATGGCAAGAACTATGGCTTCTCAACTTCGAACTGTTTTTGGATCTCGAGTATTAGGTCCTGATAAGCCACCTGTAGGTAGAATACAAACTTTTTATATAAAGAAAATAGTACTTAAGATAGAGAGAGATGTTTCTACGCAACAGACAAAGAAGGCTTTATTGAATATTAAAGAGAGAATGCTTGCCGATAAACGATTTAAGTCTTTAATCGTTTATTATGATGTAGATCCAATGTAATTAACCCAAGACGAATCAAGGCCTTAGAAAGAGCTATGTCTGAATTTAAAATGGAAGTATGAAATAAGTTTTATTTGTCTGTTTAGGTAATATTTGCCGTTCCTCTACAGCAGAAGGTGTAATGCTAGAGTTGCTGACGAAGTCCAACTTGTTAAGTTTGTTTAAAGTAGATTCTGCCGGTATTTTAGGTGTTCATGCAGGTGATTTACCGGATCCTAGGATGAGAAAACATGCTGCAAGAAGAGGTTATGATTTGGTGCATCGATCTAGACCTATAGATGTAGAAGATTTTTATAATTTTGATATTATTATAGGTATGGATGATCAAAATATATGCGATCTTAAAGAAATTGCTCCTTCACCCGACGAAGAGAAAAAGATTCACCGAATGGTAGAATACTTAGTAAATCAAGAAGCAACTCATATCCCCGACCCTTATTATGGAGGAGCAGATGGATTTGAATTGGTTCTTGACTTATTAGAAGATGCTTGTGAAGGTCTTCTTACTTCTTTAATTCGGGATAACTAATGCGCGTGTGATAAATAATCTTTAGTTTTTCTTTGAATACCGCTTTTATTGTAGCAATATCTTGAAAGGTAATAGGACACTCTTTAAAGTAACCTTCTTCTACTTGGGTGTCTATTATTTTTTCTACTAAATGGCTAATTGTTTCCTCTGTGTATTCGGGTAAGCTTCGTGAGGCTGCTTCAACAGAGTCCGCCATCATCAAAATTGCAGTTTCTTTAGTAAAAGGATTGGGTCCAGGATATGTAAATTTAGCATCATCAGGTTTTTCCCCAGGATGCTCATTCATCCAAGAAATATAGAAATATTTGGTTTTCCCCTTACCATGATGAGTAGTAATAAAATCTTTGACGGCATTAGGTATGTTGTTTTTGTCTGCTAGTTTAATGCCATCATATACGTGGTTAATTACAATTTCAGCACTCTGTTCGTAGGTTAGTCTATCGTGGGGATTTATACCTCCAGATTGATTCTCCGTGAAGAATGCTGGATTCTCAGATTTGCCAATATCATGATATAAAGCACCTGTACGTACAAGTTGGCTATTTGCCCCAATATGCATAGCAGCCTCAGTTGCAAGGTTTGCCATTTGCATAGAATGTTGAAATGTTCCTGGAGCAACTTCAGACATCTTTCTTAATAAGCTATTGTTGATATTGGATAATTCTACTAGAGTAACGTTTGAGGTGAATCCAAAGGTTTTTTCCAGTAAAAATAATAATGGATAGGTAAATAGTAATAAAATACCATTGATTGCAAAATAGGTGTACATTCCTATGTTTATTTTGGATAAATCACTCTCAGAAATTAACTCTAAAGCTAGGAATACCATTGCATAAGATATAGTTATAACAAAGGCACTCTTAATCAGTTGTGATCTTTGAGATAATTCTCTTAAACTAAATATTGCAACCATCCCTGCTACAAATTGTAGTAAAATGAATTCGTGAGGATGACTTACTACTATGGAACAAATTAAGATAGTAGTAGTGTGAGCGACAATAGCTGTGCGAGAATCTAAGAATACACTTATAATAATAGGGAGCATTGCATATGGTATTGTATAAACACTTAAAAAATTATCTTCAATAAGTGCAGTCATGATACAATAAAATATGACAATTAGAAATAGGAGTGTTAAGCTTCTTTTCCTTTCATAAAAGTCTTTTCTAAAGAGCTCAATGTATAGCATAAATGTCAGCATCATAATAGCTACAAATATGACTTGTCCTATTAAAATTTGATGCTTTTGACTAACAGATTCACTCCTCTTAGTAGATTCAATTTTGAGAGATTCTAAGATGTTATAGGTTTTTTGATCGACAATTTCACCTCGGTCAATTATTTTTTGTCCACTTAATACAGCTCCACGTGTTAGGGATAAACCTGACAATAATTCTTCTTTAGCTGTTTCCGTACGTTCTTGTTCAAAGTTTAAATTAGGGGTAATATAATTATTTAAATCGCAGGCTTTTAGTTTTTCTGATTTAAAATGAACGCTGTCACCTTTTATCAAGGCTTCATAAGCAGTGCGAACAGTATAAAGTTTTGAAGTTTCCTTACCTGTGGCAAGTTTGTCCTCAGAAATCATTATAGTCTTCACACTATCTTTGAGTAGATACTTCATATCTTCGGTTGGAATGATTCCTGCATCATAAATATTTTGTAAGGTTTTCTGTATATATGCATGATATAGTGAAGAAGGTAGTCTGTCTTTTAGATGGCTATGATAGTCTTCTTTGAATTTCTCTATGGCATTAATAGAAATGTCTTTATTCTTTTGAAAATAGGGATGGAAGTGATTGGTCAAAACACTATCTTGTTCCGTTTTTATTACTTGTTTTTCCTTATAAATAGGAAAATCAAAAGTTGCAATAAGTTGTCCATATCTCCAAGGTCTATTCATATCAAATTGATAGTTGAATTTACCATCACGAGGTAAGAAATATACAATAAGTGCGACAGCACCTATAAATATTAAAACTTTATAAATGAGATCTTTAAAAGGAGTTCCTTGTTTGCCCTTTTTCATATTAATAAATTTGTATTTTGCGAAAAGTACGAAATAAAACCCTAGTATGGAAAAAAAAGCTTAATTTTGCTCTGTTTTATAGATTTATAATGAATTATGTCTGATAGAAAAGTAAGAGTTCGTTTTGCACCCAGTCCAACTGGTGCTTTGCATATTGGTGGTGTCCGCACTGCATTATATAATTATCTATTTGCTCGTCAACATGGTGGCGATATGATTTTCCGTATTGAGGATACGGATTCAAATCGCTTTGTTCCAGGTGCTGAGGAGTATATTCTAGAATCATTTAAATGGTTAAATATACATTTTGACGAAGGTGTGAGTTTTGGTGGAAACTATGGTCCGTATCGTCAGTCTGAACGCCGTGATATTTATAAGAAGTATGTAAAAGTATTATTGGATAGCGGTAAAGCATATGTTGCATTTGACACTCCAGAGGAGCTAGATAAAAAACGTCATGAAGTAGCAAACTTTCAGTATGATGCTTCCACTCGTTTGGAAATGCGTAACTCTTTAACTTTGTCTAGAGAAGAGGTTGAAAAGTTAATAGCTCAAGGCGAACAATATGTAGTTCGTTTTAAAATTGAGCCTAATGAGGATGTCTATGTGAATGATTTAATTCGTGGAAAAGTAGTAATTAACTCATCTGTACTTGATGATAAAGTTCTATACAAGTCTGCAGACGAACTTCCGACCTATCATTTAGCGAATATTGTTGATGATCACTTAATGGATATATCACATGTTATTCGTGGTGAAGAATGGTTGCCTTCAGCACCACTTCATGTTTTATTATATCGTGCTTTTGGTTGGGAAGAGACGATGCCTTCTTTTGCACACTTGCCTCTTCTATTAAAACCAGAAGGTAATGGTAAGTTGAGTAAACGTGATGGTGATCGTTTGGGCTTTCCTGTTTTTCCATTGGAGTGGAAAGATCCTAAGACTGGTGATATTTCATCAGGATTCAGAGAATCAGGTTATTTACCTGAAGCAGTCATTAACTTTTTAGCACTCTTAGGGTGGAATCCTGGAACAGATCAAGAGATGATATCTATGGATGAGCTTATTCAGCTTTTTGATTTAAGTAGATGTAGTAAAGCTGGTGCTAAATTTGATTTTAAAAAAGGTATTTGGTTTAATCATCAATATATTCAGAGAAAATCAGATTTAGAATTAGCTAAATTATTTATGCCAACTTTAGAAGAGCATAATATTCATATAGATTTAAATAGAGTAGCCCAAGTGGTGAAACTAATGAAAGATCGTATATCTTTCGTCCATGAATTATGGGATGAGGCTGGGTTCTTCTTTGTAGCACCAGAGTCATACGATGAAAAGACAGTTCGTAAACGCTGGAAAGAAGAATCTGGAAAACAAATTTCTGATTTAGCTACTTTACTGGTAGGCTTAGATGATTTTTCTGCGGAAAATCAAGAAAAAGTTGTTATGGATTGGATTGCTGCTAATGACTACAAAGTAGGGGCAGTAATGAATGCTTTTCGCCTTGCAGTTGTAGGAGCAAGTAAAGGTCCTCATATGTTTGATATTACTGCTTTTTTGGGTAAAGACGAAACATTAGTGCGTATGCATAAGGCAGTAGAGGTACTTGGCTAAGGAAAATCTATGTTTTATAATATTGCAATATATATATATGGCTTCCTTGTTCATATAGCAGCACTGTTTAGTAAGAAGCCGAGGAAGATGGTACGTGGGCATCATGTTGTTTACCAATTACTTCGTCAACAAATTGAAAAAGATGCTGATTATATTTGGTTTCATGCAGCCTCACTTGGTGAGTTTGAACAAGGACGACCATTAATAGAAAAAATTCGTGCTCAGTATCCTGAGTATCGAATTCTTTTAACTTTCTTTTCTCCATCAGGATATGAAGTGAGAAAAAACTATCAAGGAGCAGATGTTGTTTGCTATTTACCATTTGATAAGCCTAGAAATGTTTCCAAATTCTTAGATTTGGCCAATCCCAAAATGGCATTTTTTATTAAATATGAATTTTGGAAAAATTATCTAGATGAATTACATAAAAGACGTATTCCTACTTATAGTATCTCTTCAATATTTAGGAAGAATCAAGTTTTTTTTAAATGGTATGGAGGAACATATCGTAAGGTTTTGAAAAACTTCGATCACTTGTTTGTACAGAATGAAGCTTCTAAAAGGTTTTTATCACGAATTGATATAACAAGAGTAACTGTTGTTGGAGATACACGATTTGATCGAGTTATCCAAATTAAAGATCAAGCAAAAGATCTTCAACTTGTAGAAAATTTTAAAGGAGGTAGTCCGACATTTGTGGCTGGAAGCTCATGGGGGCCAGATGAAGATTTATTTATAGAGTATTTTAATCAACATCCTGAAATGAAGTTAATTATAGCTCCTCATGTTATAGATGAAAATCATTTAGTTGAAATAATAAGTAAGCTCAACAGACCTTATGTTAGATATACAAAGGCTAATGGAGATAATGTGAAAAAAGCAGATTGTTTGATCATTGATTGCTTTGGTTTATTATCGTCAATTTATCGTTACGGAGAAGTTGCTTATATCGGAGGGGGATTCGGCGTTGGAATTCATAATATCCTTGAAGCTGCTGTATATGGGATACCTGTATTATTTGGACCTAAGTATCATAAATTCATGGAGGCTCGTGAAATAATTGAATGTAAAGGAGCTTATTCAATTCGTGATTTTGATGAACTGAAGGCACTTTTAAATCGATTCTTTGAAGATAAAATCTTTTATAAAGAAACAAGTGCCTTAGCTGGAGGCTATGTTCATCAGCATTCTGGAGCTTCAGATAAGATTCTGAAAATGATTAATTTCTAAAAAGAAATTTCTCCACTTCCAATACATATCTTTGCATCTTTATCATAAATTACGCCAAACTGTCCTGGAGCTATTCCTTGAAGGTTCTCTTTAGATCTTAAGAGGTATTGCGTTCCTTTTTGGAATAAATAGCCTGGTGAATACTCTGGGGTATGGCGAATTTTAAATTTAATTTCAACACCTTCTTTTGGGAACTCTTTCCATGGATTCGCTGTTATGAAGTGAAAATCATTCATTGTAAAATGATCTCCATACTGAGTTTCTACATCAAATCCTCTAGAAACATATATAGTGTTTTCTTGAATGTCTTTTTTCACCACGTACCATGGTCCACCTGCAAGTCCAATACCTTTTCTTTGTCCAATAGTGTGGAACCAAAAACCTTTATGCTTTCCAAGAATCTTCCCTGTTTCTAGCTCTATAATAGGACCTTCTTTTTCGCCCAAGAATCTTTTTACAAAATCATTATAATTGATTTTGCCTAGAAAACATATTCCTTGACTATCTTTACGTTTAGCACTAGGTAGCTTTGCGTTCAATGCGATATCTCTGACTTCATGTTTCATTAGGTTGCCAAGAGGAAACATGAGCTTTGAAACTTGAAGTTTATCTATTTGTGCTAAAAAGTCTGTTTGATCTTTTAATGGATCTTTTGCTGTACCTAACCATGTCTGATCATCAATACAATGTGTGGAAGCATAATGCCCTGTAGCCGTAAAGTCGTATTGATATCCTACTTTTTCTTCAAAGCATCCAAACTTAATTAGTTTGTTACACATAACATCTGGGTTGGGCGTATAGCCTTTACTAACTTTTTCTATAGTATATTTGACTACGCTGTCCCAATACTCTTGCTGTAAATCTATAACGTCTAATGTTAGTCCATATTTTCTAGCTGTTGCTTGAGCTAACTCAATATCTTCTTCGGCAGAGCACCCCATGTACTCTTTGTCATCCATACCTATTTTAATATAAAATAGATCGGGCTTAAAACCTTGTTCGCAGAGGAGGTGTACAACAACTGAGCTGTCTACACCTCCAGATAGCAATGTTGCTATATTTTTCATTATATAAAGTAAATATTAGTCATTTCAAACAATGATAAACTTCAAATGTTTAGTGATTTTGTTATTTTTCACTATCAGTAGAATCTGTGTGGCCCTCTTCATACCAAGAAGCATAAAAAGGGTATTGAGATGCAATTTTTTTATTTAGTTCTTCTGTTTGTTCAGGATTTACATTCTTTACAAATTTGGCTGGTACACCTGCCCAAAGAGTATAGGGCTCGACTATTGTATTACTTAATACAACAGAGCCTGCAGCAATAATAGCACCTTTACCTATATGAGCATGGTCTAAAAGAATAGCACCCATTCCAATTAATGCGCCATCATCGACATCAGCGCCATGAATAATTGCATTATGGCCAACAGTTACATCATTACCAATAGTGACGGTTGATTTTTGATATAGTGTATGTAATACACATCCATCTTGTAAATTCACTCTATCTCCAATGTGTAGAGAGTTAACATCTCCTCTTAATACAGCGTTGAACCATACGCTACATTCATTACCTATAATTAAGTCTCCGATAAGTGTAGCATTCTCTGCAAAATAACAATCTTTACCCCATTTAGGATTAAAGCCTCTAACTGATTTTATTAATGCCATGATATTTAAATTTTAGCTGTGGCCTTTTTAAGCCATTCTTGTTCTTTATTGTTTAAGTGTTTTGCTAAAGTATCATATACTTTCTTATGATAGTCATTTAGCCATTGAATTTCTTGGTCAGTTAATATTTCTTTAACAATTCCTTTTGTGCAAATAGGGCATAATGTAATAGTTTCAAATTTATAATAATTGCTATATAGACCATCTCCAAAAGGAATAACTAATATTAAATTTTCAATTCTTACTCCATGACTATTATCTATGTATACCCCTGGCTCATTTGAAGTAAGCATGCCAAGGTGAAGGGGAATGGGGTTCTCATTCATTCGAATACTTTGAGGTCCTTCATGTACGCATAGAAAGTGTCCCACACCATGTCCTGTTCCATGTAGGAAGTTTTTTCTATTTTCCCAAAGAGGTAAACGTGCTAATATATCTATTTGACTACCTCTTGTGCCTTCTGGGAAAACCGCTCTAGCGAGTGCTATATGACCCTTTAAAACTAATGTGTAATCTAGTTTTTCTTCACTTGATAGCTCTCCTAAAGCAATTGTTCTTGTGATATCTGTTGTTCCATCTAAGTATTGTGCACCAGAGTCAACTAAAAGTAGCCCTTTTGGTTTTAAGGTTGCATTCGTATCCTGAGTTGCTTTATAATGTACTATAGCACCATGCTCTTTATATCCAGCAATAGTATCAAAGCTCTCTCCTATAAACAAATCTTGCTGTGATCTCAATTTATAAAGCTGGTTAGAAATATCTATTTCTGTTATGGATGAGTTTATATTCGTCTCTAACCAAATTAGAAACTTTGTAAGAGCTATACCATCTTTAATCATTGCTCTTTTTATATTTTCTATCTCTTTTTTATTTCTGATAGCTTTTAATAAAGCTATGGGAGAAGGAGTTTCTTTTTTAACTACTGATCTTTGTAATGATTGAGTGAGTTTTACATTGGTAACTTTAGGGTCATACTGGATTTCTGTTTCATGTATTTTAGATAAGAATGGATAGATATCTTTATATTCGTGTGTATTTATTGATTGATCCTTTAGGTATTTTTTAAGTTCATCCGATATTTTTTTACTATCAATAAATAAATCGCAAGATTTTTGAGAAAGAATAAGGTATGATATGACAACTGGGTTGTTCTGTATTTCTTGACCTCTAATATTTAATATCCATGCTATCTCATCCAGCGCAGTAATCAGGATTTTTTTAGAACTAGAAGTAATATATTTATCTCTAATTTCTTCTATTTTTGATTTAGAGCTCTTCCCTGCATATTTCTCATCATAGATATAAGCTTGAGATTTAGGTAGTTCTGGTCTATCATCCCATAACTCTTGTATTAGATTACTATCAGCATTCAAACTTAAATTAATCAACTCTTTCTCCCAAATTCTATATGTTTCAATAGGTGTTGTTTCGCTATTTATACCAATATTAGACTTTGATGGAAGGTTTGATTTTAAGAACTGGGTTATTGTTGGAGTTTCTTTAAGTCCATCTTTATAAAGAATAATATTGGTGTTAGCTAATTGTTGCGATGCTTGTAAATAATATCTGGAGTCAGTCCATAGACCTGCTTTTGTTTGGGTTATGACCACAGTTCCTGCAGAACCAGTAAATCCACTAATCCATTCTCTTGTTTTCCAATGGTCTGGAATATATTCACTCATATGAGGATCACTGGTAGGGATAATGACAGCTTGTAAATCATGAGCTTGCATTTTTCCCCTAAGGTTATTAATGCGCTGCTTAATTTTTGAATTCATAGTTTATAATTTTAGAGTATTTAGATATAGCAAAATTAAAAAAATATATAGGTGATGGGGTTATATAGTATTAATATACTGGAAAAAAAGCAGAAAGTTTTGAGAATTACGAAACTATGCTTAATTTTGCAAATTGAAATAAAAACATTATTTTATAAATTCATTGTTAAACTAAATAATAGAAAATGATTGTAGTACCTGTAAAAGAAGGCGAAAACATCGAAAGAGCTCTTAAAAAATTTAAGAGAAAATTTGAGAGAACTGGAATCGTAAAAGAGTTAAGAAGAAGACAACAATACGATAAGCCATCAGTTCGTAATAGATTTAAAAGAGAACGTGCTATTTATGTTCAGCAATTAAAAGACCTAGAAGATTAATATTTAACTCCCAATCTATGGGAGGAGATGAATTCTTTTTATTATATTCGTTATAGTCTAGTACTAGAAGCGATGATATATCTTGATAGATTTATAGACTATTTAAACTACGAAAGAAATTATTCTTCAAAAACAGTAAAAGCATATCGTAATGATATTGAACAGTTTTTCCAGGATATGTGTTTTAATAGTGAAGAGTGTTCTTTGAAAGAGTTGAATGTATACAATGTTAGAAGCTGGATGGTTTCTTTGATGGATCAAGGATATTCGACGGCTTCTGTGAAACGAAAACTAAGTTCTCTCCGTGTGTTTTCTCGATATCTTTTGAAAATTGGGGAAATAAAATCGGATAAGTTGAAATTGGTTGAAGGACCAAAATCTGGAAAAAACTTGCCAGAGTTTATTCAAGCAAAGGATATGGATAAGCTTTTAGAGGGTGAGTTTTTCGAGAAAAACTTTGAGGGCTTTCGTGATAAGTTAATGATTGATATGTTTTATTCTACAGGAATTCGTTTAGCTGAATTAGTTGGGTTAAATGATAGTGATGTAGATTTAGTATCAAGGCAGATAAAAGTATTAGGTAAAGGAAATAAAGAAAGAGTCATTCCTTTTGGTTCTTCCTTGGCTGATAGCATTTGTGAATACTTGAAAGAGAGAAATACTTCTATCGAAAATAGAAGTGGAGCTTTTTTTATTAGATCAAATGGTTTGAGGGTTTATCGAAATCTAGTATATAAGTCTGTTCAGTCTAGTTTATCAACCATCTCAACATTAGTCAAATGCAGTCCTCATGTTTTGAGGCATAGCTTTGCGACTAATATGTTGAATAATGGTGCTGACCTACAAGTTATAAAAGAGATATTAGGACATACTAGTTTATCGGCAACAGAAGTATACACTCATACGACGTTTAAAGAACTAAAAAAAGTTTATAATCAGGCTCATCCAAGAGCTTAAAAAAGGAGGTAACTATGATGGAAGTAGGAATTCACTCTATTAATTTTGAGGCAAGAGAACACTTAGTGAACTTTGTTCAAGAGGGTGTAGATAAATTAGAACGTTTTTACGAAAATATACAGAAAGCTGAGGTGTTTTTAAAATTGAAGGCTGATCCCGCATTAAATAAAGAAGTGGGCATCCGCATTCATGTACCAGGAACTGAATTATATGCTAGTAAAACTTGTGAGACTTTTGAAGAAGCAACTGATGAGGTGTTAGAAGCACTGATCAGACAGCTTAAAAAATATAAGGCTCGACAAGTTAGCTAATAAATAAATTGCAATTCGTTTTGCAGAAAAGAAATTAATATTTAAATTTGCAGCCGTTTCACTAGAGTCATTGCAGAAATGGCTGCAAGTTTACTATAAGCCTCTTTAGCTCAGTTGGCCAGAGCACGTGATTTGTAATCTCGGGGTCGTTGGTTCGAATCCGACAAGAGGCTCGAAATTTTAAGGGCAAATACCAGAGTGGCCAAATGGGGCAGACTGTAAATCTGCTGGCTTATGCCTTCGGTGGTTCGAATCCATCTTTGCCCACCAGCTTATCTTTGCCGATGAGTTGTATTGCGGAAGTAGCTCAGTTGATAGAGCATTAGCCTTCCAAGCTGAGGGTCGCGGGTTTGAGCCCCGTCTTCCGCTCTATTGCTTGCTGTTATGGCTCAGTGGTAGAGCACTTCCTTGGTAAGGAAGAGGTCCCGGGTTCAAATCCCGGTAACAGCTCACAAAAAATTGTAAGTGCTGATTATTAATCAAATAAATAACAAGTAAAGCTATGGCTAAAGAGAAATTCGTACGTACCAAACCACACGTAAATATTGGTACAATTGGTCACGTTGACCACGGTAAAACTACCTTGACCGCTGCTATCACTACAGTGTTAGGAAAAAAAGGTTTCTCTGAGACAAGATCATATGATCAAATTGATAACGCTCCAGAGGAAAAAGAAAGAGGTATTACTATTAATACTTCACATATTGAGTATGAAACAGCTAATCGTCACTACGCTCACGTTGACTGTCCAGGTCACGCTGACTACGTAAAAAACATGGTTACTGGTGCTGCTCAGATGGACGGTGCTATCATTGTAGTAGCTGCTACAGATGGTCCTATGCCTCAAACTCGTGAACATATTCTTCTTGCACGCCAAGTAAACGTTCCTCGTCTAGTTGTATTTATGAATAAATGCGATATGGTTGAAGACGAAGAAATGCTTGAACTAGTTGAAATGGAAATGAGAGAACTTCTTGACTTTTACAACTTTGATGGAGATGAAACTCCTATTATTAGAGGATCTGCTCTAGGTGCTCTAGAAGGTGTTGAAAAATGGGAAGATAAGATCATGGAATTAATGGATGCTGTTGATACTTGGATTCCATTGCCTCCACGTGATGTTGATAAACCATTCTTAATGCCAGTTGAAGACGTTTTCTCTATTACAGGTCGTGGTACAGTAGCGACAGGTCGTATTGAAGCAGGTCTTGTGAAAGTTGGTGATGAAGTTGAACTTCTAGGTCTTGGTGAAGATAGAAAATGCGTTGTAACAGGTGTTGAAATGTTCCGCAAAATGTTGGACCAAGGTGAAGCTGGAGATAACGTAGGTTTATTACTTCGTGGTATTGAAAAGAGCGATATCAAACGTGGTATGGTTCTATGTCACCCAGGTCAAGTAAAACCTCATGATAAATTCCAAGCTGAGGTTTATATCTTGAAAAAAGAAGAAGGTGGACGTCATACTCCATTCCATAATAATTACCGCCCTCAATTCTATCTTCGTACAATGGACTGTACTGGAGAGATTACTCTTCCTGAAGGAGTTGAAATGGTAATGCCAGGTGATAACGTTACTATTAACGTTAAGCTTATCTATCCAGTTGCTCTTAACGTAGGTCTTCGTTTCGCTATTCGTGAAGGTGGACGTACAGTAGGTGCTGGTCAGATTACTAAGATTGTTGAATAATCTGAAAAAACTAAATAATGTCGGTTCTCTCTTAGAGTGAACCGACTATTCTACGGGTGTAGTTCAGTTGGTAGAGCACTAGTCTCCAAAACTAGGTGTCGGGAGTTCGAGCCTCTCCGCCCGTGCAAATCATAATTCATATGAAAAAGATTTTATTAAATATTAAAGAATCCTACGATGAACTTGTGCATAAAGTATCGTGGCCATCTCGGTCTGAGTTAACTAATAGTGCAGTTGTAGTATTATCTGCTTCCCTAATAATTGCATTAGTAGTTAGCGGTATGGATTTCTGTTTTAGAACATTAATGGAGAACGTTGTTTATCCAGGATAAAAAGGAAGGAATTATAAATGTCTGAGAACCAAAACAAATGGTATGTTTTACGTGCCATCAGTGGAAAAGAGGCTAAGGTTAAAGAATATATCGAAGCTGAAATTAAAAATACTTCTCTTGGAGAGTATGTATCTCAGGTTTTGATCCCTACTGAAAAAGTAGCTCAGGTACGTAACGGAAAACGAATTATAAAAGAAAGAAGTTACTTGCCAGGTTATATCTTGGTAGAAGCAAATCTTGTAGGTGAGGTCGCTCACCAACTAAGAAGTACTCCGAATGTAATCGGTTTTTTAGGAGGGATGGATAATCCTACTCCTTTGAGACAATCAGAAATCAACCGTATTCTCGGTACAGTAGACGAACTTCAAGAAGCTGCGGATAATATTGATATCCCATATCTTGTAGGTGATACTGTAAAGGTTACTTCGGGTCCTTTTAGTGGTTTCAGTGGTGACATTGAAGGAATTGATAAGGACAAGAAGAAGCTAAAAGTTATGGTTAAGATCTTTGGTCGTAAAACACCATTAGAACTTGACTTTATGCAAGTGGAAAAAGAATAATTAGTTGTTACGCTTTTTATGTCTTTTTTAAATTTTAAAATAAATAAAAATAATGGCTAAAGAAATTGCTGGATTAATCAAGTTACAGATTAAAGGAGGCGCAGCAAACCCATCACCTCCCGTTGGACCTGCTTTAGGTGCAAAGGGAATTAATATCATGGAGTTTTGCAAGCAGTTCAACGCCAGAACTCAAGACAAGGCTGGTAAGGTATTGCCAGTAATCATCACTTACTATACAGATAAGTCTTTTGATTTTATTATCAAGACTCCTCCTGTAGCGGTACAAATTCTTGAAGCTACAAAAGCTAAGAAAGGTTCAGCAGAACCAAACCGTAAAAAAGTGGCTGAGTTGACTTGGGAACAGGTGCAAACAATTGCTCAAGACAAAATGGTCGATTTAAATTGCTTTACAGTAGAAGCAGCTATGACAATGGTTGCAGGAACTGCTAGAAGTATGGGTATCTCTGTTAAAGGGGACTTCCCCACTAACATTTAAAAACTTCAATTATAATGGGAAAACTGACAAAAAATCAAAAATTGGCAGCTGAAAAAATTGAAGCAGGGAAAACATACTCTCTTAAAGAAGCTGCAGCTCTAGTAAAAGAAATTACTTTTACAAAGTTTGATGCTTCTGTAGATATTGATGTGCGTTTAGGTGTTGATCCACGTAAAGCGAACCAAATGGTAAGAGGTGTTGTATCTTTGCCTCATGGTACAGGTAAGCAAGTTCGTGTCTTAGTACTATGTACTCCAGACCAAGAAGAAGCTGCTAAAGAAGCTGGTGCTGACTATGTAGGTCTTGACGAATATATCGATAAGATAAAAGGCGGATGGACTGACGTTGACGTAATCATAACTATGCCATCAATAATGGGTAAAATTGGTGCTCTAGGTAGAGTTCTAGGACCAAGAGGCTTGATGCCTAACCCAAAGAGTGGAACTGTGACAATGGATGTTGCTAAAGCTGTAAAAGAAGTAAAACAAGGTAAAATCGACTTTAGAGTTGATAAATCTGGTATTGTACATACTTCTATTGGTAAAATATCATTTACACCTCAGCAGATTTATGAAAATGCTAAGGAATTCATTTCAACATTGATTAAAATGAAACCAACAGCAGCTAAAGGAACTTATCTTAAGAGTATTTATCTTTCTAGCACTATGAGTAAGGGTGTTAAAATAGACCCTAAATCCATTAGCGAAATCTTTAAAATAGAAGAATAATGAGAAAGGAAGATAAAGGAATTATTATAGAACAATTAGCTTCTGCAATTAAAGAATACGAGCACTTTTATATAGTTGACACTGCAGCAATGAATTCAACTGCTACTAGTGAACTAAGAAGAGCTTGTTTTAAAGCTGAAGTTAAATTGATCGTAGCTAAGAATTCACTTTTAGTAAAAGCTTTTGAAAGTATTGAAGGAGTAGATTACTCTCCAGTATTTACTTCGCTTAAAGGTACTACTGCAATTATGTTATCAAATGTTGCTAGTGCTCCTGCTAAGCTAATTAAAGATAAAGCTAAAAATGGTATTCCTGGCTTAAAGGCTGCTTATGCAGAAGAAAGCTTCTACATCGGTGCTGAAAACCTTGAAGCTCTTATAAGCATCAAGAGTAAGGATGAGGTTATTGCTGATATTGTTGCATTGCTACAATCTCCAGCGAAAAATGTTATCTCAGCTCTTAAATCTGGTGGAGACACCCTTCACGGAGTTCTAAAAACTCTAGGTGAAAGATAAAAACTGAATCAATAAAAAGTAAATAAACAATTAAAAAAATACAAAAATGGCAGATTTGAAAGCTTTTGCAGAAGAACTAGTTAACTTATCAGTGAAAGAAGTTAATGAACTTGCAACAATCCTAAAGGAAGAATACGGAATCGAACCTGCAGCTGCAGCTGTTGCTGTTGCTGGACCAGCTGCTGCTGGTGAAGCTGTTGAAGAAAAAACATCTTTCGACGTAGTAGTAAAGAGCGCTGGCTCAGCTAAATTGAAAGTTGTAAAAGCAGTTAAAGAAGCATGTGGTTTAGGTCTAAAAGAAGCAAAAGACCTAGTTGACAATGCTCCTAGCACAGTTAAAGAAGGTTTAGCTAAAGACGAAGCAGAATCATTGAAAAAAGCATTAGAAGAAGCTGGAGCTGAAGTTGAACTTAAATAAGATTTTCCTGTTTATCAGGTAACTGCGGTTAAGAACCCTATTTTTAGGGTTCTTAACCTTTTTGTGTATATATTTAACATTAAGTTCTTCAAATTCAATAATCGATGTCTTCAAATACTGTAAATAATAGAATTAATTTTGCCTCAATTAAGAAACCTCTTAAGTATCCAGATTTCTTAGATGTGCAACTAAAGTCATTCCATGACTTCTTACAGCTAGATACAGCTCCAGAAAAGAGAAAGAATGAGGGCTTGTACAAAGTTTTCGCTGAAAACTTTCCAATTACAGATACAAGAAACAACTTCGTTCTTGAGTTCTTAGACTACTACATTGATCCACCTCGTTATTCTATTGATGAGTGTATCGAGCGCGGTTTGACTTATAGTGTACCTTTAAAGGCTAAACTAAAGTTGTACTGTACTGATCCAGAGCATGAGGATTTTGATACAGTGATTCAAGACGTATTCCTTGGTCCAATTCCATATATGACTGACAAGGCAACTTTCGTTATAAATGGAGCTGAAAGGGTTATCGTCTCTCAACTTCATAGATCTCCAGGAGTATTCTTTGGTCAGAGCGTTCACGCTAATGGTACAAAGTTATACTCTGCTCGTATTATTCCATTTAAGGGATCATGGATTGAGTTTGCTACTGATATCAATAATGTGATGTTCGCATATATTGATAGAAAAAAGAAATTACCCGTAACTACATTGTTACGAGCTATCGGTTTCGAAACCGATAAAGACATTTTAGAAATCTTTAATCTTGCAGAAGAAGTTAAAGTTAATAAGACCAACCTTAAAAAGACTATTGGTCGAAAACTTGCTGCACGTGTTTTAAAATCTTGGATTGAAGACTTTGTAGATGAAGATACCGGAGAAGTTGTTTCTATCGAACGTAACGAAGTTATTATTGATAGAGAGACTATTATTGAACAAGAACATGTTGATTTAATTTTAGAGTCTGGTGTTGCAACTATTCTTCTGCATAAAGAAGATGCTCATCAATCTGACTACTCTATTATATATAATACACTTCAAAAAGATCCTAGTAATTCTGAAAAAGAAGCTGTTTTATATATTTACCGTCAATTGCGTAATGCTGACCCTGCAGATGAAGCTAGTGCAAGAGAGGTAATCAATAACTTGTTCTTCTCTGAAAAACGTTATGATTTAGGAACTGTTGGTCGATATAGAATCAATAAAAAATTGAATTTATCGACTGATATGGACGTGAAGGTATTAACAAAAGAGGATATTATTGAAATCATTAAATATCTAATTGAGTTGATTAACTCAAAAACGATTGTTGATGATATTGATCACTTGAGTAATCGTCGTGTAAGAACTGTGGGAGAACAATTATCTAATCAGTTTTCTATTGGTCTTGCTCGTATGGCACGTACAATTCGTGAAAGGATGAATGTTCGTGACAACGAAGTGTTCACTCCTGTGGATTTGATTAATGCTAAGACAATATCTTCAGTTATCAATTCTTTCTTTGGAACTAATGCTTTATCTCAATTTATGGATCAAACAAATCCATTATCTGAGATTACTCACAAACGCCGTATGTCTGCTTTAGGACCAGGTGGTTTGTCGCGTGAGCGTGCAGGTTTCGAGGTTCGTGACGTTCACTACACTCACTATGGCCGATTATGTCCGATTGAAACTCCAGAGGGGCCTAATATTGGACTAATATCATCTTTATGTGTTTATGCTAAAATCAACGATTTAGGTTTCATAGAAACTCCTTATCGTAAAGTAGATAAAGGTGTAGTTGATGTTACAGACAATGGAGTTGTATTCCTAACAGCTGAGGAAGAAGAAAATAAAATTATTGCACAAGGAAATGCACCTCTTAATGATGATGGTGTTTTTGTTAATGATAGAGTTAAAGCTCGTCTTGAAGCTGACTACCCTGTAGTTGAGCCTAATGAAGTTGATTTAATGGACGTTGCTCCTCAGCAGATAGCATCTATCGCTGCATCTTTAATCCCATTCTTAGAGAATGATGATGCTAACCGTGCATTGATGGGATCTAACATGATGCGTCAAGCTGTTCCTCTTATAAAGAGTGAAGCTCCTATAGTGGGTACAGGTATCGAAAGACAATTAGTTACTGATTCTAGAACGCAGATTGCTGCGGAAGGAGATGGTATTGTTGAATTCGTAGATGCAACAGAAATTCATATTCTCTATGATCGTACTGAAGAGGAGGAATTTGTAAGCTTTGAGCCTGCACTTAAAAAATATAACTTACCTAAGTTCTTAAAGACTAACCAAAGTATGACCATTGACCTTCGTCCTATTTGTGAAGTAGGAAAGAGAGTCGTTAAAGGTGAAGTTTTAACAGAAGGCTATTCAACAGAGGATGGAGAGCTAGCTTTAGGTAAAAACCTTGTTGTAGCTTATATGCCTTGGAAGGGATATAACTATGAAGATGCGATTGTGTTGAGTGAACGTATCGTAAGAGAGGATGTTTTAACATCAGTTCATGTTGAAGAATATACTCTTGAAGTTCGTGAAACCAAACGTGGAATGGAAGAATTGACTTCGGATATACCAAATGTTTCAGAAGAGGCTACAAAAGACTTAGATGAAAATGGTATAGTTCGCGTTGGTGCTCGCATTAAACCAGGAGATATAATGATTGGTAAGATTACACCTAAAGGTGAATCAGATCCTTCTCCTGAAGAAAAACTTTTACGTGCTATTTTTGGTGATAAAGCAGGTGATGTAAAAGATGCTTCATTGAAAGCTTCTCCATCGCTAAGCGGTGTTGTTATTGATAAGAAGTTATTCTCACGAGTAATGAAGAGTCGTAGCTCTAAGAAAGCTGACAAGGCTATTGTTGCTAAAATAGATGAAGAGTTTCAAGAACAATTTGATGAAATTAGAAGTATTCTTGTAAAGAAGTTGATTTCTTTAACTGATAATCAGATATCAGCTGGGGTGAAAGATTTCTTGGGTGTTGAGATTATTTCTAAGGGAGCGCATTTTACAGCTGCTGATTTTGCAAGTCTTGATTTCGAGGGTGTAGAATTAAGTAACTGGACAGAAGATGAGCATGCTAATAAGCTGATTAGAGATCTTATTCTTAACTACTTAAAGAAGTATAAAGAACTTGATGCAGAGCTTAAACGTCGTAAGTTTGCTATTACTATAGGTGATGAATTACCTGCTGGTATCATTCAAATGGCGAAAGTTAGCATTGCAAAAAAACGTAAAATAGGTGTTGGAGATAAAATGGCAGGTCGTCATGGTAACAAAGGTATTGTGTCTCGAATCGTTCGTGATGAAGATATGCCTTTCTTATCTGATGGAACTCCTGTTGATATCGTTCTTAACCCTCTTGGTGTGCCTTCCCGTATGAACCTTGGACAGATTTTCGAAGCTGTATTAGGTTCTGCAGGTAAGAAATTAGGAATGAAGTTTGCTACTCCTATTTTCGATGGTGCAACTTTAGAAGATATTAGTGAATGGACTGATAAAGCTGGTTTGCCTCGTTATGGTAAAACATACCTATATGATGGTGGAACAGGTGAGCGTTTTGACCAACCTGCAACAGTAGGTGTTACTTACATGCTTAAGTTAGGTCACATGGTTGAAGATAAAATGCACGCGCGTTCTATTGGACCATACTCACTTATTACTCAACAGCCACTTGGAGGTAAAGCTCAATTTGGTGGTCAACGTTTTGGAGAGATGGAGGTTTGGGCTCTTGAAGCCTTTGGTGCTGCTCATATCCTACAAGAGATTCTTACAATCAAATCTGATGATGTGATTGGTAGATCTAAAGCTTATGAAGCTATTGTTAAGGGTGATCAAATGCCAGAACCAGGTATCCCAGAATCTCTAAACGTATTGCTACACGAATTAAGAGGTTTAGGTTTAAGTATACATCTTGAGTAATTAATAAGCATTCGAAAGGAGGTTTTTAAACCTCCCTTCATTATCTAGTTCAAAAACTTTCAATATTATTATCATATGGCTTTTAGAAAAGAGAATAAAGTAAAGAATAATTTCTCGAAAATCTCAATTGGATTGGCTTCTCCAGAAGAGATCCTTGAAAATTCGAGTGGTGAAGTTTTAAAGCCTGAAACCATCAATTATCGTACTTATAAACCCGAAAGAGATGGTTTATTCTGTGAACGAATTTTTGGTCCTATAAAGGACTATGAATGTCATTGTGGTAAATATAAACGTATTCGCTATAAGGGTATCGTTTGTGATCGCTGTGGTGTTGAAGTAACAGAGAAGAAGGTTCGTCGTGAACGTATGGGACACATTCACTTAGTTGTGCCTGTAGCTCATATCTGGTATTTCCGTTCATTGCCAAATAAAATAGGTTATCTATTAGGTTTACCTACTAAAAAGCTTGACTCTATCATATATTATGAGCGTTACGTTGTTATCCAAGCTGGAATTAAAGCAAGTGACGAACTTAAGGAATATGACTTAATTACCGAGGATGAGTATTTAGATATTTTAGAGACTCTTCCAAAGGATAATCAATATCTTGATGACTCAGACCCTAATAAGTTTATAGCTAAGATGGGTGCTGAAGCTGTGTATGAGTTATTAGCTCGTTTAGATTTGGATGCATTATCTTATGAATTAAGAGATAAAGCTTCTAATGATACATCTCAGCAAAGAAAAAATGAGGCATTAAAGCGTCTTCAAGTAGTTGAATCTTTCCGTGCATCTCGTGGTAGAAATAAACCAGAATGGATGATTATGCGAGTGGTACCTGTAATACCACCAGAATTACGTCCTCTTGTTCCACTAGATGGTGGTCGTTTTGCTACTTCAGACTTGAATGATTTATATCGTCGTGTTATCATACGTAATAATCGTCTAAAGCGTTTAATTGAAATTAAGGCTCCAGAAGTTATTTTGCGTAATGAGAAACGTATGCTTCAAGAGTCTGTTGACTCTCTATTTGATAACTCTCGTAAGTCAAGTGCTGTTAAGACAGATGCTAATCGTCCTTTAAAATCTCTTTCAGATAGTTTGAAAGGTAAGCAAGGTCGTTTCCGTCAGAACTTACTAGGTAAGCGTGTAGACTATTCTGCACGTTCAGTTATTGTTGTAGGCCCAGAATTGAGAATGCATGAATGTGGTCTTCCAAAACTAATGGCTGCTGAATTATTTAAGCCATTTATTATTCGTAAACTGATTGAACGTGGTATTGTTAAAACGGTAAAATCAGCGAAGAAGATTGTTGATAGAAGAGAGCCTGTTATCTGGGATATTCTTGAATACGTGATGAAAGGTCATCCAGTTCTATTAAACCGTGCTCCGACACTTCACCGTTTAGGTATACAAGCATTCCAACCAAAGATGATTGAAGGTAAGGCTATTCAGTTGCATCCATTGGCATGTACTGCGTTTAACGCCGACTTTGATGGTGACCAGATGGCTGTTCACTTACCCTTAAGCAACGAAGCAATATTAGAAGCTCAATTATTGATGTTGGCTTCGCATAATATATTAAATCCTGCAAATGGTGCTCCTATTACTGTTCCTTCTCAGGATATGGTCTTAGGTTTATATTACATTACAAAACTTCGTACAGGTACTAAAGGAGAAGGATTAATATTCTACGGTGCAGAAGAAGCAACTATTGCTTATAATGAAGGTCGTGTAGATATTCATGCTCCTATTAAAGTTGTTGTTCCTGACTTAAATGAAGATGGAAATATCGTTCCTACAATGCGTGAGACTTCGGTTGGACGTGTTATTGTAAACGAAATTGTTCCTGAAGAAGTTGGTTATATTAATACTGTTATTTCTAAGAAATCACTTCGTGATATCATTGGTCGAGTAATTAAAACTTGTGGTGTATCTCGTACAGCTGACTTCCTAGATGGTATTAAGAATTTAGGATATAAGATGGCTTTTAAAGGTGGTCTTTCTTTTAACTTGGATGATATTATCATTCCTATCGAAAAAGAAGAACTTATCAAAAAAGGTTATGAAGAAGTAGAGCAAGTTATTAATAACTATAACATGGGTTTCATTACTAATAATGAACGTTATAATCAGGTTATTGATATTTGGACACATGTTAACTCTGAGTTATCAAACATCTTGATGAAAACGATTTCATCTGATGACCAAGGTTTCAATGCAGTATATATGATGCTTGATTCTGGTGCCCGTGGTTCTAGAGAGCAGATTCGTCAGCTATCTGGTATGCGTGGTTTGATGGCTAAACCTCAAAAAGCTGGGGCAGAAGGTGGTCAAATTATTGAAAACCCTATTCTTTCTAACTTTAAAGAAGGTCTTTCTGTTCTTGAGTACTTTATTTCTACTCACGGTGCTCGTAAGGGGCTTGCGGATACTGCACTTAAGACAGCCGATGCTGGTTATCTAACCCGTCGTCTTGTTGATGTATCTCATGATGTGATTATTAATGAAGAAGATTGCGGTACTTTACGTGGTCTTGAATGTACAGCATTGAAGAATAACGATGAGGTTATTGCTACTCTATTTGAAAGAATTCTTGGTCGTGTTTCTGTACATGATGTAATTCATCCTACAACAGGAGAATTAATCGTTGCATCAGGTGATGAAATTACTGAAGAGATAGCTCAGATTATAGAGGATTCTCCAATTGAAATAGTTGAAATTCGCTCAGTATTAACTTGTGAATCTAAAAAAGGTGTTTGTGCTAAATGTTATGGACGTAACTTAGCTACAAATCGTATGGTTCAAAGAGGTGAAGCTGTCGGTGTAGTTGCAGCTCAATCTATTGGTGAGCCTGGTACTCAGCTTACACTTCGTACTTTCCACGCTGGGGGTACTGCCGCTAATATTGCTGCTAACGCAACAATAAAGGCTAAGAATAAATCTCGTCTAGAGTTTGAAGAATTACGTACTGTTGATATTATTACTGAAACAGGAGAAGCAAGTAAAGTTGTTGTTGGACGTCTTGCTGAAGTTCGCTTCGTAGATGTAAATACTGGAATTGTTCTTTCTACTCATAACGTGCCTTATGGTTCTCTATTATTTTCTGGAGATAATGAAGTTGTAGAAAAAGGTGCTTTGATTGCTAAATGGGACCCATTCAATGCTGTTATTATTACTGAATCTGCTGGTAAGATTAAGTTTGAAGACATGGTTGAAGGAGTTACTTATAAGATAGAATCTGATGAAGCTACTGGTCTTCGTGAAGTAATTATCATTGAAACTAAAGATAAGACTAAGATTCCTTCTGCACATATTGTTAATGAGTCAGGAGATATTCTTAGAACGTATAACTTGCCAGTAGGAGGACATATTGTTGTTGAAGACAATGCTAATGTCAAGGCTGGAGAAATCATCGTTAAAATACCTAGAGCTGTTGGTAAGGCAGGGGATATTACAGGGGGTCTTCCCCGTGTCACTGAATTATTTGAAGCACGTAACCCATCTAATCCTGCTGTTGTATCTGAAATTGATGGTCAGATTTCAATGGGTAAGATTAAACGTGGTAATCGTGAGGTTATTGTTACCACTAAAACTGGTGAGGTAAGAAAATATCTTGTACCATTATCCCGTCAAATTCTAGTTCAAGAAAATGACTATGTTCGTGCTGGTACACCTCTTTCAGATGGTGCAACAACTCCTTCAGATATTCTTGCTATTAAAGGACCTACAGCGGTACAAGAGTATATTGTAAATGAAGTACAAGATGTTTACCGTCTTCAGGGTGTGAAGATTAATGATAAGCACTTTGAGATTATTGTACGTCAGATGATGCGTAAGGTTCAGATTGATGAAGCCGGTGATACTCACTTCCTAGAAAAAGAAATTGTTGATAAAATTGATTTCATGGAAGAGAACGATCGTATTTGGGGTAAAAAAGTGGTTATAGACGCAGGTGATTCTGAAACTTTAAAAAAAGGTCAGATTGTTACTGCTCGAAGACTACGTGATGAAAATTCTAAACTAAAACGTCGAGATATGAAGATTGTAGTGGTTCGTGATGCAGTTCCTGCAACGTCTACTCAGATTCTTCAGGGTATTACGCGTGCTGCTCTTCAAACTAAGAGCTTTATGTCTGCTGCTTCCTTCCAGGAAACTACTAAAGTTCTTAACGAAGCTGCAATTAATGGTAAAGTTGATAAATTAGAAGGTATGAAAGAAAATGTGATTTGTGGTCACTTAATACCTGCTGGTTCTGGTCAACGTGAATTCCAAAAAATAATTGTAGGTTCTAAGGAAGAGTATGATAGAATTATGGCTAACAAAAAGACTGTAACAGACTATAAAGAGGTTAAATAACCAAATATATACACAAAGGATGAAGGGGGAGGTAGTAATACTTTCCCCTTTATTTTTTTATTTAGGCAATAAATAAGTTATTCTTTTTTATACAGAAAAAAGAATAACTGTATCTTTGCACAAGAATAAATATGAATTTATGATAACATCAGAACAATTAAAAGACATCAAAGAACGCACCTTAGCGTTGAGGAGGTATCTTTGACATCGATTCAAAAAAAATTGAATTAGAAGAAGAACAGTTACGAACTCAAGCTCCTGACTTTTGGGATGATCCTAAAGTGGCTCAGTCTCAAATGAAGTTAGTGAAAGGCATTGAAGATTGGATTAAGGGATATGAAAACTCTGTAGCTCTAACCGAAGAGCTTGAACTAGCATTTGACTTTTATAAGGATGAGTTGGTGAGTGAAGAGGAAGTAGATGCAGCTTATAATAAAGCATTAGTTTGCATAGAAAATCTAGAGTTGAAGAATATGCTTCGTCAAGAAGCAGATCAATTGGGTTGTATTTTAAAGATAAATTCTGGAGCTGGTGGCACTGAAAGTCAAGATTGGGCGTCAATGCTTATGAGATTGTATTTGCGTTGGGCTGAAGATCATAATTATAAGGCCACTCTTTCAAACCTTCAAGAAGGTGATGAAGCAGGTATTAAAACTTGTACAATACAGGTTGAGGGTGAATATGCATACGGATATTTGAAAGGGGAAAATGGAGTTCACCGTTTGGTACGTGTTTCTCCTTATAATGCTCAAGGGAAAAGAATGACCTCTTTTGCATCGATTTTTGTGACTCCATTAGTAGATGAATCTATTGAAGTAACTATTGATCCTTCAGCTATTACTTGGGACTTATTCCGTTCGGGTGGCGCAGGAGGACAGAATGTGAATAAAGTTGAGACTGGAGTTCGACTTCGTTATCAGTATAAGGATCCTGATACAGGTCAAGAAGAAGAAATTTTAGTAGAAAACACTGAAAGCCGATCACAGCTTGACAATCGTGAGAATGCTATGAGGTTACTTCGTTCAATTTTATATGAAAAAGAACTTCAAAAAAGATTAGCAGAACTTCGTAAGATAGAAGATAGTAAAAAGAAGATTGAGTGGGGCTCTCAAATACGAAGTTATGTATTTGATGATAGACGTGTTAAAGATCATCGTACTAATTATCAAACATCAGATGTGAATGGTGTGATGGATGGTGATATTGATGAGTTTATTAAAGCTTATTTAATGGAATTTGGTGGCCAATTATAATTCTTATCTATATAGTTTTTAGGTTATAAAGTTGTCTTTGAGGTAAAATAAATGTACTTTGCATAAGACAAAACCTCTAAATTTATATAGTATGGGAAAGAATAAAAAAGCTATACGGGAACAAAAAGAAGAGATGGAAGCTAAAAGGGTAATGAAAATTATATTTATTGCTTGTGCTGTATTAGCTATATTATTTATAATAGGATTCTCTTCGATGTAATAAATATTAAAGGTATTAAAGGGAGATTTATCTCCCTTTTTTGTTATAAGTATATGTCAATAGAAATTGAAAGAAAATTTTTAGTAAAGAATAATTCATTTAAAGCTCTCTCTAGTGATAGTTCCTACTTAAAGCAGGGTTATATATGCTTGGATAAAGAAAGGACTGTAAGAGTTAGAATAAAAGGCTCTAAAGGCTATCTTACAATTAAGGGAATGAGTAATGATAGTGGATTATCTCGTTTTGAATGGGAAAAAGAAATTTCCCTAGAAGAAGCAAATCAGCTATTTAAACTCGTTTTACCAGGAGTTATAGAGAAAACACGTTATAATGTGCCTATTGAAGGTTACATCTGGGAAATAGATGTGTTTGAAGGGGGTAATAGTGGATTAATACTAGCTGAGATTGAGTTAGAAACAGAACTATCTTCGTTTGTAATCCCTAGTTTTATAGGAGAAGAGGTGACAGGAGATAAGCGTTATTATAATGCATATCTTTCTCAATCTCCTTATGATAGTTGGTAATTGAATATTGAATGTATGGAACAACTTGCAAACTATGTACCTCAAGAGTTAATTTCTTTTTTACTAGTAACTCTTTTTTCTCTTTTAATTGGTCTTTCACAGCGAAAGATTAGCATGAAAAGAGAAGGAGCTTCTATGCTCTTTGGAACAGATAGAACATTTACTTTTATCGGAATATTGGGGTATATATTGTATATTCTAGATCCTGTTAAAATGACTTTGTTTATTGGTGGTGGCCTGATTTTAGGCACTCTATTGGCAATACATTATTTTGTCAAGCAAAATACCTTTCATATTTTTGGATTAACAACCATTATAATAGCTTTGATTACCTATTGCATTGGTCCGATAGTAATCACACAACCTAGTTGGTTTTATATCTTAATAATAGTTACTGTGTTATTCTTATCAGAACTTAAACATACATTTACTGAAATAGCACAGAGAATGCAAAATGATGAGATGATTACTTTAGCTAAGTTCTTGGCTATTAGTGGAATTATCTTACCAATGCTTCCTGATGATAATATTGTTCCAGGTATTGATTTAACTCCTTATACTATTTGGTTGGCGACAGTAGTAGTTTCAGGTATATCTTACCTTTCTTATATTCTTAAAAGATATGTGTTTAAGGAATCTGGCATCATTGTTTCTGGTATTATTGGTGGTTTGTATAGTAGTACAGCCACTATTTCTGTATTGGCTCGAAAGAGTAAAAAAGATCCAACATCCTATGCTTGTGAATATGTAGCTGCTATGTTGTTGGCTGTTGCGGTAATGTTTGTTCGATTCCTCATTTTAATATTTATTTTTAGCAAAGATGTGTTTCTTGTCATATATCCGTATTTAGGTCTTATGAGCTTTGCTACTGCATCTGTGGCGGCTTTTATTAAAACGAAGAGACCTATAAAGAAAGAGGAAGATGATTTGGACGAGGAAGAAGAAACAAGTAATCCTTTAGAATTTAAAGTGGCTATTATTTTTGCTTTATTATTTGTTATATTTACGATTGCTACTCACTATACTTTGATCTATGCAGGTACTGGTGGACTGAATCTATTGTCTGTGATTTCAGGTTTTAGTGATATTACGCCGTTTATTTTGAACTTATTGCAAGGAGCAGGCAGTATTGCAGTGGCTGTTATTGTTGCATGTTGTATGCAGGCTATGGTTAGTAATATATTTGTAAACATGTGCTATGCCTTTTTCTTCTCTGGAAGAGGGCAGAATAAAGAATTATCCCGATGGATATTTAGAGGATTTGGATCAGTTATAATTGTAAATGTATTCATTCTAATCGCATTTTATATATTAAGTTAATATCCTCATTTATAGGAAATAATGGATCACCTGCAAAAGCAGGGGGGAAACATGAAAAAGATTATCTTTGTAGAAAAAACAAAAGCTATGCAAGATTCTCAAATGTTACTCGAAGTAGTTCGCTTAATTTTACCAGAAGAGTTCCTTACTTATTTCAAGATTACCAAAGTGACTAAAGTAAAAGATGTTATTACCATTTTTATGGATGAGTTTGACTCTTTACCAGCTGATCGTAAAGGTCATAAAGTAGAATCTAAAGGCTTTCTAGACCCCATAACTATCCAAGACTTTCCAGTTCGTTTCAAGAAGGTTACTCTCAAAGTACGTCGTCGTAAGTGGTATGATTCTACAACAAAAGAATACTTGACTAACAAATATGACTTACTAGCAAAAGGAACGCATTACTCGAAGGAGTTTGCGGCTTTTTTAAAAGAATTACCTAGAGACATACCCCGTATCGGCCCGCTCTCTTGAGCCTATTTGCCATATTAATGGAGATTCTTTAGAGCGACATTATAAAGAGCACTTGAGTTCATATAAGAATTGGCAAATGAAAGATCATGCTATAGAGTGGCTTTTGTTTCCAGAGAACATTTCTCCACGGCTCTGTATCGATGAAACCTCTATGACCAATGGAGACTTATATACTATATTAAGTAATCCCAATAATAAAGGGAAACAGGGCACCATAGTCGCTATTATTGCTGGTGTTCAATCAGATAAAATTATCCAGGTATTAATGAAGATGCCTGAGAGTTTAAGACAGCAAGTCAAGGAGATCACATTAGATATGGCTAATAGTATGAATAAAATAGCTCGAGTGTGTTTTCCTAAAGCCTGTCGAGTAATTGACCGATTCCATCTGCAAAAACTAGCCAATGAAGCAGTGCAAGAGGTACGAGTAAAACACAGATGGGAAGCCATAGAAGAAGAAAATCAAGCGATTAAACAAGCCAAATGGGAAGGTAAGACCTATAAACCTCTAACTTTTAGTAATGGAGACACAAAGAAACAATTACTAGCAAGAGGACGATATCTTCTTTTTAAATCTGCAGACAAATGGTCTGATAAGCAAAAAGAAAGAGCTAAGATTCTTTTTGCACAATACCCTTCATTAAAAGAAGCCTATAGCCTATCACAAGGGCTTCGCTCTATTTTTAATCGTAAAACAATTAAAGATGCAGCAAGACTTTCTCTTGCCAAATGGTATAATAGAGTAGAGCAAACTGCTTTTCAATCCTTTAAAAGTATTGCAGGAGCCATCTATTCACATTATAATGAAATATTAAACTTCTTCAATAATCGATCAACAAATGCTTTTGCAGAGAGTTTTAACGCTAAACTAAAAGCCTTTAGGACTCAACTAAGAGGGGTTACAGATATTAGTTTCTTCCTATTTAGAGTGACTAAACTATTTGCTTAATAAGTTATCCCCCCAAGTTTTGCAGGTGATCCGAAATAATTACCATCTCAATATTGAAGTATCCAAGCGTTATAATAACGCTATTCTAGATTAGATATATAATAAAAGAGCTTCTGAAAACTCAGAAGCTCTTTTTATTATTGGTGCGGATGAAAGGACTCGAACCTTCACGTCTCACGACACTAGATCCTAAGTCTAGCGCGGCTACCAATTACGCCACATCCGCAGATGTTGTGCTATCATTTGATTGCGATGCAAATGTACTTTATTTTTTTATTTCTGCAATAAGTTATCATGTTTTTTTATATCAGGAAATAAAAATATTTGAAATCCGTTAACATGTTTCGGGTCAGTCCGTAAAGTTGGGGATTTAACAATTAGTCCATTTCTACTTCCCTTATAAAATATTACTTTTGATCCATGAAAAAGAAAGCAATCGATTATAAGGATATATTGTCCATGTTCCTTCCTAAAGGCATGCTTGACTATTTTGATTTTACCGACTATTCAGACATGGGTGATTATTATATATTCTCTCTTGAAGAGAAAAATAGTATACCAGACGAGCATTCAAGTCTTCCACTAGTTTCCAAAGGTTTTTATCCAACAATAACAGTTACAGATTTTCCTGTTCGCGACCGCACTGTATACTTGAAAGTTAGACGTCGCAGATGGGAGGATAAGCAAACTGGTAAGACATACAGCAGAGACTGGAAATTGGTTGCAGACGGGACTAGGATAACAGCCGAGTTTGGTTCTTTTTTAAAAGAGTTACATTGACAATCATGAAGTTAGCATAAAAGTAGTAGCTGACTTCTGCCATCTGAAGTCGAAGACACTTAACGATTACTACAAGGAACATCTAAGTGGTTATCGTTCTTGGAATCAGCTCTCTCATGCTGATCAGTACATGTATTTTAAAGACAATTTAGGTGAGAACATATCTATTGACGAAACAGCCCTAAGCAACGGAGAGTTATACACCATTGTAACGGGTAAGGCTGGTCATGGTAAGCATGGTACGATTATAGCTATGATAAAGGGAACAAAGGCTGACGATGTATGTAGATATCTGATGAAGTTACCAGAAGGAAAACGTAGGATGGTCAAGAACGTGACTCTTGACATGGCCGGAAGTATGAGGCAGATAGCCAAGAGATGCTTTCCTTACGCTACACAGATCATAGACCGTTTTCATGTACAAAAGTTGATGCAGGATGCATTGCAGGAGCTGCGCGTGCAATACCGCTGGCAAGCTATTGAGCAGGAGAACTCAAACATAAAAAGAGCAAGGAAAGAAAAGAGAAAATATATACCTCCATGTTTTGATAACGGGGATACCATAAGACAGCTTCTTGTACGCAGCAGATATCTACTATTCAAAAGTCCTGATAAATGGACAGACTCCCAAAGAATAAGGGCTGAGATACTCTTTAAGCAGTTTGACGACATAAAACAATTCTATTATTTGACTTTACAACTTGGACAGATATACTCACATAACTACGATAAAAATGTTGCCAGGGTAAAGCTTGCACTGTGGTTTAATAAGGTAGAGCAGTGGAATTACCCTCAGTTCAATACGGTAATAGAAACCTTTAAAAATCACAATGATAGGATATTAAATTTCTTTGAAAACAGACTTACCAATACTTCAGCTGAATCTTTCAATGCCAAACTTAAATCTCTCAGAGCTACATTCAGAGGAGTAGATGATGTAAAGTTCTATCTGTATAGAGTGATGATGCTATACGCTTAATTGTTAAATCCCCAACTTTACGGACTGACCCCATGTTTCAAAAGCTTCAAGCTATAATGTGAAATAAAAAAGCTTCTGAAAACTCAGAAGCTTTTTTATTTTATTGGTGCGGATGAAAGGACTCGAACCTTCACGTCTCACGACACTAGATCCTAAGTCTAGCGCGGCTACCAATTACGCCACATCCGCAAGAATGTTTTGCATTTCTTTTGATTGCGTTGCAAAGGTATATCTTTTTTTTATTCTAGCAAATTATATGCAAATATTTTTTAGAATATTTTTCTTGCAGCTTCGATTATAGTATCAATCCCCTTTATCTTATCTGCATTCGTCATATCGACTTTAATGTCGGGCTCTATTCCAAACTCAATATGTTCCATCTTAGCATTCAAGTGCGGGCTAGCAGAATATCTTACAGTCCATCCATTGGGCAGCTCTGAAGTATAGGCTAGACCTCCTCCTCCTCCTGTTTTATCTCCTATAATAGTGACATTAGGAAAACAACCCATATTGTTAGTAAAGTCATTAGCTGCACTATATGTATGTCTGTTTACCAATAAAGCTACACCTTTCTGCCAGCGTAAGCCATTTGATGGTTTTACTTTTACTTCGTAGGGAGAAGAAAAATCATTATGTCCTTTACCTCGCTTATGTTGAATGTAGCTAACTACAACTTCTTCTTCTGTAAAATGAGAGGCAAGCTTAGTTGAATTAGTAATATTACCTCCTCCATTGTTTCTGATATCAATAATAATACCTTTACAAAGTGCTAAGTGCTTTAAGGCCTGAGATATATTATTATCACTGATAGGTGTAAGAAAACTTTCGTAATAAATATATCCTACGTTATCTTCTAGAATTCTATATTTTAAGCCTCCTGCAATTTTATAATCAGTCCCTTTCCCTAAATATTTTTCTTGAATAGTTTCATCAAAGTTTCTTGGGTAGTCTTCGTACCACTCCCAATATCTGGCTAAGTCGAAGTTAGATGATAAGTTAACATGTCCGTCTTTTAACTCTCTGGTCATAGATCCTAACACTTCAAAAAGATCTTCATCCGACATGTTTTTAGTTATTTTCTGGCTATATTCTTCATAAACATCATTCCAATCAATGTCTTTGTAGTTGAAATAGCAATACCCTTCATCAAGTATTTTCCATAAAGCTTCAAAGTTTCCCCATGGAGTGTTATCTACTTTTTCTTCTCTTATACAGCTTGTAAATAGGACATTTATCATTAATAGGAGAGAAAATATCTTATATGTTTTTTTGAACGTACTATATATCATAACTTAAAACGAGTTAATAAGCTTTTAAGCCCGATGGTACATGAATGGTTTCTTTTGGCTTTAGTTTACACATTTCAGTAACAAATCCAAACATGAACGTGTGAGTGTAGGAGTGTGCTCTTATGTTATTTATCTTAGATTGTTGTATATCGCAGATATAGCTAAGCCTTAATTTTACAGCTTTAATGGGTAAATCTACCGAAAAAAACTGTCTGATAGAAGGCTGGTTGTGGAAAGAAGTGAATTTTAATGTTCCACTATCATTCCCTAGAGAGAATATTTCGTAATAAGATTGTCCATAGTGTGGTGAAAACATCATACCCATTACAGGTATATTTACTTGATATCTTAATGTAAGTGGATAATTCTTGATTTTAGTATTCCAAATAGCCATACCTGAAGGAGCTAAGTTTAAATAGAATTTAGCTGAGGCTGGATTATTTCCATTTCTAAGATTGTAAATGAAGCCTAAGTTGGCATCAATCAGTGCTCCTGCTAATAGTTTAAAGTTGGGTGAGATTCTAAATTGGTAATGTAAACCATAATTCCAGTTTAGCAAACCTGAAAATGAATTATTATTGTCAACGTGGTTGTGCGTATATGATATATTTGCTTGTAGGAAATTTTGAACCGATATATTTCCAGCCCACAGACGTGTCATTTTCATCGTTTCTCTTGAAATCCTAAAATCTATACCTTTATATTCTTGTGGAGAAAGGTAGGTGTCATAGATGTTGGCATATCCTATACCATACGAAACTGCCCTGTTTATAACTGGAGCGTATTGTACCGTATCTTTCTTTATAGGTGATTGTGCATTTATGTTTGTAAGGAGCACAGCTAATAAAATAGCACTCCATATTAATCTTTGTTTCATAGGTAGATCTGAAAATTTTTAGAATAGTTCCATTTGTCCATTATTTATCCCTTTCATCGTCGATTCGTCTTCTTTAGATTCCAAATTAGAGTCATCTTCAGCTGAGGGAGAGTCATTTCTCTCTATTGTTTTAATTGTAGGTTCTATTTCTTTAGGTTCTTGATTCGTGTCTTCATCAGCTTCATTTCCTTCATCTTCTGGGCTCCAAGGGTTCAGTTCTATAATTTCAGCGATGTCATAAGTCGTAATTCTTTTTCCTTTGGCACCAAATCCTTTTTGATCAATAAACTTCACTGCATCAATGGTGATAGGATCCCTGTGTTTGTCAGCTCCTCCAAAAACGACTTTAAATATAGGAGAGGGGTTTGTGGTAAGGATAACTTCTCGACTCTTCTCATTGCCTCCTAAATAACTTTCGGGTTTGTTCACGTCTTCAAAAGTAAATCTTTTTAAATAAGGAAAGTTTTTGTTGTTTGCGTCGAATAGAACAGCTGTCCATACCTTTTCTTCATCAAGTTTCTCAATATGAGTTATGTTTCCTTCAAAGTGAGTAGATATGTCATACGAGCAGGTATAGAAAATACCTTTATCTGTAGTTACTAAAATTCTGTCCTCATCGGTAAATTCTCCAAGATATAAGCCTCTTTCATCATGATTTAATTTCTTTACATCTGGGTCAAACCAAATATCAACACCACCTAGGGTAGAGCCACCTTGTTCTTTTAAGGTGATTTTTTTAACATCACGCTTAGTTAATATATTACCTTTAGCTTGCTTTCCTTTGATTCCAATTTCGCTAAAGTCTTCATCAAACTCTGTTTTACGAATGCGATTGCGCTCACTTCTTCTTATTTTAAGAGAGACATGAATCACTTCTGCTTCTCCGTTAGGATTAGAACTAAAGTAAACAATTTCAGAGCCAGGTGTACCTTGTGTTACATCATAATCTTTATCTCTGATAACAGATGTTACAAAGAATCTTTTGATATAGTGAATTCCTCCTTCTTTTCCATCCCTATAAACAACATTGTATATAGTTCTTTCATCATCTTTTTGGAATACGTCAATATGAATTACGTCTTTTCCTATGAATTTTTTATCTGCTACAGGAGTAATCATATAGGTACCATTCTTGTAGAAGATTATAATATCGTCGAAATCAGAACAGTTATTTATGAACTCACCCCCTTTTAAATCTGTACCCATAAAACCTTCGTCTGCATTGAAATACAGCTTCTGATTCGCTTCAACTACTTTTGTTATTTCAATATTATCAAAGCTTCTTATTTCTGTTAATCTAGGATGATCTTTGCCGTACTTATCTTGTAGCATTTTAAACCAGCGAGAAGTATAAGCTATCATATTTGATAACTCTTTGTTAATCTCCTCAATTTCTTTCATCATTTTAAGAATGCCTTCTTCAGCTTTGTTGGTGTTGAATTTTAATATTCTACCCATCTTGATTTCCATAAGCTTTAAGATATCTTCTTTTGTAACTTCACGGATTAATTTAGGGTAGAATGGAGTAAGGCGCTTGTCAATATGCTTGCATGCAGCATCCATATTTTTAGCATTCTCAAATTCTTTATCCTTGTATATTCTTTCTTCAATAAATATTTTTTCAAGAGAAGCAAGATGTAAACCTTCTTCAAGTTCTGATTTCCTTATTTCTAACTCTTTTTGAAGGAGATCTAATGTATTATCAACAGACTTTTTAAGGACATCACTAACCGTTAGGAAATGAGGTTTATTGTCGTCAATAACGCAGCAATTGGGTGATATACTTACTTCACAATCAGTAAAAGCATAAAGAGCATCAATCGTTTTGTCAGAAGATACACCAGAGGGTAGATGAACAATGATTTCTACATTGGCAGAAGTGTTATCATCTACTTTTCGTATTTTAATTTTTCCTTTATCTACAGCTTTTAGTATAGAATCGATGACAGAAGTGGTTGTTTTACCAAAGGGTATTTCTGTAATAGAAAGTGTTCTATTGTCAATCTTGTTGATTTTTGCTCTTACTTTAACATTGCCTCCTCTTTCACCATCATTATATCTAGCTACGTCAACATATCCTCCTGTTTGAAAATCGGGATATAAGGTAAACTTTTTGCCATTGAGATAATTGATAGAAGCTTCGCAGAGTTCGTTAAAGTTGTGTGGTAAAATTTTGGAAGATAAACCTACAGCGATACCTTCTGCACCTTGAGCTAAAAGCAGAGGGAATTTGAGAGGTAAAGTTATCGGTTCTTTATTTCTTCCATCGTAAGATTTTTGCCACTCTGTCGTTTTAGGGTTAAACACTACTTCTAAAGCAAATTTAGATAATCGAGCCTCAATATAACGAGGTGCTGCCGCACGGTCACCAGTAAGAATATTTCCCCAGTTACCTTGGCAGTCAATTAGAAAATCTTTTTGTCCTAGCTGAATAAGAGCATCTCCAATAGAAGCATCTCCATGAGGGTGGAATTGCATAGTATGACCAACTATATTGGCAACCTTGTTGTATCTCCCATCATCCATTCTTTTCATAGAATGTAGAATACGACGTTGCACGGGTTTTAAACCATCATTAATATGTGGTACTGCACGTTCTAGTATAACATATGAAGCATAATCTAAGAACCAGCTTTCATACATGCCAGTTAGATGATGTTTTATATTTTCTGGAGAAGATGAATTATTGGGTTGGTCAATTTGATTATTCTCTGAATTATTACGAATATCATCGCTCATAAAGATTGTTTTCCTCCTGTTTTAACACCTAATTATCAAAAATACATCAATTTTAGCATGATGTGTTGACAAAAATACGAATTTAATTGAAAAATTCACTTACTTTGCATTTAATTTATAGGCCGTTAGGCACCTATCGATAGGTAGAAAATGTAAATTTATTAATGATATTTTAAGATGGCACAAGAAGATGTTTTTAAAAAATTAGTTTCGCATTGTAAAGAATATGGATTTGTTTTCCCTTCCAGTGATATTTATGATGGACTCGGGGCCGTATATGATTATGGTCAAATGGGTGTAGAATTGAAAAATAATATCAAAAAATACTGGTGGGATAGTATGGTTCTACTTCACGAAAACATTGTGGGCATCGATTCAGCTATCTTCATGCATCCAACTATTTGGAAAGCTTCAGGTCACGTTGATGCATTTAATGACCCTTTAATTGACAATAAAGACTCTAAAAAACGCTATCGTGCTGACGTGTTGGTTGAAGACCAGCTAGCTAAGTATGATGAGAAAATTGATAAAGAAGTTAAAAAGGCTGCAAAACGCTTTGGTGATGCTTTTGATGAAGAACAATTTAGAGCAACTAATCCTCGTGTATTAGCGAATCAAGAAAAGAGAGATGCACTACATGAACGTTTTGCAAAAGCTCTTAATGATAATGATTTGACTGAATTACGACAGATCATTGTTGATGAAGAGATTGTTTGCCCTATTTCTGGAACAAGAAACTGGACAGAAGTGCGTCAGTTTAATTTGATGTTCTCTACAGAAATGGGTTCTACTGCTGAAAGTGCAATGAAAGTTTATCTTCGTCCTGAAACAGCTCAAGGCATTTTTGTGAACTATATGAATGTTCAGAAGAGTGGTCGTATGAAGATTCCATTCGGTATAGCTCAAATAGGTAAAGCTTTCCGTAATGAGATTGTTGCTCGTCAGTTTATATTCCGTATGCGTGAATTTGAACAAATGGAAATGCAGTTTTTTGTACGTCCAGGTTCAGAACTAGAATGGTTTGAAATGTGGAAAGCTCAGCGTTTGAAATGGCATGAAAACCTAGGTTTAGGTCATGAAAACTACCGCTTCCATGATCATGATAAGTTAGCTCACTATGCTAATGCTGCAACTGATATTGAATACCTTATGCCTTTTGGTTTTAAAGAAGTAGAAGGTATCCACTCTCGTACAGATTTTGACTTATCTCAACACGAAAAGTTCTCAGGTAAGAGTATTAAATACTTTGATCCAGAATTAAATAAATCATATGTTCCTTATGTGGTGGAAACATCTATTGGGTTAGACCGTATGTTCTTAAGTATAATGGCTGGTTCATTCTGTGAAGAAGAACTAGAAAATGGATCTCGTGTTGTATTGAAGTTACCTGCTGCTTTAGCTCCTGTTAAATTAGCTGTTCTTCCACTAGTGAAGAAAGATGGTCTTCCAGAAAAAGCTAGAGAAATTATTGATGATTTGAAGTTCCACTTCAATTGTCAATATGATGAAAAAGACTCAATTGGTAAACGTTACCGTAGACAAGATGCTATTGGTACCCCATATTGTATTACCGTAGATCATGATTCTTTGAAAGACAATTGTGTAACTCTAAGAAATCGTGATACAATGGAACAAGAAAGAGTAGCAATTGCTGATTTAAATAATATAATCGCAGATAGAGTAAGTATTACTTCTCTTCTAAAGAAACTACAATAACTATGAAAATAAAACATTTATTACTTACTGTTTTTGTTCTTGGATTTATAGCTACTTCTTGTAGTGAATCGAAGGAGGATGGAGTATATGCTAACTGGAGGGAGAGAAATGAAAATTTCGTAGATTCAATAGCAAATGTCTATGATAGTAAACAGGATCCAACTTTAAAAAGAGTTGAAGATACTCGAAATAGAGGATTTTATGTTTACTATAAAGTGATTAAAGAATCTACACTGCCTGTAGAGGAAAAAAATAAACCTTTTCTTACTAGCATAGTAAATGTTTATTATCGAGGATTGTTGATTGACGAAGAAGTTATAGGTAAATTACCTGTAGAAAATCGCTACTTATATAAGGCCTATAAGAATTTACCAAAATTTGATGGTAATTTTGATAATGAGGATCCTGATGTAGATATAGATCAGGTAACAGAATTTACTGTGAATGGCTTAGTATCTGGGTTTACTGAGGTTTTACAACATATGAATGTAGGAGACAGATGGGAAATTTACATTCCAAGTAGATTAGGGTATGGTAATAATAATAATGGAGCTATACCTGGCTATTCTACATTAATATTTGATGTAACATTACAAGAAATTGTAAAACAATAAGTTTCTATTATATAACAAAAAAGACTGTCTTTTATAAGGCAGTCTTTTTTTGTTTTGTAATTATAGACAGAGTTGGTTTTTTGTGACCAAAATCGATGTCTGTGCCAGGTTATAGTGATTTTATTGAGCTTGTTTTAGTTTTGATTTGCATCGATATATACTATTTAGAGTATAAAGGTTGTAACAGAGTTATAATCATATTCTATCGGTGTCAAGAGTGTAACATGTCGGTGTCATGTCATCATCATGTCGGTGTCATACTCGCATTGCCAATTTTTAAAAAGTGGTGTATTCTTTTTATTTTAGTATTCCGATTACTGTTTTTGAGTATAAAAAAAGCCTATTCAGTTAATTCTGAATAGGCTTTGATTTTTGTTGGTTGTCTTTTATAATATATATCTATTTAGTAATTCAGACCATATTTTATATCCCTCCTCTGTAAGGTGTAACCCATCATTTGTTAATTCTGGGCGTAATTGATTAGTCCCATTAATTATGAAGTAATCATAGGCGTCTACTATATCCAATTGATATTTGCTTGCTAACTCTTTTAAGAATGTGTTAAATTCTTGAATTGTCTCAGATTTTCCTTTTAATAAGCGATACCAACTTTTCTTTTCATTGAAAGGCATTAAAGTTTGGAGTGTTACTTTGGTATGTGGGGATACTTCTAATATTTTCTGAATTATTTTTTCAATATTTTCTAGTAAGGTGTAATTATTCAAACCTTGAGAAATATCATTAACCCCTACAGATAAGAAAATCTGTTTGGGCTTACCTTGTACGATAGGAGTAAGTCTATTCAGTACTCCTTGTGTGTTGTCTCCTATAATTCCTCTATTGATGATTCGTTTGCTATGGAGTTTCTTATTCCAGTTTCCTCCATTTTCTATGTGGCTATCTCCTAGAAAAACAATATCTCGTGAAGTGATTTTCTTTTCATTTTCAAATTGTGTATTTCTCTCAGCATAATGGTTGAGATATCCTTCATTACCAGCTGTTCCTACAGATGCTGCCACTATATTAGCAATTTGTTTTCTTAGTCTTATTGTTTTACCCTTGTCGTAAGGATGTACAGCATTGGTTAATAGGATAAGAGCCAAGTTGTTTTTTTGATTAATGAGTATTGATGTGCCTGTATATCCCGTATGACCATAGGTCTCATCGCTGAAAAGATCTCCTTTATTTGAAGAATAAGGAGAATTCATATCCCACCCTGGTGTCCTACCAAAAGAGGATAGTCCGAAAGGTAAATGACTCATTTTTTCTACTGATGCAGGGCTTAATATTTGAATTTTATTTGCTTTTCCTTTATTAATAAATATAGAGGTTAAAAGAGCTACTTCCTCTGCTGTTGAAAATAAGCCTGCATTACCTGAAATGCCTTGATTCATAATTCTAGCAAGAGGATCGTGCACGTTTCCCAATAAGAGAGTTCCATCCTTTAAAAGCTCGGTTGGAGCACATAAAGCTTTGAGGTTATCGCTAGGATTGAATGTTGTAAAAGAGAGTTTCAGAGGTCTATAAATGTTGTCTTGGGTAAACTCTTGTAAAGATTGTTGAGATATAGTTTCAATAATGTATTGGAGCGTGATATAATTCAAGCAGCTATATGTCATTTGAGTTTTAGGTTCATAGAGTCTGTTACAGGTACTAATATATTCTTTTAAGACCTCTTTAAGATCCCCTTTTTGATTCATCAGTTCTGATACGGGTGCATAGGCAGGTAATCCTGAAGTGTGTGTAAGCAAGTCTATAATTTGAATTGATTTTGTTATTGAATCATTTTTAAAAGACTTGAATTTAGGTATGAAATCTTCTACAGGGTCTGTTAAGGTGAGGTATCCTCTATCTATTAATATAAACGTACTTATGGCTGTGGCTAAAGGTTTCGTGCAGGAAGCCAAGTCGAAGACTGTGTGTATATCCATAGGGATAGGTGTGGGGTATACCTGTTTGTTTCCAAAAGCTTTCAGGTAACCCACTTTATTTTCTCTTACGATAGCAATAACAGCTCCAGGTATCTCTTTCTTATCCATAGCATCGTTGACTACTCTATCTATATTAGATAATTGAACTGTATTTAAATTGACGCTCTCTGGAATAACAACTGGCAACTTTTGAGCTGCCAGTTGTTGAGTTATAATAAGAAATAATAATAGAATATGATAATGTTTTTTCATTACTAGTGGTTTTGCTTGTAGAAGTCGGTGGCTTTTTTTACAGAGCCGTGTGTAATTAAGAGTTCTTTTGCTTCTTCATAAGGTAATCCAAGTTCCTCAACAATCATATTGGTTCCTCTGTCAACTAGTTTTTTGTTGCTCAGTTGCATGTTTACCATCTTGTTTCCTTTTACTCTTCCCATTTTGATCATAACGGAAGTAGTGATCATGTTGAGGATCATTTTTTGTCCTGTACCCGATTTCATTCTAGAACTGCCCGATACATATTCGGGACCTACTATCATTTCAATAGCTACATCTGCCTCTGCTGCCATAGGAGAGTCTGGGTTACTGCTTATGCTTCCCGTAAGGATTCCATGTTTTCTGGCTTCTCTTAAAGCTCCAATAACATAAGGGGTGGTACCAGAAGCAGCAATACCAATAACTGTATCTTTTTCGTTTATACCATGTTCTTGGAGTTCTTCCCAACCTCTTTTTTCATCATCTTCTGCGTTTTCCACAGGATTTCTAAGAGCGATATCTCCTCCCGCAATAAGTCCTATAACATAAGTAGGAGGCATACCAAAGGTGGGGGGGATTTCTGAGGCGTCTAAGACTCCTAAGCGTCCACTAGTTCCAGCACCCATATAAAATATTCGTCCACCTTCTTGCATACGAGGAACAATTTGGGAAACTAGTTTATCGATTTGTGGTATACACTTCTGTACAGCAAGTGCTACTTTTTGATCTTCCTGATTGATATCTTCTAGTATTTCTCGTACAGATTTTTTCTCTAAATTTTCATAAAGAGAAGGTTGTTCTGATATTTTTACGAAACTCATAATTATTTGCTTAAGTGATATTTGATAAGTCCTTGCATTGGACTTTTTAATATTTGTCCAACTTTAATGCCCTTTAATTCTGCTGCTTCTCTTAATATAGACTCATAATGAAAGGAAACAGAACCGATAAAATGAACCGATTCTTTTTTGTAGTTGTATTGCATGACATTCTTTTGGAAAAAGTCCATAAAGCTATTCAGCACCAAGTTGTGAACTGAAGCATCTGTAATATGTTTCTTGATAAAAGGAGACACACTAGCTAAAAAACGATTTGGAAATGATTCTCTATATACTCGATGAATGATATCTCCAATAGCAAGGTCATATTCTTTTAAGAATTCTTCTTTTAGTCCTTTGGTTAATTGATTTTTTAATAAACTTCCAATGAAAAGTTTTCCTAAAACAGCTCCACTGCCTTCATCTCCCAAAATAAACCCTAGAGGGGATACATTTTCTACAATTTTAGTTCCATCGTAAGCACACGAGTTAGAGCCAGTTCCTAGAATACAAGCGATACCCGATTCTCTTCCACATAGAGCATGTGCGGCAGCTAGCATGTCTGAGTTTACTACTATTTCACTACAATTGATATGTCTTTTTATAGCTTGAGAAACTATTCTAATTTTATCATCAAAAGCACATCCTGCTCCATAAAAATAGACACCATCAAAAGTTGAATTTGGTAAATAAGGTAATAGATTATTTTCTATTTCTTGAGCGATATCTTCTTCGGTTTGGAAAAAAGGATTGATGCCTTTGGTAGTAACAAGTTGAGTTGTTTTGTCGTCTTTAATAATGGTCCAATCTGTTTTTGTTGAACCGCTGTCAGCGATAAGTATCATATTTGTGTGTAATATTATATTTTAATGTAGATTTTACGTTTGTATAGTTGGTATCCTATTACCCAGTTTAGCGCAACAAAGAGCAGAGCATATGCTAATGAACCAGCATAAGCTCCAAGTGTGGGCTTTAAAACAATGCTGTACATAAAGTTATGTATGCTGATTGATCCATCACCATAGGGAAAAAGGATGCTTCCAAAGCAAATGGTTAGAAAGGCTCCCATGACATACATGAATAAAGGATTAACCCCGAAGGATTCGAAGAATAGACTCCATCTCTTATAGCCTTTAATATCTATTATCCAGATGAGGAGAGCCAATAATGTTGAGGCTAAGCCACATGTTGTTAACACAAAAGTAGGAGACCATATTTTTTTATTGATTGGACAGCCATAGCTGAGTAAAAGTCCTACGAAAGTAAGAATTGAACCCATAATGAAAAGAAATTCAACTTTACTATGGATATCTTTTTTCTCGGTAAATATTTTTCCAACAAAAAAGCCTAACAAAACATGAGCAATAGCTGGTATGGTGCTGACAAGTCCTTCTGGATCTATGCCATTGTCTTTATACATATGATTCTCACCCAATATAGCTTTATCGACTATGGATAAGATATTGGTTTCATTGTATTCAAAACCATTACCTAAGAATAAAATAAAGGTATAGACTATTAATATGCCCACAATTAGTGTGGGTATGTATTTGTGTTTTATCGTTAAGGCTATGATTGCCGTAGCACAATATGTAAGAGCTAACCTTGGCATCACACCTAATATTCTTAAATTTTCAAAAACAAATATAGATTGAGATAATCGTTCAAAAATGCTGATGTCTGCTGAAGCAAGACTATTCCAAGTTCTTAAAAAGAGAGAGAACCAAGCTATTCCTAAACCGATAGCAAAAATAATAATGGTACGTTTCAATATTTTCAGGGCTGCTTCTTTGGAAAACTCAAACTTATATTTCCTTAGTGAGAAATAAGTTGATATGCCCATGATAAACATAAAAAAAGGAAATACTAAATCTGTTGGAGTTAATCCATTCCATTCAGCATGTCCTAGTGGAGCATAAATGCTACCCCAGCTTCCTGGATTATTTACTAAAATCATTCCTGCAATAGTAATACCACGGAGAATATCTAAAGCAAGTAAGCGTTGGTTCTCTTTCTTTATCATATGAATAGTTTATTCAGTTTTTACAGATGTACATTTGTCTACTAAATAGACGATTGAAGCATAGGGGATGCCAGAATTAGTAGTAAGACCTATTTCACAGGTTCTACTATTAGAATATCCCATTTGTATATTGTTCTCTTCAATTTGTGGCTTAAGTTTTCTGAGAGCATAAGAGTTTACTTCTGGATTGGTAAAGCCTTTATCTCCAGCAAAGCCGCAACATCCCACTTCTTCGGGAACAAAAACATGAGTTGAGCAAAGCTTAGCTAGATTTATTATTTGATCAGCAATACCCATTTTACGCATAGAACAAGTTACATGGACAGCTACAGGAGTATTGACTGGCTTAAATTCTAGTTTGTCTTTTAGGAACGTATAAATGAATTCAGCTGGCTCATAAAGCTTCATTTTACTGATACAAGTTTTCATTCGGTACAAACAAGGGCTTTGATCACATAGAACTGGGTACTCTCCATGATTACTTGCTTCCCAAAGAGCATCCTCTAATTCTTTAACTTTTCTATCCGCAATTTCTGGCATACCTTTACTTTCCCATATTGTACCACAGCATAACTTACTTAAGCCTTCTGGGAAAATAATCTCGTAACCCGATTTATGTAGTAGAGAAGCCATTTTGTTGATAAGTGGTAACTCTTCTGGAGATTTCTTTTCTAGACCCATAGTCTGGTTAATACAGCTAGGGAAGTATACTACTTTTTTAGGCGATTTTAGAGTTAAAACTTTAGCTTTATTAGGGTAATAAGGCTTTGGCATGGCTGGAGTCCATTGAGGAACTTTGAATGCTTTGTGCATACCTCTTGTTATCGAGCTCATTAAAGATGTACCTAGAACCGAATGAGCAGCATTGGCTACTGACAATGTGGGTCTTAGTACACTCTTAATTCCTGCGAAATGGTTGGCAACATAGTCTCCAATCTTATATCCAAAACCGTTAGTAGGGATATTCATTTCTCTCAATACATGAGTTAAATCACCTACATTAATTTTCATAGGACAAGATGTAGAGCATAGTCCATCACCTGCACAAGTTTGTTCTCCTAAATATTTATATTGTTTCTTCAAAAGGTTAACTCTCTCAGGATCGGAGTTCTCTCTCTCTAAACGAGAAATTTCTCGTTGAATAACTATTCTTTGTCTTGAAGAAAGAGTAAAACCACAGGTTAAACAATTGATCTCGCAAAAGCCACACTCAATACATTTATCAACGATAGGATGTGTAAGAGGTAGTGGTTTGAAGTTTTTGATATGACATTTAGGATCATCATTAAAGATTACACCCGGATTAAGCATATTATTAGGGTCAAAAAGCTCTTTTATCTGCTTCATTACCATAAAAGCTTTTTCTCCCCATTCGTATTTTACATATGGAGCCATGTTACGACCTGTACCATGTTCTGCTTTAAGCGATCCATCATACTTATCAACGACAAGTACTTTAACATCCTCCATTAACTCTTCATATCGGTCAACTTCTTCTTGAGAATCAAAAGATTGATTAATGATGAAATGGAAGTTTCCTTCAAGAGCATGCCCATAGATACAAGCATCATCATATTTGTGTTTTCTTAGTAGATCTTGTAGTTCAGCAGTTGCCTCAGGTAAGTTTTCTATATGGAATGCTACGTCTTCAATTAAGCAAGTTGTACCCAATTCACGTGTACCACCCACTGCAGGGAAAATACCAGCACGAATTGCCCAATACTTAGAGTACTCATTTGGATCATCCGTGAAGTGTATAGGAATATAAGTATCAAATTCTTGAAGTGCATCTGTGATAACTTGGATGTTTTTATCTAATTCTTCTTTGGTTACAGCCATTGTTTCTGTTAGCACAGCTGTAAGTCCAACACCTGTTGGGTCGTTAACCGATGAAAGAGATTTTTCGTCTAATAGCTCAGCTCCTTTAACAATCCATTCACCTTTTTCATTGGCTATTTTTTTCATTTTTACAACAGCACGACAAGCCTCTTTTATATCGCTGAAATAGAGCATACCACTGGCTTTATATGGATAATCATATCCCGTAGCCATAGTAAATTCTGAAGCAAAAGCTAATGTCCCTTCGGAGCCTACAAGTAAGTGTGCTATGATATCAAAAGGATCATCATAAGCAATTAAAGGTCTAATATTAAGTCCTGTTACATTTTTGATAGAATACTTATAGCGTATTCTTTCAGCTAGTTGACTATCAGCTTTTACTTTATCTCTTAATTTTTCGATGCCTTTAATAAACTCAGGATGTGATTGGGTGAAATTGTCACGACTCTCTTTACTGCCTGTATCTAACGTTGTACCATCAGCAAAGACCATACGAACAGATTTTAAAACCTTGTCACTGTTGGCATGTGTACCACAGTTCATCCCAGAAGCATTATTCATAATAATACCCCCTACCATTGCACTTTTTACAGATGCAGGGTCTGGTGAGAATATCCGTCCATAAGGTTTCAAGATTTCATTTACTCTTTGTCCTATAATACCCGGTTGAAGAGTAATTTCTTGATGATCCGATGAAATCTTATAGTTCTCCCAGTTTTTACCAGCCACCATAAGGATAGAGTCGCTAATTGCTTGACCCGATAAGCTTGTTCCTGCTGCTCTAAAAGTAACAGGTAGTTGATATTTATTAGATAAAGCCATTAGTTTAGAAACTTCTTCTTCTGATTTAGGTCGTAAGATAACTTGAGGGATCAAACGATAAAATCCAGCGTCAGTGCCCCACGCTAATCTGCGTAGTTCGTCCGTATAAATCCGTTCTTTAGGAATGATGTTTTCCGCTTCATCTAAAAAATCTTTGTAATTCTTTTGTGTTCTCATAGTGATATAAATAAAAAATAATTCTTACTTATAAAGGTAATATTTTTTGGATAGCTTCATAAAATCTGCCACATCTTTATTCCAATAGTCTTTAACATCGTTCCAGTTGTTGTTTTGACTAAACTTTTCTCTTATATAATTAGAACCACTAACCTTATCAAACATATTGAATCTCGACTTGTTACAGTTGTCAAAAATTTTCTTGTCAGGATATAGATTAGCAACCTCTTGCATTATATAAAACTGGATTTCACTTAAATTAGCTTTCTTATAATTAACTACATGAACTTGAACTCCTTGTAGATGTTCACCTTTGCCAACTGAATAGAAAGGCTTTAGGTGTATAGGTCTGAACTTTATACCAGGTAAGTTTAGTTGATTCATTCTTTGTGCAAACTCTTCTGCTTTAATCCATGGGGCTGCAAACATTTGAAAAGGTATAGTATAACCTACTCCTATAGACATATAGCCAAGTTCTCCTAAAATTCCAGAAATAGGGTAGAATACAGCAGAATGAGGATGTGGAATATGAGGAGAAGAAGGAACCCATTGTAGACCGGTGTCTTCATAAGTCATTTTCCTTTTCCACTTTTTCATTTTTACAACTTTCAAGTCACAAGGCTTTTCTGACATAAATTCCTTATTAATGAGTAGTGCTAGTTCTCCACAAGTTAAGCCGTAGAGATATGGAATTTTGAATTGGCTAACAAAAGAGATATAAGGGTCCTCGACTAAATTACCTTCTACTTTGTTTCCTCCCAATGGATTTGGTCTATCTAAGACAATAAACTCTTTATCATTTTCTGCTGCTGCTTCCATTGCTACGCCCATAGTACTGATGTAAGTAAAAGAACGACAACCAATATCTTGTATATCATAAACAAGTACATCAATATCTTTTAGCATTTCTGGAGTAGGTTTTCTTGTAGCACCATATAGAGAGTGTACAGGAAGTCCTGTTGCTGCATCTACAGAGCTATCTACTTTATCTCCCGCATGAATATCTCCTCTGACACCATGCTCTGGCCCGTATAATGCAACTAAATTTACATTGGGTGCATTGTTTAATATATCTACAGTGGATGTAAGATTATTGTCTATCCCAGTAGGGTTAGTTATTAATCCAACTCTTTTTCCTTCTAGTATTTTAAAGTTCTGAGATTTTAGAACCTCAATACCTGTTTTTATTCTTTGTGCGTTGAGAGGAAAAACGAGACTTAATGTAAAAAGAGTGATAAGAAGTTTAAAGTTTTTCATGATCTGTTTATTTTTTTGCGTCCAAAAGAAGGATCGATTTTATTCTTAACCATTATAGATGCTACAATTCCAGGTATTGTACAGATACATACCCAAATAAAGAAGTTTGTATAGCCAATGTGATCTTGTATCCAACCAGCTACCATTCCAGGAAGCATCATTCCTAAAGCCATGAAACCTGTTGCTATGGCATAATGAGCTGTCTTATGTTCTCCATCAGCAATATAAATGAGATAAAGCATATAAGCAGTAAATCCAAAACCATAGCCAAACTGTTCTAAGACTACGGCAGAGCTGATAAGCCATACATTGTCTGGTGTTGCCCATGCTAACCAAACATAGAGAACATCGGGTAAGTTAATTGCTATTGCCATAGGGATAATCCATGCCCTAAATCCACTTTTAGATATTAATATTCCTCCAATGATACCTCCAACTAAAAGAGCTATGACACCAATAGTACCATAAATTACTCCTACCGTTGATGTATCTAAAGCCAAGCCACCTTGGTCTGTTCCATCAAGAAGAAAAGGATAGGCTATCTTGGCTAGCTGAGATTCTCCAAGTCGATAGGTTAGAATAAAAAAGAACATTAAGCCTAAATCTTTCTTTTTAAAGAAGGATATAAAGGTTTCAAAGAAATCTTTTAAAATGCGATTCGCACTTAAATTAGGTCGTTTAACATCAGCATCTGGTCGGGGTAGTACATAGTTGTGATACAGTGCTAAGCCTAAGAATATACCAGCGAGTAAGTAAAAAGTTATGCTCCAGGCTAAAGGAATATTCCCTTTTGTTGAAGAAAAAAGAATGCCTTCTTCCATTGCTCCAGCAAACATTACAAGGACTCCTTGTCCAAAGATCGTAGCAAGTCTGTATGCTGTATTACGGATACCCACAAATAAGGATTGATCTCCTGTACTTAATCCTAGCATATAGAATCCATCCGCTGCAATATCATGAGTAGCAGAGCTAAAAGCAAGAAGCCAGAAGAAAGCTAAACTCATTTTTATATAGAATGCTGTGGGGATAAAAAATGCTACTCCTGCAAATCCTGCAGCAACTAAAGCTTGCATAGCTACAACCCAAGCTCTTTTGGTCTTTACAAGGTCTACAAATGGGCTCCATAAAGGTTTTATTACCCATGGTAAGTATAGCCAAGATGTATATAGAGCAATGTCTGTGTTGGATAGTCCTAGTCGTTTATACATAATGACAGCAATTGTCATTACGGCAACATAAGGTAAGCCTTGGGCAAAATAGAGTGTTGGTACCCATGCCCAAGGAGACACCCGTTTTTGATTATTCATTGTATTGTTTTTCATGTTTAGTAATGTTTCTCAATGTTGGCATTGATGTAATAGTAGAGTAAAATCGAATCATATTTAAACCCTTTTTCTCCCATTACTGCTGCTCCTATCTGGCATAATCCCACACCATGTCCCCATCCAGCTCCTTTAAAAGTAAATTTTTGAGGAATGTTATTCTGGATATCCTCTTTTTCAATAATAAAGGCTGAGCTGTAAAGATGAGAACTAGATAATACTCGTCTAATTTCTAATTCTTTCCCTATTATTCTTGAACGTTTAGTCCCTTCTATTTTAAGCTTGATTAATCTGCCTGATACACCTCTTGAAATAGGAGTTAGATTAATGATTTCTCCAAAATCAAGTTGTGTGTTTTTATAAATAAGATCTGCTAGCTCCTTTTGGGTATATTCTGTTTTCCATCGATAAAAATCGGTGGTTTCTTGATCGTAGTTGTTAAGGACTTGACTCAATATCTTTTTGTCTGTAGTATTGCAGAAGGCTTCTGGAGATCCCTTAATCCATTTAACAGCAAGATTTTCTACTTTTAGGTTTGGAATATTTTCGTTGTCTATTGAATCTCTCTTTTTTGCTAAATAGGGATGCGATGATTCTTCCCAACAAGTGTTGAATTCTTCTAGTACACCTCCGCAACATTTAGAAAAGCGAGCATCACAAATACGTCCATTGTAAGTTAGAATCTCTCCTTCTGTTTGATGAACAGCTTGTTGAACTAATGAAGTTGAGGCTTTTGTTATTCCTTGATAGCGTTGACAATGGTCGTCAGCACAAACATCAAAATTGACATGGTCTTCTTTGTCATACCAAACAATATACTCATCGTCTGTATTGATTTGTTGATTTGAATATTGCTCTTTCCCCGATTTTAAGTCTTTGTTCTTTTGAATTTGAGCTAGTAGCCAGCTTCTTGATATCACTGCATGAGCTTTTAATAGCTCAAGTGAAGCATTAGCACTCATTTCGGAAGAAATAACACTCGTCAAATATTCCTCCACGGGTAGTATATTGATAGCTGTTAGCTTATCATCTTCAACAATAATTCGGAGTGAGCCTCTGAATTTTTGATTTTCTTTCCTTTCCCAATGGAAGTTGATTCCAATAGTTACATCTTCTAATTCAAAGGATCCTGTATCTGTATTTGTTGGGATGAATAAAAGCTCATCATACAATACGTTATTCCAAGCAATTTGACCTTGCTGAAATAGAACAGATTGTTTTCCTTCTACTACAATTCCGTTGATGAGATAGGGTATATGGAGAGTGAATTCTATTTTAGGTTCAAAAAGAATACCTACACTTACTTGAGGGGCTTTCATGTTTACTTTTTTAGTAGATTAATAATCTCTTCTTTGGACATTGAGACTTCCGATACTATCTCAAGAATTTGCTTTTCATTTACTTTATTAAAATCTATTTCTAGAGGAGTAATGAATACTCCACCCAAATCTACAGAAGCTGGACTTATTGTTAATTTATTTTCTCCTTTGGCAAAAAAAGCATTTGGTCTATGTTTTTTTCTTAGTAATAATATTAATGTCCACTCATCTTTGTCATACCAAGCTATTAAATTCATCATCGGTTCTGATTCACCTTCTTGAACTGGTAGGGTATGATAGATTTGATTAAAAAGCTCATTAATATCTTCAGAGGTCGTCCCTTTGATGATTAAACTATTTCTAGGATTGTCGTTTAGTAAAAACAGTTTTGCTGATTTATACTCTTTTAATTTCTCTAAAGGAAGGTTGGTAACATCTTTTTCTATGCATAAAAATCCTTTATTACCTGCTTGAAAATGCATGTGGTCAGGGGCTGATGCTCCACATTTAGGACCATTATAAAACAAGACATAGTCATCTATTTTTTTTGCTAAATCCAACATGTCACAGATGCGGCCTTCTATTTTTTGGTCCACGTGATTAATGTCAGGAATAGTAAGATGTCTAGGGAAAATCGGAAAGGGATTAAGCAGTATAACATACTGCTTATAGTTAATCCCTTTCTGTTCTATGGGTCTATTTGTTGCACATAAAAAACATTTACGAGCCTGAATAGACGCACTGTCAACCTTAGCTGCTGAAGAAACTATTCTTGCCGGGTTAAACTGTACACGATAGTGTACTCCGTTTACGCTAACCTCTTTTGTTTTAACCTCAGACAAGGCATTAAAATTTTTAGCAGCTAAAGGCCATTCTCCCAATTGTTGTTGAAAAAGTTTGTCAACCTCTATATTCATTCTTATTTCTTTTTATTTAAGTTGATTCGTGCTTCAAGCTCCCAGGTACGAATTCTATCTTTATAAGTATTATGTGCATTCATTTTGACTATGTCTAGTGATGCATCAGAGTTGTCTTCCCAACGGCGGCATAAATAAACGATGTCATAGACCCTACCAATTTGATATTGTCTTGAGAAATTCAAACCAAGAGCATAATCTTCTCCATAGCTAGTGTTGGGCACCTTGATTTCTCGTAACACAGGGGTATAGAAAGCTCTAGGCGCTCCTAGCCCATTGATGCGTAGAGCATTATTTCGTCCGTTTTCTGGAGTCCATTCTTTATGATCAATAACTCCAGGAGCAATCATATTCATATTAAAGTCTGTCATCATGTATGTTCCAACAACCATAGCACAATTTTGCTCGTAGAAAGCATTAATCATTGTTTGTAATGTGTTTTCGTCTTTGTACACATCATCGCTATCCAATTGAACAGCAAATTTTCCACATTTGTCATGATGAACACCTGCGTTCCAACACCCACCAATACCCAAGTCTTTGCGTTTGGGTATTAGGTGAATTAATCGATCATCTCCTTTGAAGCTATCAATGGCTTCAGTTGTGCCATCAGTTGAGTGATTATCTATAATAATTAAGTTGAATTTAAAAGTTGTTTTTTGCTTTAGCACTGACTCTATCGCGTCTTTTACTGTTTTAATTCTATTACGAACAGGTATGATGACAGATGCTTCATATTCAAAGTGATCAGCTTCAAATTCGATTTTTTCAAATTGAGGAGCAAGATATCCTCCTATTTCTTTAAGATGTTCTGTACAGGCTTTTTCCATCTCGATTTGTACTCCTCTATTTTTAGGATCTACGTAATCGAATATTTTTTCACCACTTTTACGGGTGTCTTTTTCTATTTCAGAATATAGGTATTCATTGATGTGTTCTAATTTATACTTCTGACTAAGTTTAAGTCTTAAATCATATAATCCAGCTGCATTATAAGATGCCTTCATACGATTAACTGAGTCTTTTAAAGCTTCAGTGTTAAATAATAGAACCGAACCAAAATTGAAGTCATCTCTTAAACTGCCCTTTTGATAATCTATGACGGGTGCATTTTTTCTTTGATCTCCTAGTATTTGATAGTGGTCTGCATAGACCATTCCTGCACAAGAATCATCTGCTATTTTTAGCATACGTTCTAGGGCAAAATATCCTAATTCAAGAGTTGTATATTTTGTGTATAGCAAAGTATAGTCAGAATTTGCTTGTTCTGCTATTGATTGAATGGCGCTTGTTGAAGTGAGTGCTGGTACATAAATAATAGGATAGCCTAAGGCTTTGTTATCCGATTTTTTTTGAGTACTCACAAGATAGATGTTCAAGTTGAGTTCTGATTGCTGTAAATTTTGAATAGTCTCTTTTACTTGTGCTTCGTCAAGAAAAGGAATGAAGCAATTGATTCTTGTTTTCATATGATTATATCTTTAATTTCTTATTTGTTTTTATATTCTAATAGTCCTATTTCCCCGCCTGTAGCAGTAAATAAAACTCTGTTTTTATCGAGAGGTACTAGTGTGTTAATTAGAGAGTTTCCAACTTTATGCTTCCATATTATTTGACCTGTTGTAGAATTTAAAGCAAACATCAATCCATTTTTTGTACTTCCGTAAAGTACTCCTTCTTTCTCTATAGGCATGGATGGTGCATGCTCATATCCAAACCCCACGTCTGTAGACCAAAGATGTTCTGGAATATCTGTTTCAGCTGAGTAACAAACCACACTATCATTCATCGTTTTACTATAGATTCTTTGGTTATCCTCAGATAACCCAATAGTCTCTCTTACCATGGATTGATTAGTTCTCCAAATTGTTTCACCTGATTGTAAACTTATCGCTGTCATAGCACGCTTAGGGTCTGTTATAAAAACCTTTCCATGTGCTGCTACAGGCCATACTGCTGCTGGAGAGAAGTGCATTCCTTTTATATCTCCTGTCCAAAGCCATTCTACTTCTCCTGTTTGTTCATTTAAAGCATAAAGCGTGTTATCCCATGCTCCGAAAATGACTTTATTATCAGTTACTAAGGGTTTAGTTTCTACGTATCCTTTAACTTGATTGTATTGCCACACTATATTTCCTGATAGGATGTCAATAGCTCTAAAAACGCCATCACTAGCTCCAATAAAAGCGATGTTATTATGGATCGTTACAGCTCCTAATACGGGTGCATTAGCTTTGATTTTCCATAGAAGTTTGCCATTGTTTGCATTTAATCCATAGATGTGTTTATCAGCAGCCCCAAAAACAACTACATTATTATCTGCTTCAGGTGTGCCCAAAATACGATGTTCAGCTTTAAACTGCCATAATTTTTTACCATCTTTTATTCGATAAGCTGAGAGGTAACCCATGTCATCTCCTACATATATATTCTTTTTGTATAAAGCAGGAGAACTATAAATCCCTACACCCGACTTATTCATCCATATTTTTTTTACTAGTGGGTATTCGTTGTTTACTGAAAAATCTGGGTAAATATCATTTCCACTTTCTTTAGTATAATACTTTTCAGTTAGAGACAAGCTCTTCCACTGTATAGGAGCTTGATTGATTTTTTTTTCTGATACATATAAAGAGTCATTTACAACATTAATTAGTGTGTAACCCGGATTATTGTCTTTATCCCTAAGTGTTGATCTACTTATGATACCCGGTATTCCATCATACTGAAAGAAACGATTGCTATGATAATGCCCTCCTAAAAAGGATTTGATGTTATATTTCCTTACAGCATTCGTAACATCATACCAATTATCTACATCTCCTTTTAGTAAAGGATAATGGGTAATTAAAAATGTAGGTTGGTTGATAGGAGCTTCCGATAGTTCTTTTTCTAGCCATGAGATATCTTGGGGTACAACATGTCCGTCAGCCATTCTTAATAGTGGACCTGTATTAAATCCTAAAAAAAGGAAACCTTTATGTTCGAATTTTACTCGTTCACTTCCAAATATTTTGCCAAAATCAGTCATTCCTGATTCAGTCCACTTAGTTTCATGGTTTCCCAGAACGGCATAATACGGTTTGTTCAATTTTGCTAAAATGGCTTTAGCTTGACTTAAAGATGTGAAATCTCCTTCTTCTGATAAATCTCCTGAAACAATAACAAATTCAATTTTAGGATTATTATTTATTTCAGTTACTACTTTATTTAAGTCTTCTGCTGGTGCTGGGTTATGTTTTGATATATGCGTATCAGTCAATAAAGCAAAAGTAAAGTCTTGTGCACTCATTGGGAGAATAGCACATACTAAGCAAATAATTGATATGAGAGTCTTTTTCATAGATTAGCTGTATTAATTATTAGTCTTTTGTTAAGAATGAAAGGATAGTAGCCATAAGCTCATCTTTTTTATCCTCGGATTGAATTACCTCAAAAGGTACGCCCATAGCATATACCTTATATGCTCCAGAGAAAGCCACCCCTGCACTTAAATTATTTTCGGTGTATCGTAGCACTGTGTGGGAATCCTTATTTGCGGGTTCGATAGCATCTGGGGATTCAACTCTATATATTTTTTCACTAAGATTCTGATTAAAAGTATATTTGTTGTTGTGGTTAGATAGGGGAGAAGTAACTTCTTTGATTCCACCCATAGTAGCAGCTCTTCCTACTCTCCATTTTATCTTTAATACGTTGTTTAAAAACTCTACGTCTTCGTCTTGCTTTGTGGCTAGAGGGTTATCATAAATATCAGATGTAATATAAGAGCCAGTAATCAAAATCGAACCTCCATTTTCGCAAAAGTTGGAAATTTGAGATTGAAGCTCTTTTGAAAATGTTTTATATTGTAATTGTTGATTTTCTCCAGCACCCATTTTAGACTGCTTTTCTTTTCCAAGAATTAAATCTATTATAGGGTATTGTGTCAATAGAGCTTTCTTTATCTCTACAGATTTTTTGCTGCACGATACAAAAGAATATCCTGCTTTGAGAATAGACTTTCCATGTATTGCTGGATAATCAAAGGTGTTACCTGCAATAACCTGTGTTTCAAAATTACCATAACTATCTCCAAAGCCTGAAGCATCATCGTCCATCCAAGGGATAATTCTTCTAAACTCTTTCATTTTCCCAATGTAGCTGATATCTTTAATGTAAGGAACTCCGTGGTCTTTATCGTCAAGAAATCCTGCTATAGAGTCACCTTGTGCATCAAAATCGTCAGGAGCACTAATGCGTGTGAAACCATTGATTACTAGTACATCTCCTTTGGAGTTAAAAGCACGCCCTACTGATAGTGTTTCTGAAGGGAAACTTTCCCCTCCATCATTGAGTGCCGTTATTTTAAAGCTGACTACTACTCCCAATGGAATATCCTGCTCGTAGGAGTTGGTTTTGACAATAGTTCCCTGATCAAAGTCCCCTTGTCCTATTTTGGTATATACTATATAACGTTTGGCTTTAGCTGTGGGTTCCAGTATATCTTCTACAGGCTCCCAAGTTAATCGAACTTTGTTTTCATCTATAAATTCAGAAGTAAAGGCCTCCACTGGTAGAGGTTGGACTTCATACTCTGTGTTGTACTGTGAACTGAGGTACTTTAATATACCCTTATAAATAGAACGACTTACAGTAAATCTAAATCTCGGATCTAATCCATATCGCATATCTGCAAAGTTTTGATGAGAGAGTAGCTCTAGCAGCATTGTTGGAACTTTCGGTGTAGAAGCCTCGCTATATGATTTATTCCACATTCCTCTTCTTGTCCAATTGGGGTGATATAAATTACGAATGTCATTTACTATCTGCGTTTGAATTAAATCGGTTAGCTCTCGTGCAGCATATCTTGAAACTCCATTGGTATATTTGCCATTATATGATCCTGTTCTAAAAATACCGAGAGTTCCGATAATTGAGTCATTAAATGTTGTTCCTGCATCAGAATGAAAAGCAAATGCTAAGTCAATTGGAATGTTTAATCCCTCTTCTGTAGGGTTAGCCATAGAGCCTCCAGCTAAGTAGTTTACCCATAGACCTCTACATTGGTAGTCGTCGGTGTAATCATTTACTCCTTTGCTTGGAGAGTAAATACTATCAGGTATACCGGCCCATTGCAACCAATAACGAGCTGCCTCAGTAAAGCGAGGATATCCACTAACTTCATATGGATACTTTATACTCTTTTCTACTGTTGGAGTAGAGGCGTCTTGTCGTTTGTCTGAACTTTTAAGGTTTTCAGAAGCTCCTTTTGATGAAACAGTACGAGCAATATTGCCATATCCACCTCCTATTTTTACTGCATCAGCGGTAATAACTTCTCCTTTATTTTTTGAAAGATTTGATAGAGTCACTTTACAGTTCTGATTCACTCCAGCCGGGAAGTAGAATGTACCTAAATAAATCCATGTACCACCTCCCATTTTTTGATTAATAATGAATTCTGTTTCTTTGCCATTGTGATGAACTGTATAGTGAGCTCTACTTGTGCTGTTGGGTAGTGTTTTGTATGAAACATATACGGCATATTCGCCAGATTCAGGGATTTCTGGAATCCAAGAAATAGTACTTGCTTCACCTCTTTTGATAGTTGTAGTTTGTCTATATGTTCCTAGTGAAAAAGGATTTTCATCATCTTGGTAATATGCTTTAGTATGTGCAAATCCCTTTTTTAAGCCTTCTGTCCATAGATTCTCTTTATTTTCTTCTATATAGAGTGATTTGTTTGCAAAAGCTCCATCATTGTCTATAATGATTTCATGAGTTTGTGTATCTCTTTCTCTTGGAAGAAATACATTAGCTCCTGCTGCTTCTAGCATAGGGACAAGATAGGGTAATACAAAGCTTTGGGTATATAGATCTTCAACTGTTTGAAATATACGTGCTCGTTGCCACTCCCATCTTGAAAGTTTAGGTTCATAATAAAAGCCGTGACTTTGCCAAAGGGCAATATGTCTATTGTATAGGCCTTTTGAAGATTGATAAGGCTTTGAAATATTTTCTATAAAAGGTCGTTTGTTGGAATGAGAAAATGTGTTTTTGTTTTTACGGTTGCCTTGGTGATATTTAGGGATTAAGAATTCTATAGGATGATTATCTGAATAGATAATTAAGTCTTTATCTATTTGTTTTTCAGAGGAAAGTTCTTGTTTAATGAGGTGATAAAAAAGATTGACAGATTCTTCTCTTAGTGGATAATAAGATAGATTATCATTAAAAATGACATTAATTGTTTTATTCTCAATGATTGTGTCAATGGCTACTTTGCCAACCGAAACTTCCTGCTGCACAATAGAATTTATTTTTTCACCAATGCGCTTTTGGAGTTCAATACTATAATTTTGTGCTTGTACCGGAATACAGAAGCATAAAATGCCTATAAAAAGGATAGTATGTTTAAGGTATTTATTCATTTAGTGTTATTGTATTAGTTGAGTTTATCTCTCTTTATTAAACAGGCTAATCCTATGCAAGTGAAGAGAGCATTGAAAATAAGTAATTCATAACTGAAAGCATATCCGTTAAACCATTTCTCTGAATTAGTTTGTAATACGTAACAGAGTATTGGTGCAATAATAGCTACTAGAGGTATATATTTGTCGTGTACAGCTTTCTTGCAAAAAATGCCAAAAGCAAATAATCCAAGAATAGGACCATAGGTATAGCTAGCTAGTATATACACGGCATCAATAACGCTTGTGTTATTGAGTGCATTGATAATCACTATAACAAAGGCCATTAATATAGCCATCCCTAGATGAACTTTTTTTCGAGTTTTAGTTAACTCTTTTTCGCTTTTTCTATCTCTACTCTGTAATATATCAACAGTAAAGGATGTGGTTAACGCTGTTAGAGCCGATCCAGCTGCAGCATAAGCTGCAGATATTAAGCCGATAATAAATAAGACTCCGACAATTATAGGGAAGTAGCCTCCTGTTGCTATTAGAGGAAATAATTGATCACTAGATTCAGGAAGCTCAATTTGCATCTTCTCGGCATAAATAAAGAGGAGAGCCCCAAGCATTAAGAATAAAGCAATGATGAAAAATTGTGATATACCACTTGTTATCATGTTTTTCTGTGAATCTTTGTGGTTCTTACAGCTTAAATTTCTTTGCATCATATCTTGGTCTAGTCCCGTTGTCGCAATCATTGTAAATATCCCTGCTAAGAATTGCTTGAAGAAATATCTTTTGTCATTTACATCGTCAAAAAAGAAGGTTTTTGATAAGCTACTTTCATGGATTGTTGTCAGCATACCTTTTAGTGTAAGATCCAAATCACTAGCGATATAATAAATACATAATACTACAGATATTACTAAGCAAAAGGTTTTAAAAGCGTCTGTCCAAATTAAAGTCTTTACTCCTCCTTTGAAAGTATAAAGCCATACTAGCAAAACAGTTATTGCTGCATTTAAAATGAAAGGAAGGTTTAATGGCTCAAATACTAACAATTGCAAAGTTATACAGACCAAAAATAATCGTACCGAAGCGCCTAGCATTTTTGATATAAAAAAGAACCATGCCCCTGTTTTGTAGCTTGACATTCCAAATCTATTTTCTAAGTATTCGTAGATGGAAACTACATTCATTTTATAGAATAAAGGTATGAGTACAAATGCTATAATAAATTGCCCAACAACAAAACCTAATACCATTTGTAGATAAGAGAAGCTACTAACGCCAACCATACCTGGAACTGAAACGAAAGTTACTCCTGAAATACTTGACCCAATCATAGCGATAGCTACCAAAAACCAGGGGGATTTTCTGTTGCCCACAAAGAAGCCATCACTATCTGCATTTCTACTTGAGAGGTATGATATCCCAAATAATACGATGAAATATATCGCTATGGTAAGTATTACTAAAAATGGATTCATTATAGTGTGTATTATTAGTTTGTGATGTCTTAGTTTTCTGGGTAAAGAAGATAAGGCTTTCTCTGATTTTTAAAATTTGCTACATCCTCTTTCCACATAGATTCTATTTCTATTGCACTCTTACCAGCAATAATCATATCTTTAACATAATCAACGCCTATAAGTAGAGTGAAGAATCTTTTGAAAAAACTCTCTCCCATATTGAGGGTGTTGTAAGCATCAATAATATAGTCTAAGCTAACTTTTTTAATTTGTGCAGCCTCATCCAAAGACATTGTTCTTAAATCAACACCGTAACATTGTTTATTCAAAAGAGGAGGGTTTTTGGCACCAGAGATACTTTTGGGTGTAAACGAGAAAATATATTTGTTTTTCATATCAGGATGGCCATATGCTTGAAATGGAAAATCAGTGCCACGTCCTAAACTCACAGGAGTTCCCTCAAATAAACAAATTGAAGGGTATAAATAGATAGATAACATATTAGGTAGGTTAGGAGATGGAGCTATTGGTAGTTGATAAAGTGAGTTATGTGTATAATTCTTACACTTGATAACTGTGAGGTCACACTTTTTATTAGTAGTTAGCCAACCTTCTCCTATACTCATCAGAGCTAATTCTCCCAATGTCATACCATGAACGATAGGAATAGGCAGATGACCTACTCCCGATTTGTTTTTCATATCAAGAATAGGACCATCTACATAGTGCCCATTAGGATTTGGTCTATCTAGTAGAACCACTTGTTTGTTGTTTACAGTACAAGCATCCATTAGTTTGACCATAGTGATGTAGTATGTGTAGAACCTTAACCCTACATCTTGTATGTCGATGACAAGTACATCAAATTGATTCATTGATTTTTTACTAGGCTTTCCATCTTTTCCGTCATATAGAGATAAGATGGGAACACCTGTTTTTATGTCTTTCGAACTTGAAATATGTTCTCCTGCATCAGCAGATCCTCTAAATCCATGTTCTGGAGAAAAGATCGCTGTTACGTTAAAATCATTCCCTATTAAGATATCTAAAATATGCTTATCTTTCACCATCCCTGTGTGATTGGAGTAAATGGCAACTCTTTTGTTCTGGAGTAGAGGGAAATATTCTGCGTACTGTTGAGCACCTACTTCTATAGAGGTGTCTTTCGAAAAGCAATTAAGTGTAAAAAGTAGACTAATTACTATGAGGTACAGCTTTTTCATCAGATTTAGATTTTGGGATTTTGATTACTACAAATATAATCTATATTTTAATATCGGTTACATCTATTTTGTTTTATTTAGAATTGTGTATTTATTTTAAATATTTAGATCTCTCATAGATAGAATAAAGGAGTACTATGTTTATCGGCAAAAAATCTCTCTCTTCTATAAATAACAAATTAACTTGATCAAGCTAATTTGTTATTTAATTCACATGTGTTTTATAATATGCTTTCCTCAACAGGGGTGATATTATAATTGTTCCTATGGAGATACTCTATAAGTTTATTTAAATATTGGGAATAAAACTTATCTATTCGATCTGGATGAGTTCCAAAATGGACTAATAAAATAGCACCATTTAAATTATCTCTTTTCTCTAATTGAATTATACTCTCATAAATTTTTTTACTATTCTTATAGTTATTCATATCTGGTGTCGTATAGTCTGCATTTGAAAAACTATGTGGGGTAAAGTTTACGATTTGCATACCTAACTGTTTAGTCCACGAAGAAATGTGCTTGTTATAATACTCATAAGAAGGTATAAATAAAGGACTAGGCTTTATATTTATTTCTATTAATTTTTTGCAGCCATTAATGATGTCTTGATGAAATTCTTCTTTCTTAAGGAGTAATGAATCTCGGTTTTCCCACGAACAATATAGAAGATGTTTGTCTCCATGAGTACCTATATAATGTCCTTCACTAGAGATATCTTTAACTATCTGAGGATATTTTTCTACAAAGTTACCAGTGAAAAAGAAACTACTTTTAATATTGTGCTTTTTTAAAGTCTGAATTATTTGTTTATAGCCATCAATATATTGGTCAGATGTAAATACTAAAGCAATATTTTTTTTAGAAGGATCGGTTCTTACAATTCCTCCATCAATGTATTGATTTTTATCTGAATTGACATACTTATTCTTTTCTTGTCCCTCTCTTTCCATAGCGGATAAATAGTATGCAAAACTTGCAGTACCGTCCATTGTTGGTTCATTGGTAGAATAGTCTTGAAAATCATCATGGAATACAATATCCTTAGGTTGGAAGTATTTATAATCTTCACCATCTTTTAGATGTACTCCACGTAAGTTATTGAATATATTGGTATACACAGGTCCATCAACTAATCCTCCTGTTGTGTTTTGTGAGGTGTAAATAATAAAAGGCGAATGAGGGTGTTGTGGGTATATTCCATATAAAGGTACTTCTACTAACATACTAGAACCCCATGGGTTACATCCAAAAAGCCAATCTCTTAAAGATGCCTCCATTTCCTCATAGGTGGTATCGCCACTCAGCTCTCTATAAAGATGACATTGTGTAAGCATAGCTACAGTGAGATTATTAGAACACCATATGTGAGGAATGCCATTTAAAAAAGGATTTGTTTGAGCCTTTTCATAGGTACGCTGGATACCAGATTTCATGTTTCGTATAAATTCGTTACTTACCTTATTGTCTTTATGTTTGGCTAGCCAGTAATGTCCCATATTCATAAAGGGGTACCATTGATAGTGTTTAGCACTGTCAGCTCCCATCCATGGAGTAATAGGCTCTTGTCTTCCGAACTCAATTGCCTGATTTAAAAACTTTGTATTATTGGTTCTTTTGTATAGCTCAATAGCACCCAATTCCATGTCATCAACCCAGTTTATTTCTTCATATATATAAGGCGAGCGAACTGAGGCTGTCTGACAAACTCCAGGTTTATTTATACCTTCTTGATAGGCTGCTTCTGCTTTACGTCCTATTTCTGTGGCAAAGTCAGGATAGAATGGAGCTAAAATTTGAGAGCCTAAAGCAAAACAGGAAGCAAATTTGCCCGCTGTACTAGCAACACCTTGCGTTGCGTTTTCAAATTGTCCTCTTATTTGCTTTTCTCCAGAACAAAAATACACAGGCCTTCCTAAACCTTTTCCGTACCCATAATTTATAGTATCGTTATTTGGGAGACTCATGGCTATATGGTCTCTATCATCAGCAATTTGGTTATATAGTTCTCCTGGATTTGGGTTCATTTTATTTAGCCAGTCTAATCCCCATTTTATCTCATCAATTATGTCAGGTATTCCATTTGGCTCTTGAACTCCATTGTCACCATAATTATCTTTAAAAGCTGTTGGATTAGCTGAATAAGCAAACATCATTTGGTAAATAGCATTAGCTGAAGTTGTTGTGTATTGTAAGTAGTCTCCAGCATCATGCCATCCCCCTTTGACATTAATATATTGTCCATTTTTTGTTGGATGGTAGATGATATAGCCATCATGAGTATGGCAGCTGTCTTGAACTAAAGGATTATAACCACATCTTTGCTGTCTCATATAAATAAGAAGTTGGTCGGCAGTTCCCTTGTAAACTTCATTGTTGATAGGAAAAATGGGGGAGGTTCCTTTCTCTGTTTGTATGTAGAAGCTACCTTCTTTATTAAATTCGCTGAAGTCAATTCGAAACGTCTGTTTCATATTGCCCATTGGCCCGGTAGCTTGAATTTTATTAAAGGAGTATACTTTTTTATTTGTAAAAGCATCAACTAAATAGCAATCTTGAAAGGTATCACTGTCATCTTTAAGTACAACTGCTATTTTTTTTAAGTGAGGCATATATCCTAGCTGATTAATTCGAATCCATTCTTTTGAATAGACTTGGATACATAGACTTAATAGGAATACTTGGATTAATATGAGCTTTTTCATAATGTATTAAAAAAAAGAAATGGGTGCCAGCTGGCACCCATTTCAATTGGTTTGTTAAGATTTTTTTTTGATTTTTACCAACCCTGGGTCTGAGTTAATTTAGATCCTTTATCTGCGTATTGTTCAATTTGTGCCTGACCAATAGGAGACAAATAAGATCTATCTGTAAAGGAGTCTCTTGCTTTTGCATTTTCAGGAACATAGAACCCTATCATCTTGTCTCTATTAGTTCCATCATAAGTGATTTTTACTCCATCTTCATTGACTACTTGAACTGCTCTTGGTTTACCTTCCTTGTCTTCCAGTATTTCTGGTAACTCTTCAGGTACATTAATCCATAAGCCTAGCATTGTATTAGGATATTTTTCATTATTCATATAGTCTAACTTTTTCCATCGTTTGATGTCTAGAAGTCTAGAATATTCAAATACAAACTCCATTCGTCTTTCTCTTCTGATTTCCCAAAGAAGAGGAGATACTTCTGAATCCCTATTGGGGTCAAAAGCGTCATTGATTTCAGAAAGTTTCATTGGAGCTGTTTTTTGTACTCCTTTATTTATAGCGACCTCATCTAAATCTCTGTTTCTGATTAAGTTGATAGATTTATCGATATCAGCTTGAGTAATAGCAGGTCCTCCAATCGTTGCTAATTCAGCTTTGATCTCAATCCAATTCAGTAAAACTTCAGCATAGCGTAATACCGGATAGTCATTGTCGTTGCTTACACTGCCATATTGGGGAGGAATATTACCTGAATTCCAATATGTTGGCCCAACTCTATCAATAAACTTGCTAGCATATAATAAGGTTGCTGATTGTACTTTAGGATGATCTATAAATGTTGATTCAAAACGAGGATCTCTTGTTTTAATCATGTTCTTGATGTCAAGTTTATTAGCATCAGCAACAGATGAATTTAGATAAGGTTTTCCATCATTGCAAATAAATGATTGAGCAAGAGCTAAGTTTGGTGCTGATACTTGAGCTTCATATGCATTTGAATAAGATGCTATATGATGTGTAACACCTTTACTTGCATCATAATGACGATAAAGTATGACTTCTTTGTGACCTTTTAAATCAAAAGAGCCAAATAGGCTTTTGTAGTCACCAGAAATTTCATATTTGCCACTATTCATAATAAACTCAGAAGCTTCTTGAGCAAAAGAAAGATATTTTTTTGCTAGCTCATTATCTCCTTGATGATATTTTACCCATGTTCCTTCAAAAAGCATGATTCTCGAGATGAAAGCAGCAGCAATATATTTATTAACACTAGGTTCTCCATCATCAAGTCTAATGTTGTCAAAAGCATATTTAAAATCTTCATAAGCTTGAGCCATAACTTCATTACGTGGAGCTCGATCTTTCCACATTTCTTGATAATTAGAGTTATCAAAAGGTTTTGTATAAAGAGGAATATCCCCAAATACGCTGGTTAATCGATGATACTCAAAACCCCTGAAAAATTTAGCTACACCAAGCCAATGGTTGTAGGCCTCTTCGGATATTAGGTTTTTCATCCTATTTTCTATCCTGTCTATAAATATATTGGATTTTTTAATCCATGCAAAATTCCAATTTGGACCAACATATTGTGTTAACCATTCAGTGCTTAATGCTTCACTTCCTCTGCTACTTGGAATGGAGTTTTCAAAGTTTGTTTGCTTTCCAACTGAGGCGAAATCGTCTGCAAAATAGTATCCTCTTAGGGGTGTGTATTGCGATGACCAACCGCTATTATATCCTACAAAATACTGTGGAAAATAGTGATTTGTATAAAGTCTTAAGTCTGTTTCTGTTTTCCAATAATTGTCATCTGTTGGTTTTGTTTTTTCAGGTCTGTCTAAGACATCATTACATCCTGAAAAAATTAAAGCTGATATTGCTAAGAAATGTATAAAATATTTTTTCATGATAATTCCTTTAGAAGTTTAGTTGAACACCAAAAGATACATTTTTGAAGGTAGGAGCACCTACACCTGTTCTTCCAGAGTTGTAATTGTCACTGTTAAACATCGAGAATCCCTGAACTTCTTCAGGGTCTATAGGCAGACCTCTTAGATTATCAAATGTAAAGAAGTTTTCGAGAGCTAAATAAACTCTTGCTTTTTGCATTTTTACTTTACTAGTAATGTGCATTGGTAGAGTATAACCTAATGTGATATTTTTGATTCTAAAATAAGACATGTCTAATAGGTATTTTGACTGTTGTACCATGTTGTATTTGTCATTACTACCAGATTGATTAAAGGGTCTAGGGTAATAAGCATTGGGCCTGTCTTCTTTCCAATAATCTTTAGCAAATGTTTCTGGCATAGCCCCATCTGAAGAGTTGTATCCAGGGATTGCTAAGAATCCATTACCCCAAACTTGTCTTTTTCCCACACCTTGCATAAAAATAGAAAAATCAAAACCTTTAAAGTCTGCTCCTAACCTGATTCCATACTCATATCTTGGAGTGCTATTCCCTATAACTTTTCTATCTCCAGCATTATCTATAGAGTTTGATCCAGAATCGATTTTTCCATCACCATCTAGGTCTTTAAATTTAACATCACCAGGTCCGAATATAAAATCTCCACTTTGTAGATAATCTTGGTAAATGGCATTAGGATCTTTAAGTTTATTTACAATTTTAGCTCCAGGAGTTCCTTTTGCTACTTCTTTCCCATTAAGTGCATAAGTTTGTTCTATTTTATCTCCGTTATAGATAAAGTCATCTTTTTGATATAATCTATCCGTAGCATAACCCCAAATTTCTCCATATTTTTTGCCGACATACCAGTCATTGATACTTTTAGTGTCGCTGTATTTTGTTATTTCAGTTTGAGCATCAGATAGTGTAACCATAGCATTAACGCCCAATCCGTTTTCAAATCTATGATTGTAGTCAATAGCTAGCTCCCAACCTCTTGATCTTAATGAGCCATAGTTCCCTTTAGGCGCTCCTTGACCGAAAGAGTAAGAAACCTCACTTGGAACAATCATGTTTTTTGTATCTCTTTGATACCAGTCAAAACTTAGACCTAATTCTCCATCAAGGAATCTAGTGTCTAACCCTAAATTTAATGTAGTTATGTCTTGCCAAGAGATATTTGCATCAATAGCGCTAGGAATGCCTGTGTATGTTAGCTTTTGGCCACTGTAGTCTAGCCAAGAACTTTCACCAATAGGTAGAAAAGAGGTGTATAGTGTATTTGGTACTGTTTGATCACCAATCATCCCCCATGAGCCTCTAACTTTAAAGAAAGAAAGAATTGACTTACTCCAATCCATCCAAGATTCTTCAGAGAGGATCCATCCTGCAGAGAATGATGGGAATGCTCTCCATCTTAAATCTTTAGGGAATTTGGAGGTCCCGTCATATCTAATATTTGCTTCTAATAAATATTTGTTAGCAAAAGAATAGTTAACTCTTCCAAAAAAGCCAAGTTGACCGTCCCAAATATTTCCTCCACTAGATTCTTGTTGTCCAACAGCTAAATCAAACTGAGGATTAGTTATATCTGTTAAATCTTTTTTTCTTGACCAATTGTAGGTTTCATCATAGGTAACCCTATTCATACCCGCCATAAATTTGAATTTATGGAGTTCACTTAGTTCTAAGTTATAATTAGTTACAATATTAAGTGTTTTTCTTTTACCATTGGCTACTCTTCTATAAATATGATCGGGATTCGAGCCATGTGATGTATATTCTACTAAGCTTAATTTCTGTGCAGGCATAGCTCCTGGAGTTCCTGAATCAACTACTGCTCCAGTGTTGTCTACATATATTTGATTCCCATTACTATCAAGTTTCGGTATAGCTCCACCCCATGATTGTAGTGCTGTGTATCTGGTTCCTCCTTCATTGATAATATTATCTTCACCAGCATATGTGTAATCAACATCTAGAGTCCAATCTTTCATTATATTGAAGGTCGCTCCTAGGTTTATATTAGTATAGTTCCATTCTCTTTTGGCTGTATTCGCTTGAGATAATTCAGAGTGTGGACTTCTTATTATATCTCCTTCATCATCATAGCCTAAAGGCATATTGCTTCCCCATCTATATAAGTATAACCACTGGTCTGCAGTAGTTGAGCTTGTAGAATAAGCATACCTTTTCTCTCTCTTAGAATATATTGCTCCAGCACGCACTGTTACATATTTATTAATTTCTGTGCTTAATTTTATGGACGCATTATATCTCTTAAAATCGTCTTTTTTTGCAGGTTTGTTAATACCATCTTGGTCAAGATAACCTAGACCTACATTATAAGTAGTTTTGCCGCTTTTGCCATTAAGAGATAGGTTGTGTGTCATTGATGGAGCCCATTCTCTAATCATATAATCATATGGATCATAAGTTCTCAATCCAATTTTTCTTTTTTGACTATCCACATACCAGTCACGTCCGTATACCATTGGGTCATTTGGACCTAATTTCCCTCCATAGTTTTTATCCCATTCTCTAGCAAGTTCTAGACCTTCTTCTGTCATCTGAAAGAAAGCACCAGACACTGCAGCTCCAGGGCCTTTTACTCTTTTTGAGGCATCAATTGAATACTCTAAACCATTCAGTCTAGCCATATCCATTTTCTTTGAAATATTTTGCCAAGAAAATGTTCCTGAATAGCTTACATTAACGCTCTCTGTTTTTGCTCCTTTTTTTGTTGTAATCAAGATTACACCAAATGCACCTTTTGCTCCATAGATTGAAGCTGATGCTGCATCTTTTAGAACTGATATTGATTCAATATCATCAGAGTTTACCATTTGTAAACTTGGAATTTCAACGTTGTCTAGTAAGATCAATGGAGAGGATCCACCATCAAGCGAGCCTATTTGACCACGAATTTTAATTGTTGGATCTGAACCCAACTCACCACTTGGTACAGCGATAGAAAGCCCCGGTGTTGTACCTTGAAGTCCACGTCCTACGTCTGATACAGGGCGTCCACCAAGAGTTTTTTCTATATCAACCGAAGCTACTGCACCTGTTAAGTTTTCTTTCTTTTGAGCACCATAACCGACAACAACAACCTCGTCTAGTAGCTCTGAGTCTTCTTTTAGAGTTATTTTTAGATTGTTTTGTGCTTTTGTTTCAATTGCTTTAAAGCCTATATAGCTAATTTGTAGTGTAGCCCCAGGCTTTACATTAATAGAGAAATTTCCATCAATATCGGTTATTGTACCGTTTGATGTGCCTTTTTCAAGGATACTAGCTCCTATTACGGGTTCACCGCTAGCATCTTTCACTTGACCTTTAATAAGTGTCTTTTGCTGATCTATACTATATTCAGTAGTATGATTAGTATTAGCTGCAATTGCAATGTTACTACTTGTGATAAATCCTGTAGCACATATTGCAACGAGGAGTGTTTTAAGATTTAGTCCTCGTCTTCTGTGTTTTTCAACCATAAAAGATTAATATTTATAAGTGATTATTACGTTTTTAGCGAAAACGGATAGTACAGTGTTAGATTAAAGTGTTTTCATAGGCTTTGTTAATGTTTAGTGTTTATTGTTTAATATTATTAACATTTAAGGGTAAAAAAAGAGTGTATCTACTCTTTTGAGCTTCTTCACAAATGTAATCTAATTTTTAGATTAGAAACACTATTTTATATATTTTTATGAATTTAGTTTAATTTTATACTTCTGAATGATATTGTACTAGACCAGTCATCGGACTATCTACAATTTGATCTACTTCAGCACCATACTCTTTGGCAATCTCTTGAATCAGGACTTGGTGAAGTACTGCAGTGGAACCCATTAGGCGTATAGGATAGGTGTGATAATTGTATTGTTTGATATTCCTTTCAAAGAAATTCTTAAGATTAAAGACAAGAAGGTTGTTAACATATTCATTCTCTAAATGCTCAGATAAGAAGAATGAAATGGTTGCAAGGAATCGATTAGGGAATGGTCTTGAATAGACAGATTCCATTGCATCGCTTGGTTCTATACGGAATGTATCATAGAATAACTCCGTTAAATCTTGTGGAGCTAATCCTTTTAAAACATCGGATAAGAAAAGTTTTCCTAAAGCTGCTCCACTTCCTTCATCTCCTAATATATAACCTCCAGAACGGACATTCTTTTCTATTTCTTTTCCGTTGTAAAAGCATGAATTAGAGCCTGTTCCTAAAATACAAGCAATTCCAGGTTCGTGAATGAATAATCCTCTTGCTGCTGCTAGTAAATCACTTTCAACTTCTATTGGTGTTTTAAATTGTGCTACTAATGAGGCCTCAACAATTCCTTTTTTATTAGCAGAGGTACATCCTGCTCCGTAGTAATGTACGCAGTCAAATTTTTTTCTAAAGAATTCTTCTGGTAGGTTTAGGCGAACACTTCTACTGATTTCTCTACGAGTCTGAAAGAATGGGTTTATACCTTCTGTAAAGACACGTTTAATAACACTGTCTCCTTCAACAACGGCCCACTCAGTTCTTGTTGAGCTACTTTCAGCAATGAGTTTCATATGAATAGAATATTTATGTTAAGTAAGTCCTATGATTTTCTACAAAGATAAAAATTAAAATGTAAATAAATCTAAAATTAAATATCTAAATTCTAAATAATAGAACATTTTTAATCCTAGGTTGAGTTTTGCTGTAATTGTATGCAAAATGTTTCACTTCTTAATGAGATACTCTTTTAGTCTGTCTATTGTTCATACTTGTCAAAAAGGTATAGAAGAAAGTTTGACTTTTCCTAAAAAAGGTAGACAGATTTCATTAATCATATAAAGTTATGAAATCAAAGAAGATGAATAGATATACAGATAGTGAAAGATTATCTATTCTGCGAGATCATTTTGAAACAGGTTCAAGCCGGGCATCCACAGCTAGAAAATATAATCTAGCTACTCCTAGTCTAATAAATTCATGGATAAATCGATTTCGTTTTGAAGAATTAGAATTATCTTCCGACTGTAAATACAGCCAAGAGATGAAAAAGAAACAGGAAACAACCTCGACTGAATCTAGTTTACAATCTCGTATACGAGATTTAGAAAAAGCTTTAGCTTACTCTAAACTGGAAGTTCTGGCATTGAACACTCTTATAGATATTGCTGAAAAACAAGAAGAAATTACTATAAGAAAAAAATACTGGGGCCAAGCAGTAAAACAGCTTCATGAGCAGCATAGTTTGCCAATACAGACTGCTTGTGGATTGTTTGGCCATTGTAGGCAAGCATATTATCAGTTAAAAACAAATTATTTTGAACGTTCCATGCGAGAAAATCAATGGATTCAAGTCGCTAAAGAGATTCGCTGTCAAGCGCCAGGAGTAGGTTCTATAAAGTTACACAAACAACTTAGTGAAATTTTTGGAGCAGAACATATGATTGGTCGGGATGCTTTTATAAAGCTATTACGTAAAAAAAAGATGGTATTACCAGCTCCTAAACCACGACATACAACCAATTCAAATCATCGTTTTAGAAAGTATAAAAATTTAATTAAAGGTATTCAACTAAATAGACCAAATCAGCTGTGGGTAGCTGATATCACCTATATTGACACACAGGTTGGTTTTACTTATTTGCACATAATAACCGATGCTTATTCTCGTCGTATTATGGGCTGGAAGCTGGCTGAGACTCTTAAGGCAGAGCATACATTAGAGGCTCTTAGAATGGCTATATCATACGCAGGGAAGAATAATCTAACAGACTTAATACATCACTCAGATAGAGGTGTGCAATACTGTAGTACAGATTATGTAAACGAGCTAAAAACGTATGACATTAACATCAGTATGACAGAAGACTCAAAACCAACAGATAATGCTATTGCAGAAAGGGTTAATGGAATTATTAAACAAGAATTAATTTATAGACTTAAGCTTGTTAAAGATATAAAAGAACTAGAAGTTAAACTCTCATCCTTTATTGAATACTATAATATAAGGCGACCACATATGAGTTTAGGTATGCAGGCCCCAGATAAGGTTTATCTTCAGAGTGGACAGCAGAATAGACTATGGAAACCTAGAGTCTTTAAAAAGAGTAAGCAAGTAATAATACAACCATAATTTATTATTTAATTTTAAAATCAGAAAAGCTAAGAAGACATCTTTTATACCCCAAATCCGATTGTGACTATATATTCAGGTTGTGTATAAATATTATGTCTACTTAGTTAGTTATTTAACAAGAAAACTGTCTACCTATATCAGTATAAGACAGTTGATCGTTTCAGTATAAGAAATGACTAAGTCATTTTCATTGCATGACACCGACATGATGAAACGATGACACCGACATGTTATCATCATGTCGGTGTCATGCAGTATGATTTAGATTACAAAAATTTCTATTTTTTTAATGGAAAGAGGCATAAAAAAGGTCCATCTAAAAAATTAGATAGACCTTCAGATATATATTCTGTCTTAAGAATTTAGACTTCTTTTTCTGCTAATAAGTATTCGGCGATTTGTACTGCATTTAAAGCAGCACCTTTCTTGATTTGGTCACCTACTACCCAAAATGCTAGACCATTCGGATTGGTTAAATCTTTACGGATACGTCCAACGTAAACAGGATCTTTGCCTGTTACAAATAGAGGCATAGGATATTCTTTTTTGCTAGGCTCATCTTGTAAAATGATACCATCACCATTTTTAAATGCTTCTTTGGCTTCTACTACAGAAATTGGTTTTTCTGTTTCTATCCAAATGCTTTCAGAGTGAGCTCTAAGAGCAGGAACTCGTACACAAGTTGCACTTACTTCGATATCGGAATGCATTATCTTTTTTGTTTCATTGTACATCTTCATCTCTTCTTTTGTGTATCCGTTTTCTGTGAACTCGTCTACTTGAGGGATGAGGTTAAATGCCAATTGATAGGCAAATTTGGAAACAGTGACCTCCTTATCTTCTAATATTTCTCTGTATTGTTGATACAATTCATCCATTGCTGCTGCACCAGCTCCACTTGCAGCTTGATAAGTGGAAACATGAACTTTTTTTATTTTAGATAAGTCATTAATAGCCTTTAAAGCAACAACCATTTGAATTGTAGTGCAGTTTGGATTTGCAATAATTCCTCTGGGTCTATGTTTAGCATCAGTAGCATTTACTTCAGGTACAACCAAGGGTACATCTTTATCCATGCGGAATGCACTTGAGTTGTCAATCATAATTGCTCCGTGCTTAGTTATAGTTTCTGCAAATTCTACAGAGGTTCCACCTCCTGCAGATGTGAAAGCTATATCAATACCCTTAAAGTCATCATTATGTTGAAGGAGTTTAACTTCGATTTCTTTCCCATTAAATTGAAACTTCTTACCAGCACTACGATGAGAGCCAAATAATACTAATTCATCAATCGGAAAATTTCTTTCTTCTAGTACGCGTAGGAATTCTTGTCCTACAGCTCCACTAGCCCCAACAATTGCTACTTTCATTCTTCTTTTTAATTTTAAATTCTGTTATAACTAAATATTCTTTATATATACATAAGAAGTTATATATAGATGTATAATACTACAAATCTAAAATAAAAATGTAATAAAAGGATTGATTTAACAACATTTCGCTACTACTTAATTTGAAAATGATTGGTATAGCCACATCTTTTAATTTTCTTTGTATAATAAATGTAATAAAACAGAACTAAACTATGAGTTGGCTAGATATAAGTGAACACTTACCCATAACGGATCCTACTTGGATTTTCTTTTTGGTACTAACAATTATCCTTTTTGCCCCAATGATTTTAGGACGGTTGAAAATACCTCATATCATTGGTATGATTTTGGCTGGAGTTTTAATAGGTGAGTATGGACTAAATATTCTTGAGCGAGATAGCAGTTTTGAGCTCTTTGGAAAGGTTGGTTTGTATTATATCATGTTTCTAGCAGGACTAGAGATGGATCTAGAAGACTTTAAAGTTAATCGGTTCAAGGTTTTTATTTTTGGAATATTCACCTTTAGTATACCTATGGTTATAGGGGTTATTAGTAGCGTCTATATCTTAGAATATAGTGTGATAACGTCTGTGTTACTCGCTAGTATGTATGCTTCTCATACACTAATATCTTATCCTGCTGTAAGTAAGTATGGCTTATCCCGCATGCGGAGTGTTAGTATTACTGTAGGAGGTACAGCTATAACAGATACCTTTGCGTTGATAATACTTGCTGTAATTGCTGGTATGTATAGGGGAGAGATAGATGAATATTTTTGGTTTTTATTATTTATAAAAGTAATAATTGTTGTTCTTTTAATAGCAATACTTACACCTCGTATCGCTCGCTGGTTTTTTAGAAAATATGAAGATAACATCATGCAATTTGTCTTTGTGTTGGCAGTCGTTTTCTTAGGAGGTGGATTATTAGAATTAGCTGGACTCGAGGGTATTTTAGGCGCATTCTTGGTGGGGTTAGTCCTAAATAGGCTGATACCTAGGCTCTCTCCTTTAATGAATCGTTTAGAGTTTGTGGGTAATGCTTTATTTATCCCTTATTTCTTAATAGGTGTGGGGATGATCATAGATCTTCGTACCTTTTTTAAGGGTGGAGAAGCTCTAAAGGTAGCTATAGTAATGACTATTGTTGCTACATCAGCTAAGTGGTTAGCTGCATTCTTTACTCAGAAAACATTTAAAATGAAAAAAGAAGAGCGTTCGATAATCTTTGGATTGAGTAATGCTCAAGCTGCTGCTACATTGGCTGCTGTTCTTGTCGGAAATAAAATTGAAGTTTCTCCAGGTGTGCCTTTATTAAATGATGACGTATTAAATGGAACAGTTGTTATGATCTTAATCACTTGTTTAATTAGCTCCGTTGTTACAGAAAAAACGGCGAGAAAGATAGCACTTGCAGGTGATGCCGTAGATGATAATAAGGCTAGTGAAAAGCGTGAAGAGGAAAATATTCTGATTCCTGTTGCGAACCCACATACTATAGAGGATTTGATTAATATGGCTTTATTGATTAAAAATGAAAAGCAAAAAGATGGGTTAGTTGCACTTCATGTGATCAATGATGAAATGGCTTCTGAATCACGAGAAGTGCAGGGACAGCGAAGCCTTGAGGTTGCTGCTTCCGTAGGAGCTTCAGCTGATGTAAGTATACAAACGATACTAAGGTATGATGTGAGTATTGTGTCGGGGATCATTCATACAATGAAAGAACAAGCAGCTACAGATGTAGTTATAGGTCTTCATAAAAAAGCTAATATTGTTGACTCCTTTTTTGGTGTTAAAACACTCAATTTGTTAAGTGCTACTAGTCGTCAAATATTTATAGTGAAGGCCTTAATGCCTGTTAATACCTTGCGAAAAATTATAGTAGCAGTTCCTTCAAGAGCAGAAAGAGAGTCAGGATTCACCAAATGGGTTACTCGGTTGTGCCGTATGGGAGGACAATTAGGTTGTAGAATTCACTTCTTTGCAAATGAAAAAACACTGGGATATATAAAAGGATTTATAGATAAAGAATACAAAGCTCTTCGTGTGCAGTACAATGAGCTAGAACACTGGGATGATATCATTATGTTGACAAAGCATGTTAATCATGATCATCTATTTGTGATTGTAAGCGCTAGGAGAGGTTCAATTTCTTATAGACACTCTTTTGAGGAGCTTCCTACTTTACTTTCTAAACACTTTACTGATACTAGTATTGCTATTCTTTATCCAGAACAGTATGGAGATCCAAGAGAGATTATTACTTTTGCAGACCCCATACGACAATCCAATAGAGGTTTTTGTCAGCAAGTGGTACAGTGGTTTAATAAACTATTCAAGAGTAATTGATGGAGCAGTGGAAAGAAAGAACTTCTCTACTTTATGGAGAAGCTAAGATGAAAAGGCTTGAAGAAGCCCATGTTTTAATTGTAGGAACAGGAGGAGTAGGCGCTTATGCTGCTGAAATGATTTGCAGGGCAGGTGTAGGAAAAATGACCTTAGTGGATGGAGATACTGTCCAACCAAGTAATATCAATCGTCAGCTACCCGCACTTCAGTCTACTATTGGTCGGCAAAAGGTGGAACTGTTGGGAGAAAGATTGTGTCAGATAAATCCAAAAATCGAATTGACTTTATTACCAATCTTTATAAAGGATGAGGCTATACCAGAATTGTTAGATCGGGCAAAATATGATTTTGTGGTAGATGCCATAGATACATTATCTCCTAAATGTTTTTTGATAGCAGAATCCTTAAATCGTAATTTGAATATTATTTCTAGTATGGGTGCGGGCGCGAAGACTGATATTACTCAAGTTGCTTTCGAAAATCTGTGGAAAACAATTAATTGCAAGTTAAGCAAAGCTGTTCGCAAACGTTTATTAAAAATGGGGATCAAACAAAAACTCCCCGTAGTTTATAGTAAGGAATTAGCAGATCCTAATGCTATCATATTAATTGATGATGAGCAAAATAAAAAATCAACATGTGGAACAGTTAGTTATATGCCGGCTGTTTTTGGTTGCTATTTAGCTGAATATGTATTGACTCGATTATAAAAGATAAACCTATTGCTGTGATAAAATTAAGAGATATACAAAAAAGTTTTGGAGACCTAAAAGTCTTAAAAGGTATTGATCTCGAAATTCATGAGAAAGAGATTGTAAGCATTGTTGGTCCTAGTGGATCAGGAAAAACAACTCTCTTACAAATCATGGGTACATTGGATAAGCCTGATCAGGGATCTATAGAGATTAAAGGTAAGAAAATAGACGGTTTAAAAGATAAAGAGTTAGCTATCTTTAGGAATCAAGAGATTGGTTTTATCTTTCAGTTTCACCAACTATTACCTGAGTTTACAGCAGTAGAAAACATTATGATGCCAGCTTTGATAGGTGGTTTGTCAAAGAGTAAAGCTCAGGATAGGGCAATGGAGTTACTTGATCTCCTTGGATTAAAAGAACGTGCAGAGCACAAGCCAAATGAACTTTCGGGAGGTGAAAAACAGCGAGTAGCCGTTGCTAGGGCATTAATTAATGATCCTGCAGTAGTCTTAGCAGATGAGCCTTCTGGAAGCTTGGATACACAAAACAAGGAAGAACTTCATCAGCTATTCTTTGATTTAAGAGATCAACTAGGTCAAACTTTTGTAATAGTTACTCATGATGAGAAGTTAGCTCAATTAACTGATCGAACCATTCATCTGATTGATGGTCAATTGAATGATAAGTAATTTCTTAAACGATCTATAGTTATTGCATCAAACTCTTCTAAAATTTGAAGTTGTTTGATGCTTTTTATTTCTCCTTGTTTTCGCCTTAGATTAAAGATGGCTTTTACTTGCTCATAGTTGAGATAAGGATGCTTTAGAAGACTTTTAAAGTCAAGTTTGTTGATTTCTAAAGGAATTATTTCTGTGGGATCTATGCTAAACCACGTTTTGAACAGCTCAACATCTAAATCTATTTCTTTAAACTGTTTTATAGTATAGAAACCTCCTAATTTATCTCGGTATCTCACTATCTTTTTCGCATAGTATGATCCTATACCTGGAATTTTTTTTAGAAGTGTTGTGTCTGCTGAATTGAGAGCTATAATTGTCCCCGTTTGAAGTTTCTCTATTTGTTTAGATGGCGTGTGTGTAGTCTTATTGTACTGAGGCATTAAGTAAGACTGTGACTGTTGATCTGCTATGACTATGAAAGCTTCTATTTGAGGATAAATAGTATCATTTATTGTGAATAGTTTTTTAAGATCTGTCGTTTTTCTATAGACCCCACCTTTGTTTCTATAATTTATAATATTTTGGGCTATAGCTTGAGATAGACCTGCATTTATCAATTCTTCTTTTGAATCTTTATTGGGGTTGAATTTTTTAGTTAATGTTAGATGAACTTTAGCCTCTCTGATACTGTCAATTTCCAAATTTTTTTTTGATACAAAAGTTTCATATTCATTTTGGAATTGAGAAAGAGAAGGGTCTCTGTGAGAGATTCTTAATGAGGGTAAATACTGTAAGAGAAAGAGTGCAATTAGAATTAATAAAACAAGTACTAATAATCCTATTCTTTCTTTACGTGAAAAATAGAAAAGATCTTTCCACTGCATTAATTTTAAAATCGTTAAGGTTTATCGGATTCGAAAGTAGGTAAAAAACTAGTATATTCGCAGTCTTAGATAAAATAAAATGTATAAACGAGTTAGAAAATATCCAATCTCTATAATTATTTTTTTAATAATCTGTTATTTGTCTTTTTTTAGGCCGCCGTCAGTGGGTGTACCTAATATACCACATCTAGATAAAGTTATTCACTTTTTGATGTATTTTGGGTTTTCCTCCATACTTTGGGTAGAGTTTTTGCGTGATGAAAAAAGAACCCACCCTAAAAAAGGATGGGTTATAGCATTTTGTTTACCAATATTAATAAGTGGATTAATAGAGTTGCTCCAAGAGTATTGTACTACCTATAGAGGTGGCGAGTGGTTAGACTTTCTGGCTAATAGCATGGGTGCTTTAGTGGCAAGCTTGCTTTTCTTTTTTGTCTTCAGAAAATCGAAGCTTTTCTAAAAGCTATCCACAAGAGTAAATAACCTAATTCCGTTTGAGCCTTTAATTAAGATCGTATGGTCTGTTATTGGGTTTGAAACTAGATAATTCTTGACTTCATTCACATCCTTAAAATGAGTATAAGGATGATTCGTTTTACAAAACTCATCACCAACTAATAATACCTTTTCGATATCTTTGTGTTTAGTCAAAAAATCTATAATTTTTTGATGTTCTAAAAGACTATCTTTCCCTAGCTCACGCATATCTCCTAGTATAACCATTTTGTGTTCGGCCTTTAGATTGCAAAAGTTGTTAAGAGCTGCTAGCATACTAGTGGGATTAGCATTGTATGCATCAATGATGAGTTGGTTTGACTCTGTTTTCTTAAACTGAGATCTATTGTTTTGTGGAGTATATTGCTCTAATGCTTCTTTAATATCTTCTATAGGAACTTTAAAAAATACACCTATTGTTATAGCTGCTAATATATTGCTCAAATTATAATCTCCAATAAGTTGGGTATTAATCCTTTGAATATTATTGGAAAGGGTAGGCTTATACCATTCCAAACTCAAAGTTAAACTACTATCATCTATCTTTCCACAGACAGATGTTGATTCAGATGTTCCGTAAGTAATTAAATGAGAAATACCTTCAGCTTGCTTCATTAATATGCTATCGTCAAAATTGATGAAGGCTGTGCCATTCTTTTTTTCTTTCAGATAATCATATAGTTCGCTCTTAGTTCGTATAACACCCTCCAAAGACCCAAAACCTTCTAAATGTGCTTTGCCTACATTGGTAATCAATCCATAATCGGGCAATACAATGCGCGTTAAATCTTTTATTTCTCCAGGGTGGTTTGCTCCCATTTCGATTACAGCCATTTCATCACTAGCTGTCATACTTAATATCGTGAGGGGTACGCCTATATGGTTGTTTAAATTACCCTGAGTATAATGTGTTTTGTATTTCTTTAATAAAACATTTGCTATTAACTCCTTAGTGGTTGTTTTACCATTTGTCCCTGTAATAGCTATAATAGGGGTTTTTAGCATTTGCCTATGATAGTTGGCCATTTGTTGTAGGGCATGGAGTGAATCATGCACTAAGATATATCTATCATCACCTTCTATCACAACCTCAGGATTGTCTACAATTACAAATGCAGCTCCATTTTCTAGAGCTTTAGAAGCATAAAGATTTCCGTCAAAATTTTCTCCTTTTAAGGCAATAAACAATGAACCTTTAGGGCAATTTCTACTATCTGTTGTAATTTGCCCTCCACAATCTTTATAATATTGATAAAGTGTTTTTATATACATGGCATATTTGTTTTAGACTAATTGTATCTATACAAAAATACATTTTTCTATTATGTATAAGTGTAAAAAGGGAAATTATATACAATATACAGTCTGAAGATTATTGCTTACCTCATTAATTGGAGTTTGTCTGATATCAAAATACCAAAAACACTTTTGATAGACTTGGTATACAAGAAGTTTTCTTGCCCTTTGATAAAGGTTAAGCCCATTATTTTCTTTACATTTGTGTGAATCGTTTATAGAATAAAATTGACTATGAAGAGTAAAGCTCCTAAGTATATAAATGTGAATGGAAAGCTAATGGACTTAGCTCAACCTCAAGTTATGGGGATATTAAATGTAACCCCTGATTCATTTTATGCGGCAAGTAGAAAGCAAACTGAGTTAGATATAAAGCAAAGAGCACTTCAAATTATTGATGAAGGTGGAACAATAATTGATGTAGGTGCTTATTCTTCTCGTCCCAATGCTAAACACATTACCACAGAAGAAGAAATGGATAGATTACATTTTGGACTTAAAATTATCAATGAAACTATCCCTAATGCTGTAATATCTGTTGATACTTTTAGAGCCGATGTAGCTAGAATGTGTGTGGAAGAACATGGAGTAGCCATAATAAATGATATCGCTACTGGGCAGATGGATGAGAATATGTTTGATACTATTGCAGACTTGAATGTTCCTTATATTATTATGCATATGCAAGGAACACCACAAACTATGCAAAAGAATCCTCACTATGAAAATCTTTTAAAAGAAGTGCTAGAGTACTTTGCACATAAAGTAGGGAGGTTGCAGGAATTAGGAGTGAAAGACATTATTCTAGATCCTGGTTTTGGCTTTGGAAAAACAGTTACTCATAACTATGAATTATTAGCTGCTTTAGATGAGTTTAGTATTTTTGATTTACCTATCTTAGTAGGAGTGTCTCGTAAATCTATGATATACAATTTGCTAGATATATCTCCTGATGAAGCACTAAACGGTACATCTGTTATAAATGCCTTATCACTAGAAAGAGGAGCTAATATACTTAGAGTTCATGATGTTAAAGAGGCAGTAGAAGTAGTTCGAATTATAAATAAAATGAAAGAATCTGATCCTATTCAACGATAGGAAAGGAGGCTAATTAAATATTGTAGCACGTGTTTTTTGATTTCGGTGTAAAAGACTTTATAGATATTCTATTAGTAGCATCCTTACTCTACTATACTTATAAGTTGATGAAGTCGTCGGGCTCTATCAATCTTTTTGCTGGTATTTTAGTGTTTGTAATGATTTGGCTAGTAGTTACGCAAGTTCTTGAAATGCGACTTTTAGGGTCTATATTTGATAAGCTTGTGAGTGTGGGAGTGGTAGCCCTTATTATTCTCTTTCAAGATGAAATAAGAAGATTTTTACTCACGTTAGGTTCCCATAGGAATGTTAGGCGCCTGGTGCGATTTTTTACGGGTCATATAGAAGGAAAAGTAGAACATGATGATATTCTACCTATAGTGATGGCTTGTTTAAATATGAGTAAACAGAAAGTAGGAGCACTTATTGTGATGGAGCATACATTTCCTTTGGATGAAATCATAGCAACTGGGGAAGAGTTTAATGCCGAGATTAATCAAAGGTTAATTGAAAATATATTTTTTAAGAATAGCCCCCTTCATGATGGAGCTATGATTATCAATAAGAATAAAATTCGTGCAGCAGGCTGTATTTTGCCTGTATCACATGATATGAATATTCCTAAAGAACTAGGATTAAGACATCGAGCAGCTATGGGTATTTCACAACAATCTGATGCACATGCAATAGTTGTTTCCGAAGAAACAGGTGATATTTCTGTAGCTTATCAAGGGCAATTTTACCTTAAACTTAGTGCTGAAGAATTAGAGACATTACTGACCAAAGAAAATTAACTTAAATTAAAGCTATGGATAGACGTAAATTTTTGAGATCAGGGGGCTTAGTGCTCTTAGGTTCGCTAGCAGCTCCTACAATAGCATCTGCCACGTCATTAACAGAGAGTAACAAGCATAAAGATGAAGGAACTCTTATGCGGGCGATGAATCATTTTGAAGTAACTCAAGAAGATATCAATAAAGTGCTTAAAGCAGCACTAGAAAAGGGAGGTGATTATGCAGATGTCTTCTTTGAACATTCTTTTAACAACAATGTCGGGTTGCAAGATGGGGAGGTAAACCGCTGTAGTTCTAATATTGACTATGGAGTAGGGATACGTGTTGTGTCTGGAGATCAAACCGGATATGCCTATGTAGAACATATTACATTAGAAGAAATGTTGAAGGCAGCTCGTACAGCAGCTCGTATTGCTCAAGGTAGTAGAAAAGTTGATCCAGTTGCATTGACTGAAAAAGTAATAAAAGAAAATTACTATCCTGTCACTTCTCCCTGGGAGCAGGTTATATTAAAAGATAAAATACCTTACCTTCAAAAGGTAAATGAAAAAATATTCTCGTTGGATAATCGTGTTATTAAGGTTGTCGCTTCACTTTCAGATAACACTTCTCATATTTTATTCTGTAACTCAGAAGGAGTGAGTTATTACGATTATAGACCGATGGTTTCTTTTACAGCTTTCTGCGTAATGAAAGAAGGAGATAGAACTGAGAATGGATATGCTTCACGATCATATCGAAGAGGCTTTGAGTTTCTTACCCAAGATTTAATGGATATCGTGGCTAGAGAAGCCGTTGAAAATACTTCTCTGTCATTTAAAGCTATCAAACCTAAAGGCGGAGAGATGCCTGTCGTTATGGGAGCTGGTGGTTCGGGTATATTGTTGCATGAAGCTATAGGACATGCTTTTGAGGCTGATTTCAATAGAAAAAATACCTCTATTTTTGCAAATCAGTTGAATAAGAAAGTATGTAATAAACATATTTCTGTGATTGATGATGGTACTATACTCTACAACAGAGGATCTGTAAATATAGATGATGAAGGCGTTGAAGGTCAAAAAACTTATATTGTTAAAGAAGGTGTCTTAACAAGCTATCTGCATGATAGAATTAGTGCAAAGCATTATGGTGTAGAACCAACAGGAAATGGTAGAAGAGAATCATTTCGTAGCATGCCTATACCTAGGATGCGTGCTACTTATATGGAGCCTGGAAACTATAAAGAAAAAGATATTATAGCATCTGTAAAAAAGGGTGTTTATGTAAACCAATTTACCAATGGACAAGTTCAAATTGGTGCAGGAGATTTTACTTTCTTTGTAAAATCGGGATTCTTGATAGAAAACGGGAAACTCACCCAACCTATTAAGGATATCAATATTATTGGAAATGGACCAAAAGCTTTAGCTGATATAACGATGGTTGCTGACAATGATATTATTGATAATGGTACATGGACGTGTGGTAAGGATGGACAGTCTTGTCCTGTTACCTGTGGAATGCCCTCTGCACTTGTTAGTAAACTGACCGTTGGTGGAGAAAGTTAAACCTTTAAAAGAAAAATGTTATGATATCAACAGAATATAAAAAGCTCTCTGAATGGGCTATGGATTTTGCCTTGAAAAATGGCTGTCAGTCTGCAAAAGTAATACTTCAAGAAGGAGTAAATTCGAGCTACTCCTTACGTGATGCAAAGATAGAAACCTTAGAGCAGGCCTCAGAGATGGCTCTTGGTTTTCATTTATATGTAGATGGTAGGTTTGGTTCTTTTTCAACAAATAGATTGGATAAAAAAGAATTAGAACAATTTATAAAAACAGGCATTGAGGCTACTCGTTATTTAGCTGTGGATAAAGCTAGAACTCTTCCCACATCTGATAGATACTACAAAGGGGATTTGCCGAATCTACAACTTTATGATAATTCATTTGAAAATATTCACCCTGATGAAAAAGTAGCTATAGCAAAGAAAGTAGCTCATGAAATCTTGGGAAAAGACAATCGAATATTATCTGTTTCTTCTAGTTACTCCGATGGTTCTAGTTCAGTTTATCAAATAACAAGTAACGGTTTTGAAGGTGAAACGGATCGCTCTTGGTATAATGTTTCTTCAAGTGTAAGCATTAAAGGAGAAGGAGAAGCCAGGCCTTCTGATTTTTGGTATGACTCTGCTATTTATTTTTCTGATCTCAATACGAATGGAATTGGAGCTAAGGCACTAGAAAGAACCTTACGAAAGCTGGGACAGAAAAAGGTAAAATCTGGTAAATATACAATGCTTATTGATTCACTCACTTCTTCTCGTTTGTTATCTCCTCTTTTAGGAGCTACTTATGGGAATGCCTTGCAGCAGAAAAACTCTTTTTTAGAAGATAAATTAAATGAAAAAATAGGAAGTAGTTTATTTACTCTTTATGATAGACCTCATATAAAAAGGGCAAGTGGGGCTCGTTATTTTGATGGGGAAGGAGTAGCAACTCAGACGAGAGAGATTTTTACGGAGGGAGTATTGAATACTTACTTTATAGATACTTATGTAGGTAATAAAATGGGTATTACACCCACAATAAGTGGGCCTTCACTCCTTGAAATGAAATTGGGACCCAATAATCTAGAAGAATTAATTTCATCACTAGATAAAGGGATATTGGTAACTGCTTTTAACGGTGGAAACTCAAATAGTTCAACGGGAGATTTTTCTTTCGGAGTAGAAGGTTTTTTAATAGAACACGGAAGATTGACCCAACCTATTTCTGAAATGAATATTACGGGTAATCTAATTACTCTTTGGGCTTCACTAATCGGTGTGGGGAACGATCCTAAGTTGTCTTCTTCTTGGAGAATACCTTCATTGGTTTTTGATAATGTGGATTTTAGTGGGCTATAATGAAATAACCCACTAATGATATATCTTAATCAAGCATTAAACTCATATAAGGCTCTAGGTTCATAAATAGCTTGGTGGCTAATTCATTTATGCTAAGCACTGTATGGGTTTCTTGCTTTTTTGTCTTTTTAAAAGAAACAATTCCTTCTTTTATAGTATAAAAGCCTTCATTTTTGCTTAATAAAGGATCTTCTACAAAGAATTCATCTTTCCATTTAGGTAATGCTTTTGCAAATATTTCTAGTATTGGTTTGACTTGTATGATACGTAACATACCAAACTTTTCCTTTTTATTGCTTAAGGGAGGAGATATGACATATAAGGATTTAGTACCAAAGTACTTATACATGGTGTAAAAAAGCTCGTGTTGGATAGCTCTACTATCAGCAAGAATTTCATTAACGTGTATGGATTTATCTTCCGTATCGTAATAAGCTAGTGCAATACCTACAATATCTCTTCCTTTATGGGCAGTGAAAACTTGACCCTGAGCTAAGCGAAGATCTGCCAATATTACTTCGAAGTCTTCTTTTGTATGTAATATAACTGCAGGAATTTCATTCATTATTTTGTCAAAGTAATTGTAACTCTTTTGGTTAAATTGATCATAAAATGTTACAACGATATCGCTATCTTTTTTTTCCTTTGGTAAATCTAGGTTGTAGGCTGTGTTGAAAAATACAGTTTCAAAACCTGACTTCTGGTAATAAATGAATAAATTATCATTAGCTGGAATTAGGGTACAGATTGGGATGTTTTTATCTTGTAATTGCTTACAGCTTTTCTCCAATAGCTGATGCATAATGCCCTTCTTTCTATAATCTGGATGTGTACATGCTCCAGAAATATAGGAAGAGGGTACTATTTGTCCATGGAACTTGAAAGGATAAGACAAGAGTTGTAGCACTGAAGTCATACGTTCACCATCCATGATGGAAATAGTATTTTCATCTGTGTAGCGTTTTTGAAAGTATAATTCTGTAAAAAGGGGATTATCATTGAAGCAAATCTCCCATAATTCTTTAGCCTTTTCCTTCTTTTTCATAGTTACCAGTTTATTAGTTCGACAGGTTCATCTTTAAGTAGGTTTACCATACTTTTTTCTAAGATAATTTCTGGATTATAAGATAATTTGGCTTTCCTTAATCCAGGAATTCCTAAATCTTCTTCTCTATTAATATATACATATTGCTCAGGAATATGATTAGCAAATTCCATATTAATCATTGCATAAGCTCCTTCAATAGAGGTGTCAGCTTTTTCTACATGGGTACCAAATGTATCGTAGTTGATTGGCATACCAAATGTAAAGGCAACAATTTTGCCATCTACTCGTAGTAGTCCTCCTGTTAATCCAAGAGCTTCGAAATTTTTAAGAGCGAAAGTCAATGCTCTTCTTTCATTTCCAGTACCTTCATACTCATCGCAATTATTCTCTTTACACCATTTTTCTTCTAATATGAGACATTCGTCAATATTATCTGATGTGATTGGAGTATATTCGTAGTTAGGATGTTCTCTCTTAAAACGGTTTGTAAAATTTCTTTTTGATTGAAATTTTTTCCCTTTCAAAGTGGCTAGATCTGTTCTTAGATAGATATAATCTGCATAATTACGTGTTGTAGCAAACGCAAATTTATTAGGTAGTATTTCCTCTAAATCGGCTTGCATTCCTCTACATACACCTAGCATCCTAAAAGGTTGTTGCTCTTCGTTAGCGTCCTGTATGAGGTCCTTAATAACTTTTTTTAAATCACCCTCACCTACAGGCATCATATAGGCTAATTCTCCTTCAACCCAAAATTTGAAGACTAAAAAGCCATCGACAATGGCAAACTGGGTATCATAGAGGAATCTCCAACTGCATAAGTTAGAAAAGGATAGGTCGCAATTACGCCTATTACTTTTCATTGTAAATTTGGTAATGGTATCTTTATCAGATATTTCAATATCTTTAAATGCTATCATAAAATTCTTATAACGTTTTTAATCATCAATAATAACAATCAAAACGTGTTTTTGTTATAAGAATCCCATAAGTCTTAATATGGTAGGCGTAAGAATAGAGGTTAGAATGCCATTTAGCGTTAGCCCAAGGCTAGCATAAGCCCCATATTTTCTTCCCACTTCCATAGCTGTAGAGGTTCCAACAGCATGAGCAGCGGTTCCGATAGATAGTCCCTGAGCTATAGGGCTACTAACCTTCATTAGTTGCATTACTTTGAATCCCAGAATTGCACCTAGTAATCCTACACAAACAACAACAGCCGCTGTAAGCGAAGGTATTCCTCCCAAAGATTTAGTTACCTCCATAGCAATCGGTGTAGTTACAGATTTTGGAGCTAATGAGAGTATTACTTCATGGCTAGCACCCATTAGTTTAGCAATCCAAACTACAGTTACTACACCTATAACACACCCAGCAAATTGAGAAACTAGAATAGGAATAAATTGTTTCTTAATAGTTTCTAGCTGAAGATAAAGAGGAACTCCTAATGCTACAACCGCAGGTTTTAGCCAAAACTCAATTAATTTACCTCCCTCGTTATAAGTTTCGTAGCTTATATTAAATGTCTTAAGAAAGACAATAAGTACTGCTATTGTAATAAGAATAGGATTTAAAAGTAAGATGTGAGTACGCTTCTGTAGCAGTTTTGCAAAGAAGAATAAAGTGAATGTAACTGCGAGAAGAAAAAACTGATTTTCTAGAAAATTCATTTGATTTTACGCATTAATTGGTGAACCCATCCTGTGATAACTAACACCACGATGGTACTAATAAGTGTAGCAATAACTATTGGCCAAAATTGTGCTTGAATAATATCCAAATAGCACATTAATGCAACTCCTGGAGGGATGAAGAAAAATCCTAAATTCGCTACCAGAAAGTCGGACATACCTTGCACCCAATGTAATTTAATCCAACCCAATCGTAAAAATAGTGTAAGAAAGAGCATTCCTATTATGCTCGATGGGAGTTTTATCCCAGTAAGGTAAACCACTAGTTCACCTAAGGCTAAACAGCCGAAAAGAATGGCACATTGCCGTATCATATATATACCTTTTTTGAAAACGGCACAAAGGTATATAAAAATATAAAACGCTGTTCTGTTTTAATAAAATTTCTTCATTTAGCTAAATTGTAATTATTTGTTAATACCTTTAGAAGAATTGCTTGCCTATTTTTGTGTCAATATCTAGGACTTTGTATAAAACTATGATAATTGTAATGTAGATATAGCAATATTGTGTATTTTTGTGGAGAATAAATCTTTTCTATTAATTGTAATAAAAAATATAATCATGAGTTTAATTAATGAGATCGTAAAGCGTGCACAAGCAAAGCGTCAACGTATCGTCCTACCAGAAGGTACAGAAGAACGTACGCTTAAAGCTGCTAATCAGGTTATAACTGATGGTATTGCTGATCTAATTCTTCTAGGTGATTCTGATGAGATTCACGCATTGTCAAAAAAATGGGGTTTAGGTAATATTGATAAAGCAACTATTATTGATCCCAAAAACTCTCCTAAGAAAGAAGAGTACGCTCAGTTACTTTGTGAGTTGCGTAAGAAAAAAGGTATGACTATAGAAGAGGCTCGTGAAAAAGTGCTTGATCCTCTTTATTATGGTTGCTTAATGATAAAGAATGGTGATGCTGATGGACAGTTGGCTGGTGCTCGAAACACAACTGGTAATGTACTTCGCCCTGCACTACAAATTATAAAGACTGCTCCTGGTATAAGTACTGTTTCTGGCGCGATGTTACTTCTAACTAAAGCTCCAGATTATGGTAAAAATGGTCTATTGTTGATGAGTGATGTTGCCGTAACTCCAGATCCAACAGCAGAACAATTAGCAGAAATTGCTATAACTACAGCAGAAACAGCTAAAGTAGTAGGTTGTATAGATGAGCCTAAAGTTGCTTTATTAAGCTTTTCTACTAAAGGTTCAGCAAAAAGTGAAGCTGTAGATAAAGTGGTTGAAGCAGTAAAACTAGCTAAAGCGAAAGCACCCCATATTCAACTAGACGGCGAGTTGCAAGCTGATGCGGCTTTAGTTCCATCAATTGGAGAAAGTAAAGCTCCAGGGTCTATAATAGCTGGTCATGCGAATGTTTTAATAGCTCCAAATCTTGAAGTAGGAAATATATCATATAAGTTGGTACAACGTTTAGGGAATGCTGAAGCAGTTGGTCCTATTTTACAAGGTATTGCTTCACCAGTTAATGATCTTTCAAGAGGTTGTTCTATTAGCGATATTTATACGATGGTAGCTATTACTGCAAATCAAGCTATTGCAGCTAATAATAAAAAATAACTAACCTTATAAATACAAATACTATAACATGAAGATTTTAGTGTTGAACTGTGGAAGTTCATCGATTAAGTACAAACTGTTTGATATGAGCAATGCTTCAGTAGCAGCTCAAGGGGGAATTGAAAAAATAGGACTTCCTGGTTCTTTTTTGAAGTTTACATTACCATCAGGAGAAAAAGTAGTATTAGAGAAAGCGATACCAGAACATACCATTGGTATTGAGTTTATTCTTGAAACATTAGTAGGCAAGGAGTATGGCTGTATTTCATCTTTAGATGAAATCAAAGCTGTGGGACATCGTATAGTACATGGAGGTGAAAAATTCAACCAATCTGTCATTATCAATGATGAAGTAATTCGTCAAGTTGAGCAATGTTCAGATTTAGCTCCTTTGCACAACCCAGCCAATCTGAAAGGTGTAGCTACAATTAGTAAATTATTACCAAAAATTTCACAAGTAGGAGTTTTTGATACTGCATTTCATCAATCTATGCCAAGACATGCATTTATGTATGCTCTACCTTATGAATATTATAAGAAATATAGTGTGCGTCGTTATGGTTTCCATGGTACAAGCCATCGTTATGTAAGTATGCGTGCGATTGAAACTTTAGGATTAGATCCTAAAAATAATAAAATCATAACTTGCCATATTGGTAACGGAGGCTCTATAACTGCTGTATTAAATGGAAAATCTGTTGATACATCAATGGGACTAACTCCTGTTGAAGGTTTGATGATGGGTACACGTTCTGGAGATATCGATGCTGGTGCATTAACATTCTTAATGGATAAAGAAAATCTTGATTCAGCTGGTGTTTCTTCACTTGTTAATAAGAAAAGTGGTATCTTAGGTATATCAGGGGTGTCTTCTGATATGCGTGAGATTGATGCTGCTGCTGATAGTGGCAACGATCGTGCTATTCTTGGTAAAGAAATGTATTTCTATAGAATTAAGAAATATATTGGAGCTTATGCTGCAGCTTTAGGTGGTGTAGACGCTATTATCTTTACTGGTGGAGTAGGTGAAAATTCTCCAGAATGTAGAGCAATTGCTTGTGATGGTTTACAATTCATAGGTGTTGAACTAGATGCAGAGAAGAATAAAGTAAGAGGTGATGAAAAGATTATCAGCTCAGATAATTCTAGAGTTAAAGTAGCTGTTATTCCTACAGATGAGGAATATATGATTGCTTTTGATACTAAGACTCTTTTAAACCTATAATATGGTTTTGTTTATAATATAACACAATGAATTCGTTTTGTTGTGATAAATAAGAAAAGCCCATCGAATTCGATGGGCTTTTTCATTAACTAACAATCTTATTAAACATGAAACTTATAATTACAAACTAGAATAGGTCAAATGCTACTTGAATATTAGCGATGTTTTGCATAGGATTCCACATAGCCATTGCAGATACTGGAAGTTTAAACTTACCAATATTCAACACTTTTGACGCAGTCATATTTACATTTACGATACCTGCTGTATCTCCATAGAAGTTAGCTTTTGTTCCTGAGTATTTGTCTAGAGCAAACGCTCCTGCAATACCAAAGTCTAAGTTAACAACATGGTGACGAAGTACAGGGCAGTCTAGAGAAACATAAGTAGAATATCTATTTTTTGTATTTAGATCAAAACCTCCTCTATCACGACCAAATAAAACAGTTGCCCAACTTATTTTTAAAGGAAATTTTCCTTGAAATTGATAAGCTACTGCTAAGTCTAGAAAGTGTCCTGTTTCTCTTGCACTATAATTAAATACTTTATCGTGATTCCAACCTGTTTCATTAGTAGAGAAATTATAAATATCCCATAAAGCTATGCTGAATCCAGCTTTTTCAAAGCTTACGTAATAATCAAATTCTCTATATACTCCGTTGAAACTAGCTGCACCCCATAAACCTGCTTTAAACATTTTGTTTTTATCAAATACATGAATATCAACATCTGCTAAAGCTGCATTAGTTACTTGTTGCCCTCTCAATAAGTGCATGTTTTTAACTTGTAGAGAGAAGTCGATTGGCGCATCTGTAAGCTCTTGAGAAAATCCAGGGATACAGAACAGAGCTAAAAGGAGTGTTAAAAAACAATATTTAGTTTTCATTGTCGTTTTGTGTTTAGATTAAATAATTGCATAATTAGTAAAAAGCATGTAAGTACCTACGGCAAGTAATGTACCTATGATAGGACCAACAATTGGTACCCATGCATAACCCCAGTCACTATCTCTTTTGCCTTTAATAGGTAGTAATGCGTGAGCGATACGAGGAGGAAGGTCACGAGCAGGGTTGATCGCATATCCAGTAGGACCACCTAATGACATACCAATGACAACGATTACCATAGCTACAGGGAAAGGGCCAGCTATTTTAGCTCCTCCTGCAAGGTATATACCCATAATAAGTACGTAAGTACCAATGGCTTCCGCTACACAGTTATAGAAGGGGCTTCTTATCTCTGGAGCTGTACAGAACACCCAAAGTTTTTTATCTGCACTTTCTTCTTTGTCAAAATGAGGTTTGTAGACTAAATAAACTAAGCATGCTCCTAAAAAACCACCAAGAAGTTGTGCTATAGTATATCCAATAACAGTGCTAATAGTTCCATCAAATAAGCCAGCCATATATAAGCCGAGAGTAACAACGGGGTTTAAGTGTCCACCCGAGTCACCTGCAACATAAGCGCCTACAAATACTGCTAGCCCCCATGCAAATGTTACTACTATCCAGCCAGCATTCTGACCTTTTGTTCCTTTTAATAAATTGTTTGCTACTACCCCGTCACCTAGGAGTATAAGCATTGCTGTCCCGAAAAATTCGAGAATAAATCTTGAGTCCATATTATTTATAGTATTAGATAGGTTAATCTTATTTTACCCAGTCTTGTGAACGGTAAATTGCTGCTGCCCATTTGCGTTTAGCTAACTGCATGTCGTGTTGAGCATCTGGTTCAAATGTGCTATCAACAGTCCATTGTTTTTTAACTTCATCAATATTTTCCCAGAAGCCTACAGCTAGACCAGCCAAATATGCTGCACCTAAAGCTGTTGTTTCTATCGTATGAGGGCGAATAACTGTTTGTGCTAGTACATCGGATTGGAATTGCATTAATAGATTGTTTCTAGATGCACCACCGTCAACACGAAGTTCTTTAAGACCGATACCTGCGTCTAAGATCATGGCATTAATTACGTCCATAGATTGATAAGCTATACCTTCAAGGGCTGCTCTAGCAATATGTGCTGCTGTAGTACCTCTGGATAATCCAACAATAGTACCACGAGCATATTGATCCCAATATGGAGCGCCTAAACCTGTTAATGCAGGAACAAAGTATACATCTCCACAATCAGGTACTTTACGTGCCAATTCTTCTATTTCTGATGAAGATTTAATGATTCCTAGACCATCACGAAGCCATTGAACAATTGCCCCTCCCATGAAAATACTACCTTCCAATGCATAGGTAACTTTATTGCCTATTTTCCATGCAATAGTACTAACTAAGTTGTTTTTTGAAATTACAGGTTCTTCTCCTGTGTTCATTAAGATAAAGCAACCAGTTCCGTATGTGTTTTTAACCATACCTGGTTCAATACACATTTGTCCAAATAAAGCTGCTTGCTGGTCACCTGCTATACCTGAAATAGGAACTTTATGAGCAAAAATTGTAGTTTTTGTATGACCATAAATTTCACTTGATGATGCTACTTCAGGAAGCATTGCTTCAGGTATATCAAACAATTTAAGTAGGTCTTTATCCCATTCCAAAGTGTGAATGTTGAATAACATTGTTCGAGATGCATTGGTAACATCAGTAACATGTCTTTCTCCACGTGTTAATTGCCAAACGATCCAGCTATCTACTGTACCGAATGCTAGTTCTCCTTTTTCTGCTCTTTCACGTGCTCCTTCAACATTGTCCAAAATCCATTTAACTTTAGTAGCACTAAAATAAGCATCAATAATAAGACCTGTTTTGTCTTTAATAAAAGGAATAAGTTCTGCTTCTTTTAATTTATCACAATACTCAGCTGTTCTACGGTCTTGCCAAACAATAGCATTGTAGATAGGATCACCTGTTGCTTTATCCCATACGATAGTAGTTTCACGTTGATTGGTAATACCAATACCTGCAATGTATTTTCCATTGATACCTATTTTGGTGATAGCTTCTGCTGCAACAGAGGCTAATGAAGACCAAATTTCGTGAGGATCATGTTCTACCCATCCACTTTGTGGAAAATATTGGGTGAATTCTTTTTGAGCAACAGAACATATTTCACCTGAGTGATTAAAAACAATTGCTCTGGAACTTGTAGTCCCTGCGTCGAATGCTAAAATGTACTTTTCCATACTTGTATTAAATTAAGGTATTAATTTAGTTCTATATTTATTTTTTAGGTTTATACGGAGTTAGCAGATAGTTTTGAGCTAATTCGATAAAATCATTTATTTGTTGGTTTTCCCAATCTTTGTCTTTATTCATTTCTTTAGCCATAATGCTTGCGACTTTTGGTGCAATGTCTATTGCTGCCCTGGCGTCAAGGAATAGAGCTCTGAGCCGTCTAGCAAGGACATCTTCAATTGTAAGTGCCATTTCATGGTGTACAGCCCATACAACTTCTGCTTTTATAAAGTCAAAACGAGGGTGAAGAGTATCTCTTAGTTCGGGTTGATTATCACAAAGTTCTTGAATCTTTTTTAAATCAGACCCATATACATAGCTAAAGTTAGAGTGATCTGTTGTCGTTTGGTATCCATGAATCCTTAAATTTTTAGAAACACACGCTTTGTTTTCGAGGTGACATACCTCAATAGCTTTATCTAAGGTTTCTTCAGCCATCTCTCTATAAGTAGTCCATTTTCCTCCTGTTACTGTCACTAATCCACTATCAGAAGCTATTATTTTATGACTTCTTGATATTTCTTTTGTTGAATTACTACCTTTTTTAGGAGCAGCAAGTGGTCTTAGTCCAGCAAACACCGATAATACATCTTCTTTGGTTGGCTGTTTCTCTAGGTATTGACCAGCCGTTTTCAGTATAAAGTCTACTTCTTCTTCAAGTGCTACTGGCTCAAGAACAAACTCCTTTAGGGGAGTATCAGTAGTTCCTAAGATGGCTTTCCCGTGCCATGGAACTCCGAATAAAACACGGCCATCACTGGTTTTTGGAATCATAATTGCAGAGTCCCCTCCTAGAAATGATTGATCTACAACCAAATGAACACCTTGGCTAGGGCGTACAATATTATCATCCTCAGGCGTATCCATTTGTAGTATTTTATCTACAAAAATGCCTGTAGCATTAATAATTGATTTTGCTTTTATCGTAAATTCTTGATTGGTTATTTTATCAATCGCTGTAACCCCATTGAGTGTGGCATTTGTGTTTTTTGTTAAAGAAGTAACTTCTATATAATTTGCGGCAGTAGCATCATGTTCTATTGCTGTTTGTAGAAGATTAATAGCTAAACGTGCATCATCAAATTGCCCGTCATAGTAAACTACTCCACCTTTTAAGTTTGATTGTTTAATTTGAGGAATTTCTTTTAGAACTGTATTCTTTTTAAGAGGTTTAGACCTTCCCAAGGTTCTTGAACCAGAGAGAATATCATAGACTGTCAGTCCTATTGTATAGAAAGGTTTTTCCCACCACTTATAGTTTCCGATGATGAACCGTTGACTCTTAAATAGATGAGGAGCATTTTGTTTCAATCGGCCTCTCTCGCGTAAAGCTTCAATAACTAAGCTAACATCGCCTTGTGCTAAATATCTAACTCCACCATGTACTAATTTGGTACTTCGGCTAGATGTCGATTTAGCAAAATCATGTTGTTCTAGTAATAAAGTCTTATATCCGCGTGAAGCAGCATCGACCGCTAAGCCTAATCCAGTAGCACCGCCACCGATAATTAAGACATCCCATAATGTTTCGGGATTCGCGATCTTATTAATTTGATCACTTCGCTTCATATCAATACATTGTTAGAGGTTAACTACCTCAAATGTAGAAAATCAAATTTATATTAACAAGCAAAATCGTAAATAAAAGTAATATATCGAAAGTATATTTTTGAATATCGCAACATATTGAGTTTTGAATATTCTATTATGCTTTCGGATTGTGTAATTATTTGTATTTCTATTTTCGTTTTTATAAAATAAAAGTGTAACTTTGATATAAACATAAAAATAGGGCAAGTAAAATGCTTTTATTTGCTTTTATAAGTATAAGATTATTCACATAAAGCGTTAGATACTAATACTATAACACTGTTTGATATGGGAAATATTGCTCAAAGACATAAGTATATTCTTGACGAATTAAAGAAGGATGGCTTTGTCAAAGTACAAGATTTAAGTAGAAATCTTGATGTTTCGGAAGTTACGATTCGAAAAGATTTGCGATTGCTAGAAAGTAAGAAACTTTTGATTCGTAATCATGGTAGTGCAAGTGCGCTAAGTTCCTTAATTACAGATAGACACGTCGATGAAAAAGAGAAACTTTATATTGAGGAGAAAAGACGCATCGCTGAAGCTGCAAATAATATGTTAGAGCCCAATGATAAGATTATTATTGCGTCAGGAACTACACTTCTTACTTTTGCTAATCACATTGATATGCAAAAACATTTAACAGCTATAACTTCTTCTGTGAAAGTATCGTTAACTCTTTGCTATCACCCCAATATAGAGGTAGTACAATTAGGAGGCAGTATGAGAAAAAACTCGGTTTCTGTTATTGGACATTATGCCGAACAAATATTAGGAACTTTAGCTTGTAATAAGCTTTTCATAGGAGTAGATGGTATTGATTTAAATTACGGATTAACTACAAGTAATATGAATGAAGCTTATATCAATCAAAAAATGATAGAAGTTTCGGATAAAGTTATTGTGCTAACCGATTCATCAAAGTTTGGACAAAGAGGTTTTTGTAAGATTTGTGATTTTAATAATATACATCAAATCATTACAGATACAAATGCTCCCGCTCACATGGTAGAAATGATTCGTGAGATGGGAATAGAAGTTACATTAGTGTAAATAAGTTCTCTCTATACGATACAAAAACAAAAGCAGTGAAATTTCACTGCTTTTGTTTTTACTAGTCTTCTAGTGCTTTTGCTAAAATCGAAATGGGATGTTCGCATTTCGCACTAGTAGACATCTCAATTTGCCACTTACAGGTTTCACAGTCGGTGACTACATAATCAATATCACTTTCTTCAATCTGTCTAAATAATGGATCACCGATATCTTGTGAAGTTTTATAATTTTCTTTCTTAAATCCGTATGTTCCTGCTATACCGCAGCAGTTAGAGTCTAATACTGTTAATTCAATATTAGGAATCAATTTTAATAGCTCAATAGAGTAATATGCCCAGCCTAATTTTTCCATATGGCAAGGTGTGTGATAAGCTACTTTTATTTTTTTATTCCCTACTTTAAGCTTTTTATCTGATTGGCTTAGCAGGCGATAGATATATCTAGTAGCTAGCTCTACTTGGTCTTTAACATCTTTATTGTCTATGTTTAATAAGTGAGGATACTCATCTCGAATAGTAAAGGTACAAGTAGATGAAGTGGCTACTACAGGGCGCTTCTTTTCTAATACTGATTCTCTAATTGCTGAAATGTTAACGTTAGCTTGCTTCTTAGCTTGGTTAATTAATCCATTTGAAATTAAGGCAACACCACAACACTTTTCTTTGCTAAGTAGTTGTACACCGATACCTAATGCATTAAATACCTTAATCATATCTTTACCTAACTGTGGATTGTTGTAGTTTACATAACAACCATGGAAATAACTTACTTGATCAGTATATTTATCTTGTTCTTTTTGAGCATTCTTTTTATACCATGATTCAAAAGTTCCAAATGCATACTTAGGAAATGTTCTGTGATGATCAATCTTAAGAGTTTTATCTAGGACTACTTTGGTCGCTTTTAACCCTAATATAGGGTTTAGGATAGGAGCAAATGGAGTAGCTAATGTTCCCATAATATCAGTATTAGCCAATAGCATATCTCTTAGTTTTGGCTTTTTCTTGCTGTATTTAATACGAGCTGATTGAATGATATCCCCGATTTTTACATTGGATGGGCATGCTACTTCACATCGCTTACAATTAAGACAGTACTTCAAAGCCTCGTCATAAAAATCAGCTTTTTTTAAGCGTAAACGCTCTCCATCAGGTCCGGCTTGTTTGGGGCCTGGGTAGTTGGGATTTACTTTTGCTACAGGGCAATATACAGTACAAATTGTACATTTAATGCATTGCTCAAAGTTATTGTTACTTATATTATATTCTTGGAGTTTCATATGCTTCTTATTTTCTAAGTATAGTGTTTGCTACATGAAGAGCAGTTAGAATTGAAACACCAGCTCCACATCCTTCCTTTATGGCGTTGAATGCTTCTAGTCCTGCTCCTATAATGTATAGATTGTCTAGAGATTGTCCTTTTATTTGCCCTTGAAAATCGTTGTTGGTTTTGATTCCGAAAGACATGTAGGGTTGAGCGTTGAATACGTTATTGTCGTACCATTCTTCTCTATGATCAATATGGTTCACATCTAAGTTGAAGATGGGCTCATATATTTTATCTCTACTAGCAACCAATCCTTGGCTAAAATAGCTCCCTGTTGCTAAAACAAAATTATTAGCATGGAAAGGTATATCTCCATGGTTGAAGCTATAAACTTTTTCGAGTTTATTGTTTTTAATATCTCCTTTTACGATGTTGTCACCTAGCATATATACACCTCCTAAACAGGTGTAAGCTTCATGCAAAAACTGCTGTATCTTGATACCAATTACAGATGGTGGGAGTGTAGGTAGTAAGAATATGGGTTTGCCTACTTTTTCTTCTAAATCTTGGATGATTTGGTCATTGTCTAAGCTTAATATCGCTGGGAATAGAATAGCTTCTGCATCTTTACTTCCCTCTTTAAGAATATGAACTAATTCGTTGAATTCTTTATCGTTTAAGCGATCCATCACGTTGGTGATGTTACTAGATCTCAGTTCGCTTGGGTTTCTGCGAAGTCTATCTAGGCTTTCAAGTGTAAATTCAGTTATTTTGCTTTTTGTGCCTAGTTTTAGTAATGCACTAGCTATGAATTCAGGGTAAAAATCAAGAAAGCCACTCATATTGAAAATTGCTACTTTTTCCCATGGGAGTTTTTTGCTTTCTTTCGTGGTAGCAAAAGGATTTACTGATAACCAAGTTGATTTAACTTCTCCTAAAGGTGATATGCGATAATGATTCTTTTGAGTTGAGCCCAATAAAGGAATTCCTAATTCTCTTAAAAAAGTTTCGGCCTCTTGAGTCAAATTTGCAAATAACTCTTTCCCCAATTTACTATATGGGTGAAGGTTGTTTAGTGTTACTAATTTATCTATTTCTTCTATAGGTTGTTGTACAGCTGTCCCATCTGGTAAATTATTTAGCAAATCAAAAGAACCTGAAGAAAAATGAATAGCACTTTGACCAGCAGACACTATAGCACATTTCTTATTTTGCTGACATAATTTTATACCACAGATTAATCCTGCTAATCCTCCTCCTATTATTACTGTATCAAATCTCATTGGTTAACGATTTTAGAGTCCGACAATCCGCAAACACTTTCATAAATCCAAGCTGTATATTCACTGCCTCTTAATCCTTCTCCCCATGCGGTTGGGTATATTCCTTTCCATCTTTCATTAAGGAATGATGATAAATCTGCTTTGGCTTTGGTTGGGCATGCTCCAGTAGATTTATTCATTAATCCTGCTGCTCTACAAGCACAAAGCTCACCCTGGCAAGTACCCATACCAACTCTAGTACGTCTTCTTAAATCCACTAAATTGTGTACATCAAGTTCTTTTAAAGCATAATTCACTTCACCTACCGATATTTCTTCACACTCACAAACGAGGCTATTGTCTCTTTCGGTATTTCCTGAAAGTTTTTCAGCCATATCTCCATGACGATAAATAGCAGCTTCTTTTACAGTGTGTGGCATAGAAACAATCTTTTTAGATATTTCTTCTTTTGTTTCTCTTGAGCCCGGAAGTAGATCTTCGTCAGTAGTACATTTCTTATCTATGTTTAATTTCTTGCAAACTAAATCAGTAGCCCATTCGGCCATTAAGCGATAGGTCATTAACTTACCTCCAGTAATGGTGATAAATCCTTTCAATCCATCTCTTTCTTCATGATCTAATAGCACAATTCCACGACTTGTTTTTCTTCCATCAGGATCATCATCAGCCGCTACAAGTGGTCTTACACCAGCATAGCCTCTTAATATTCTAGTTTGTGACAAAATAGGTGCTAGTTTTTCTCCTTCTCTAAGAAGTAAATCTACTTCATCTGGAGTAACATGCATATTGTCTATTTGATCATATGGTACTCTTGTAGAAGTTGTACCTATTAGTGCAATAGTATCCCCTGGTACAAGGATATCTGCATCTGCTGGTTTACGACATCTGTTTAAAACTACATTATTAACACGGTGTCCAAAAATCAGCAATGAACCTTTTGCTGGGAACATGCGTACTTTTAAATCTGCATATTCCGAAATGTGCTGTCCCCATATACCTCCAGCATTCACTACTAGCTGGCTATGGATTTCATATATCTCTTTTGTACGGTGGTCTAGAACTTTTACTCCTACAATACGATCTTGTTCTCTTAAAAGTCCTACTACCTCATGATAAGTTTTTAAGTCTGCTCCATGTTCTTTTGCGTCAATAACATTGGATGCGGTTAATCGAAAGGGGTCTACAGAGCCATCGGGGACCTTTACAGCGCCCACTAATGTAGGGTTTGCTGAGGGCTCCATTAATAAAGCTTGTTTCGGATCTATAACTTCAGCTTTTATTCCTGCTTCTAAGCAAGATTGAACGAAAGTTTTTTGATATTCTAAATCATCTTCGGGTAAGCTTAGGAATAAACCATCAGTTTTGTCAATGCAGTGGCGTGCTACTCTTTTAAGTATCATGTTTTCTTTAATACACTCTACTGCAGATTCTTTATCGGTTACAGCATAACGTGCTCCACTATGTAATAGTCCGTGATTTCTACCTGTGGTACCTGATGCTATATCGAAACGTTCCAAGAGTAAGGTTTTAAGTCCTCTCTTTGCACAATCTCTAGCTGTACCAGCTCCTGTTGCTCCTCCACCTATAATGATAACATCATAGGTAGGTGTTATTGTGTTTTGATTGTTCTGGTTCATTGGTTAACAATTTAGTGTGATACAAATAACGTGATTTATTTTGATTAATAAAACTAAATCGAAATAAAAATGTAAGTAAACGAAAGTAATTCATTCTTTTTAGTTCTTGGAAGAGTTTGTTTATCTCTAGAATCTTTTGGATACTACTCAAGTTATGCCTTATTATATATTGCATTTGTATTACAATTAATTTTATAATTAGTTTTACATAAGTATTTGATATACAGTAGTTTATTGTTTTTAGATAGGTGATATTATAAATACATTACAACATTTACTTCTCTGAATAGGTTAAAATGATAATTTTTATAAAAAATGACTTTCGATTATGTTATTTATCGAAAGGTTTTTATTATATTTGTGATAAAGGATGTCAAAATAAGATAATAAAGACTCCTAAAAAGTCAAATTCGTTTAATTGTTAAAAGTTGTATTATGTCTAAGATTTGTGAGATGAAGATTCAAGAGGATACTAGAATTTATACTCTTGGTGCAAAGGAAATTAGAGAGGCGAATGAAGTAAGGAACGAGTCTGCAACCTATGTTGAAGTACTCTCTTTCTTAAGAGATATATTTAACTTAGTTGACTTTTCTGGTATTATAAGTAATTCGAAAAAAACAATTCTATAAGTTTTTGTTTCGTTTAGCTAGCTAAACTTCATGATATCGTATAACGCATATGTTGTGGTTGTTTTCCACAGTATATGCGTTAATTTATTTATGCTTTTGTATATTTGTCTCAACTTCAAACAAACTATAATCGAAAATAATCATGAAAAAGACATTAAGTTTATTTATTCTCCTGTTTGTATCTGTTTCGCTTTTTGCTCAAGGTAAAGCTAAATATGTGTTTTACTTTATTGGAGATGGCATGGGAGCAGATCAAGTTAATGGGACGGAAATGTATCTTGCCGAAAAAGAAGGTATGATTGGAGTAAAACCTCTTATTTTTACTCAATTTCCTGTGATGAGTGTCGTTAATACTTATTCTCGTACGAACTCCGTAACTGATTCTTCAGCTGCTGGAACGGCTTTAGCTACTGGAGAAAAGACGTACAATGGTGCAATAGGTGTAGGTAAAGACAAGGAAAAACTGACGAGTGTAGCTGAGCGTGCTAAAAAGGCGGGTAAAAAGGTAGGAGTTATAACTAGTGTTAGTGTAGATCATGCTACTCCTGCTGCATTTTATGCTCATCAACCTGACAGAGGAATGTATTATGAAATAGCTCACGATTTACCTCTTGCAAATTTTGACTTTTATGGAGGTTCTGGTTTCTTGAAACCTGATAAAAATGCTGAAGGGGAAAATGCTCCTAGTATTTATCCTATGTTTGAAAAAGCAGGGTATAAATTGTATCGTGGCTTAGATGAGTATTCGCAATCTAGTAGAGATGAAAAATTGATATTAATCCAAAAAGAGGGTTCTGATAAAAATGCTTTGCCCTATGCTATTGATCGTAAAGCAGGAGATTTGGCTTTAAAAGAAATTACACAGAGCGCGATAGAGCATTTATCTTATAAAAACAATAAAGGATTCTTCCTTATGGTTGAAGGTGGAAAAATAGACTGGGCTTGTCATGATAATGATGCTGCTACAGTTTTCCACGAAGTAATAGATATGGATGAAGCTATTGCTGAAGCTTTTGCTTTCTATAAAAAGCACCCTAAAGAAACATTAATTGTAGTTACTGCTGATCATGAGACAGGTGGTATTGCTTTGGGTACGGGTAAATATGCTTTAAATCTTCAATCTTTACAATATCAAAAGGTGTCTGCTAATCAATTGTCTACCTTGATGAGTAATCTTCGTAAGGAAAAAAACAACAATGTGACTTGGGAAGATATGAAGCAGCTCTTAGGAGAAAATATGGGTTTCTGGAAAGAGGTGAAACTGACATGGGAACAAGAAAGAAAACTTAGAGATGAGTTTGAACATAGTTTTGTCCAAAAGAAACAAGGCTTTGAAGAAAGTATGTATACTAAAACTGAGCCGATGGCTGCGAGAGCGAAAGAAGTAATGAATGAAGTAGCAATGGTAAGTTGGGCTTCACATTCACATTCAGCAAATTTTGTTCCCGTTTTTGCTATCGGTGTTGGAGCTGAATTATTTAACGCTAGATTGAATAATATTGATATCCCTCACAATATATCTAAAGCAGCTGGTTACAAGTGGTAAAAATATTTCTGACACCCTCTCATAAAGTGTGTAAGTTAAAACAACCGGCTTGGGTAACAAAATAACTCAAGCCGTTGTTGTTTAATAAAAAACTTAAACATTTATGAAAACAGAAGATTTAATCCCTGATGAGTTTTTCAAACAATTTAAAACAGGAGAAGAACTCCAAAATTTCCTGAAGTCTATTCAAAAGCGTGGAATCGAAAAGATGCTTGAAGCAGAGCTAGATGCTCATTTAGATTATGACAAGCATAGCCACAGAAAAGAAGAAAACAGTCGTAATGGCTACTCTACAAAGACCATTAAGACTAGTTATGGTAATGATCAAATCAAAGTCCCAAGAGATCGAGATGCGAGCTATAACCCAATGATTATCCCTAAACGAAAAAGTATGGTTGAAGGATTAGAACACGTTATTGTATCTCTTTATGCTAAGGGTATGAGTGTTTCTGATATAGAAGAACAAATTAGAGAGGTGTACAATTTTGATGTCTCTGGGGCGACAATCTCTCGTATCACAGATGCCGTAACAGCTGATATTGTAGCTTGGCAGAATCGACCATTGGAACCCGTATATCTTATCGTTTGGATGGACGGTATAGTCTTTAAAGTACGAGAAGGTTCTAAGGTGATTAATAAAACTATTTATATTGCAGTAGGCTTAAGACGTGATGGACTTAAAGAGGTATTAGGTTTATGGCTTGGAAAGAATGAGTCTTCGTCTTTTTGGATGAGTGTCCTAACAGACCTAAAAGCTCGTGGAACTGAAGATGTTTTAATTACTGCAACGGATAACTTAAATGGATTTACCGATACGATTCGTACCGTTTTCCCTGAATCTAAGACACAAATCTGCATCGTGCACCAAGTGCGTAATGCTTGCAAATACGTAGTTTGGAAGGATAAGAAACAGTTTACAACAGATATGAAGAATATCTATAATGCGCCTAATAAGGAGGCTGCAGCAGCTGCTTTAGAAGATTTATCAGTGAAATGGGAATCCAAGTATTCTTATGCTATACAGAGTTGGAGAAAGAACTGGGACGAACTTACTGTCTTCTTTGAATTTCCTCTAGAAATAAGAAAAGTTATCTATACTACCAACCTAATTGAGAACCTCAATGGTAAGATTAGAAAGTATACCAAGAATAAATTATCGTTCCCTACGGATGACTCTGTGATGAAATCAGTATATTTAGCCGTTAGGGAGGCCACTAAGAAGTGGTCAATGCCCATAAAGAACTGGGGTATTATTTTAAATCAGTTCCTAATTATTTACAAAGAAAGGGTCAGATTATAAAGATAATCCAACCCAAGCTATTTTAACTTACACACTTAGTGATACAGTGTCATATTTCTTGTAGATAGTAAGAATTAATAATAGCCCCACCTAAGTTTTATCTTAGGTGGGGCTATTATTTGGAGTATATGGAAATTCTCTATCCCTTACAATTTGAAGTGGGTTAGATATGTTTTGACACCGACATGATGATGACATGTCGGTGTCATGATGAGATCATGATACCGATATGTTCTCTTCTTAATCCAGAAGTAGAGAAGGTTTTTATGAATTAAGTTTGAGGATATCTTGTATGGGTGAATTGTGTTAATCACAAACTAAAAGTCCTGCTACAAAGCTGGAGGGCACTGAAAAAGTCTCCGTTTTAGATGGGTACTAACAAAAGAATAATCTGGTAAAAGAAAATATTTTCTTTTACCAGATTTTCTTTTAAAAGCTCACGGATTGTTTTTGGGACACAAAACAGTCTTTTATTTAGGCTATAATAGGTTCTATTTACGATAAAAAAGCACTACTCCTTAGTAAATCACATATTCAATTTGAGTATTCGCTTTAAATTCACAACGAAAATAGCCATCGCTCCTTGCATTTGCATATTTTTAATGCCATAGGAAGAGGCTCTGCCATATCCGTGTACATTTTTCAGTTCACTATTCTTAGCTTCAATTTTATATCTGTGTTTTGACTTCTCTCTAAAGTAATCTGATTCCTGAAAAGTCATTTGATCTCTGTGCTCATCAGATTTAATGGTTACAGCATAAGTTTTAGACTTTGCCCCAGGCTTATAACAACCATCTTTAAGAGCACAAGTTTTACATTTTTCAATATCAAAAAGGTATGTATAAGTTTGATTTTTACCACTGTTCTTTTTCCCTTGACGTGCTTTTCTAATAGCTAAGTGACCAGCTGGGCATACGAACATTCCTGCATCCTTATTGTAGTCAAACTTATCTTCTTGCTTCCTATGACCTTGAGTAATCCCTGGATTCAATTTGGCAACAACTTTTATACCTTGTTCATTTGCTAATTTTAAAATTTTCCTTTCCTGAATATGCGGTATCACCAATAATTGTGTTGACTTGAATTCCATTTTGCTTGCTTATCTTTAATAATTCTGGAAGCTGGGGACCATCTCCCTTTTCTGCTGAGGTGATGGTTGCTGCCGTAATAATTCGTTCTTCTGTTATGGCTATATGAGTTTTGAATCCAAAGAATGAGGAGTCAGAACTTTTATGACCTGTCCGTGCATCAGTATCTTTAGATAACGTATAATGATCTTTTGTGTCTTCAATTGCTTCTTTTAATAGATTGAGCTTCTCCTTAACCTTGGGCAATGAGCTCAATGCAAGATCTGATCCTATTTCCTTTTCAAGCTTATCACAATAATCAAGTTCACTTGATAAATCATTGTTTTCATTCTTTGGGGGTAAACTTCCTTGCTTTACTTGATTTACGGAATAAACGACCTTGCGAACTTGTTTAGCTCGTTCTTTAAGAACATCTATTGGTGAGATTGGATTGGAGCGGGAAAGTGTATGGGTAGCGTCTACAATAATGGACTTAGATTGAATAATACCTTTTTCAATAGCTATGGAAACAGTCTTGCTTATCAATAAATTGAGTAGGTCTATATCTTTTAAACGAAGCTTCCTAAATTTAGTAAGCGAGCTGGGATTGATAACTTCATCCTCTGGAGTCATTTCTAGAAAGTATTTAAAGGACATATCATAACCAGAGCGCTCTACTACATCGACATCAGAGATATTATAGATAGTTTTGAGTAGTAAGTATTTGAACATACGGATGGGACTTTCCGCATTTCTACCATTATTATGGCAATACTTTTCGACTAGCTCATCATAAACAAAAGTAAAATCGATTAGCTCATTTATTTTACGAAGTAAATTGTCTTTAGGAATTACTAAATCGTACAAATCTGAATATGAGCTTAGCTGAAGTTTTTGTTGTTGTACTAATATATAAGTGCTTGAATATTACACTTAAAGATACAAAAAAACAGCAGATAACGGGTAATCAAACCAATGTATTTGCTGCTTTTTTAAAGACTTAATTCATAAGGACTTTTTCAGTGCCCTCCAAAGCTGTGGCAGGACTTTTATCTATTAATTATTTCCTATAATTTATAATTCTGAATCTCCTTCAATATATTGTTCTAAAAAGAAATGCTCACCATCAAATACTGCATAGGAAAAATAGTTTATCCAATCTCCTAAAATAGTAGCTCTTGTTGTTCTGGAGAGCATTAAATCTAGCATAATATGTCTATGCCCATAAATAAAGAAGTTGATATTAGGGTGTTCTTTTAAGTAGTCTTTCGTGTAGCGTATTAAAAACTCTTTGTTTTCACCCATAAATTCAGGGTCTTTTCCATTGACTCTTTTTTCTCTACTGTGCTTGGCCCAGTTTAATCCAAAATTCAGTCCCCATCTAGGGTGTATCGCAGAAAAACATTTTTGTAGAAACTTGTTATGAAACATCTTTCGGAGGAATTGGAACCCTTTATCTGGGTCTCCTAGTCCATCTCCGTGAGCTAGATAGAATATCTTACCATTAATTTCAGTAGTAAAAGGTTCTCTATGCATTATGACTCCACATTCTTTTTCAAAATAATCATTACACCAAATGTCATGATTACCTATAAAATAATGTACTTCGACACCACTATCTGTTAGCTCAGAAATTTTCCCTAAAAATCTAGTAAAGCCTTTGGGTACTGCATATTTATATTCAAACCAAAAATCAAACATATCTCCTAAGAGATATATTGCTGAGGCTTTATCTTTTATTTCATCAAGAAATCGTACTAATTTTCGTTCTTGAGTTCTTCCGTGTTTTATAGCTCTCGAACCTAAATGAGCGTCAGATAAGAAGTATACACTTTTCATTCTTGACCAAATTATATTGAATTAAAGAAAACCTAGTTCAAGAAGAGCTTCCTCACTCATCATATCTCTATTCCATTCAGGTTCAAATGTTAAGTCTATTTTTACAGATTTAACTCCTTCTATAGATTCCACTTTTTGGTGAACATCTTCTAAAATAAAGTCTACGGCAGGGCAATTAGGAGCAGTTAGTGTCATTGTGATAACTACATCTAAGTCGTCTGAAACATTGATTTCATAAATTAGGCCCAGATCGTAGATGTTTACTGGGATCTCAGGGTCATATACTGTTTTTATTCTTTGAACTATTCTTTGTTCTATTTCAAATTTAGTTGTCATAATCTTATAATCTAAGTTAGTGTGGCAAAGCTAAAGATTTTCTTATTAAGGAACACTTTAGTTTAGTAAAAAGTTTATGGACGTATTTTCTATCTTTGTGAAAATAGAGGCTGTTGTTCTTTCAATTAAAGAATACCTTTGTCGGCAAAGCTATAATAATTTCCATCGGTGATGATAAGATGATCGATAAGTAAAATATTCATAACTAGACTAGCTTCTTTGATTTTTTGTGTAAGTTGTTTGTCGCTAATGCTGGGCTGTGTGTTTCCTGAGGGGTGATTGTGGATAAGTACAAGCTGAGTAGCTCTGTGTACTAAAGCCTCTCTTAAAATAGATCTAACATCGGCATAAGTTCCATCAATGCCACCTCTACTAATTTGTGTGTGTTTAATGATTCTACAAGCTTGATTTAAAAGTAAAATCCAAAACTCTTCTTGAACAGCATCGCATAGAATAGGATGGAAGAGTTGGTAAATATCTGTAGAGCATCTATAAGTTTTTCTCTGGGTAGCTTCTTGGCTTTGTCGTCTATTACCTAGCTCTAAAGCCGCCTTTAGAGTCGCATATTTGGCTGCTCCTATACCATTAAAAGCCATAAATTCACTACTACTCCATTTTGCCATCTGGCTTAAGTCTTCGTTGCAGTGAAGTACCATTTTTCGAGCTAGCTCTACGGCACTTTCATCTTTATTTCCCGAACCTAGTAATAATGCGATAAGTTCTACTGTAGTTAATTGTTCTGCACCTTGGTTTATTAGTTTTTCACGAGGACGATCCTCTTCTGCCCATTGATGCATTGTTAGTTTGATAGGGCTAGTCATGTTTAGCTAAGGTTAATTGTGTTTATTTATAAAAACTATTCTCAAAAGCAGCAAATTCTTCTTTTTTAAGAACACATCTTCTCCACCATGCTAGTATAAATCCTGTACCATATCCTATTAGTTGTATGAAAGCAGCAGCTACTGATAATATACCAATATGAGTGCTATTATTTTTTAGTGTAGAGTCAACAAATACAAGAATACTATATATGATGAGAGGTAATATGGCCCAAGGATAGAATAAAGCTCCTATTAAAAAGAAACAAGTAAAGATCGTAAATAGAGCAGGCAGAGTATGAACGAGTTTCAAAGACTCAGGATATCTTTTGTAAAGATTTATTCGTGCGATACCAGAGTTATGCACTTGTTTGAAGAAACGTTTTAGGTTAGTTCTTCTTTTGTGATAAACCCATGCACCAGCTATATATCGACAATCGTATCCTCCTTTGAAAATTCGAATACTGAAATCAATGTCTTCACCAAATCTCATTTTTGAAAACCCTCCTAAAGCGAGATAAACTTCTTTTTTTATCCCCATATTAAAGCTTCTTGGATAAAATTTGTCCATTTGTTTTTTTCCTCCCCGTATGCCTCCAGTGGTGAAGAAGGAGGTCATTGCATAGTTAATTGCTTTTTGAATGGGTGTAAAAGAGCTATGAGCACAATCAGGGCCTCCAAAAGCATCAATAGGATTCTTCTTCAAGAAACTTTCAATAGTTTCTAAGTAAGTGCGAGGAAGAATACAATCTGAGTCTAGTATGATGAGATAGTCTCCATTACTTCTTTCGGCACCATAGTTGCGAGTATTACCTGGTCCGCTGTTTTTCTTTTGATAATATTTTATATCCAAATCATTATTGTATTGGGATACAATATGATGACATGGTATTTCAGAGCCATCTTCAATAATCAATACTTCAAATTCCTTATAGGTTTGATTGATTAAGCTAGCTAGAAGTTCGTCTACTTCATTCGGGCGATTGAATACGGGAACAATAATAGAATAAAACATAGTAGAGCCTGTTTATGATGTGGATAATAAATATTTGTGTTTTGTCATAGTACAAAAAAGGTGGTAATCGTTAATAACGATTACCACCTTTTTGTGATATGTTTAGATTATGCTTTTACGCGGCCCATATAAGCACCAGAGCGTGTATCTACTTCTATAGTTTCACCTTCGTTGATGAAAAGAGGAACTTTTACTTCTGCTCCAGTTTCAAGTGTAGCTGGTTTAGTAGCATTTGTAGCAGTATCTCCTTTTAATCCAGGTTCAGTATAAGTTACTTTTAATTGTACCTTCTGAGGAACTTCAGCAAATAAAATTGTTTCTGATTCTGCATGGCTTACTACTTCTAGTACATCACCTTCTTTTAAGAAGTCAACACCAGTAATTAGCTCTTTTTGAACACTTACTTGGTCGAAAGTTTCTTGGTTCATGAAAACATATCCCATATCATCTTGATATAGATATTGGAAAGGACGACGTTCGATACGTACCTCTTCTAGTTTTACTCCTGCATTAAAAGTCTTATCAATCACTTTTCCAGTAGTTACACTTTTTAGTTTAGTACGCACAAATGCTGCACCTTTACCAGGTTTAACATGAAGAAATTCGATAATGAAGTAGTAGTGTCCGTCAAGGTCTATACACATTCCGTTTTTGATATCTGCTGTGGTAGCCATATTTGTTTTTTTTGCTAATTAAAAAATTATGTTATCTTTAAATTTGAAAGGGTTAAGGATGATTCTTATCTCCTTATATAATAGTACGCAAAAATAATCTAAATAGATAAAAAACACAAAATGTTTTGACTAAAAAGAATTATCTCTTGTTTTTTAATAAGAAAGTGACTATTTTTGCACCCCGATTACCTAGTGGAAATAACATCATAACAATATATTACAATGAAAAGAACATTTCAACCTTCGAACAGAAAGAGAAAAAACAAACACGGTTTCCGTGAGAGAATGGCTACTGCAAATGGACGTAGAGTACTAGCTTCACGTCGCGCAAAAGGTAGAAAGAAATTAACCGTTTCAGACGAATATAACGGTAGATAATTAGGATAAAGATCCTATATATTACAGATATAAAGAAGTAAAGGAGTTCTATCCCTTTGCTTCTTTTTGCTTTATAGGCTAGTGTTAAATGATACTATAAAAGGTTAGTGTTACGATAGTTGGGCATTATTTAGATGGTGTCTTGCAGGGCTGTCGACTAAATATAGTATATTTACACAATATAAGTTTACTCTTAGAAATATAGGCTAACACACAAAGTTGAAAGAATGAAAAAAAAGTTACTCGCTTTAGTAGTAAATATCATAATAATGGGGGTTGTCCTTATCTTAATCGTATTCTTTGCCTTTAAAGGAATAGATAAGTTTACCCGACATGGTGAGGCTATTCTAGTTCCAGACGTGAAAGGCCTTTCTGTAGCCGAAGCCACTTCTGTTTTTCAACGACATGGCTTAACATGTGCTGTGTCCGATTCTACTTATGTAGAAAATGAGGTTCCAGGAAGAATATTAGATTATAATCCATCTGAAGGAAGTAAAGTAAAACAAGGGAGAATTATCTATTTAACAATTAACACAAAACATACACCCAATATACCTGTTCCTGATGTGGCAGATAATAGCTCTGCAAGACAAGCAAGAGCTAGAATATTAGCAGCAGGTTTTAAACTTACAGAAGATGAATATATTAGTGGGCAGAGAGAGTGGGTTTATGAGGTTAAAAAAAATGGGGTAGTATTACCTTTAGGGGCAAAAGCTCCAATTGGTGCTACTTTGACTTTGGTTGTTGGTGATGGTACGGCAGAACCAATGGGTCTTGATTCTTTGGATATAGATTTTAATGGTGCTGATTCAGTTGCTCCCAAAAAACCTTCAGTAGAAGAAAGTTGGTTTAATTAACCAAACCAAGTTGTTTTTATTATGATACAAGAAAATTCTTTCGAAGAAATAGATAAGGAAGAAGAAGATTTTGAAACTTCTTCTGAAGTGCAATTATATGAAAGACATCGAATTATTGTTGATAAAGGTCAATCCTTAGTTCGTATTGATAAGTTTTTATGTGATCGAATAGAAAATGCATCACGTAATCAAGTACAAAAGGCTGCGGAAGCAGGTTTTGTAAAAGTAAATGGGAATCCAGTTAAAAGTAATTATAAGGTTAAGCCCTTAGAAGAAATTACAATTTATATGGATACTCCACCTCATGAAATAGAAATTATTCCCGAAGATATTCCTCTTAATATAGTGTATGAAGATGATTATCTTATGGTGGTTAATAAACCAGCTGGTTTGGTAGTACACCCTGGGCATGGTAATTATAGAGGAACATTGGTCAATGCTATAGCATGGCATATGAAAAACAACTCTTGTTATGATGCCAATGATCCTAGAGTAGGGTTGGTGCACCGAATAGACAAGGATACCTCTGGTTTGTTAGTCATAGCAAAGACACCCGAAGCAAAGAGTAAACTAGGTATACAGTTTTTTAATAAAACAACAAAAAGAGAATACCGGGCATTGGTGTGGGGTAATATTGAAGAGGAAGAAGGCCGTATAGAAGGAAACATAGCAAGAAATCCTAAAGATAGATTACAGATGGCTGTTTTTGCTGATCCTGAAATAGGAAAACATGCAGTGACACACTATAAAGTGCTAGAGCGTTTGGGTTATGTAACTCTAGTCGCCTGCAGACTTGAGACAGGTCGTACTCATCAAATACGTGTACATATGAAACATATTGGTCATGTATTGTTTAATGATGCTAGGTACGGAGGAAGTGACATTTTGCGAGGAACACATTTTGCAAAATATAAACAGTTTGTAGAAAACTGCTTTAATATTTGCCCTCGCCAAGCACTTCATGCTTTAAGTTTAGGTTTTATACACCCCGTAACGAATGAAGAAATGTTTTTCACTTCTGAGCTACCCGATGATATGACAGAGTTGCTAGCGAAGTGGAGAAATTATATAAGTAATAGAAATTTATGATCAAACGCACAGTATCTATTGTTGCAGGAGGTGATAGTTCAGAGCTTCCTGTTTCGTTAAAAAGTGCTCAAGGGATTTATTCTTTTATAGATAAATCTAGATACGATTTATACATCGTAGAGATCCAGAATAAAGTATGGAGAGTAAGACTTGATAATGGTGTTTACGCACCTATTAATCGTCATGACTTTAGCTTTGAATGGAATGGTGAAGTTATAACATTCGATTTCGCATACATTACAATTCATGGCACCCCTGGAGAAGATGGACTTCTTCAAGGTTATTTTGAATTATTGGGTATTCCTTATTCTTCTTGTGGAGTATTAGCCTCGGCATTGACATTTGATAAATTTGTTTGCAATCAATATTTGAAAGGATTTGGAATGAAAGTTGCAGAATCTTTAATGTTGCGCAAAGGACAATCTATTTCTGATGTAGATGTTGTTGAAAAAATAGGATTGCCTTGTTTTATAAAACCGAACTTAGGTGGCTCTAGTTTTGGTGTAAGCAAGGTAACTAAGGAAGAACAAATTCAACCTGCCATATTAAAAGCATTCCATGAATCTTCTGAAATCTTGATAGAAGCCTTTATGGATGGAACTGAAATTACTTGTGGTTGTTATAAAACATCAAATAAGTCTGTTGTTTTTCCTATTACTGAAGTTGTAACGCACAATGAATTCTTTGATTACGATGCTAAATATAATGGGCAAGTAGAAGAGATAACTCCAGCAAGACTTTCGGATGAACTTACGAAAAGAGTACAAACGTTAACGTCTGCTATTTATGATATTATTGGTTGTTCTGGTATTATTCGTGTAGATTTTATTATAACTGATAAAAAAGTGATAAATTTGTTAGAAGTTAATACAACTCCAGGAATGACACCTACAAGCTTTATACCTCAACAGGTTAGAGCTGCAGGTCTTGAGATTCAAGATGTAATGACTGATATTATCGAAAATAAATTTCAATAACCATACTTATGGATATAACTGAATTTGATGAAATACGTCCTTATCACGATGAGGAGTTACCTCAGGTTTTTGAAGAGCTGATTGCAGATCCTGCTTTTCAGCGTGCTGCATGTATGACTGTACCAGATGTTCCGTTTGAGGTAATCGCAGAAAAAATGCGCGCTTGTAAAACTAAACTTGAGTTTCAAATTACCTTTTGCTATGGTATCTTAAAGAAGATTGCTAATAATTACACTGATGGACTTACCTTAAGCTCAGATGTTCTATTAGATAAAACAAAAGCATATACATTTATCTCTAATCATCGTGATATCATATTGGATGCAGGCTTTTTGTCTGTCCTTTTAGTAGAACGTGATTTAGAAACTGTCGAAATTGCAATTGGAGATAATCTTCTTATTTATCCATGGATTAAGAAGTTAGTTCGTGTAAATAAGTCGTTTATTGTTCAGAGAGCTCTTACTATGCGCCAGATGCTTGAATCATCAAAGCGCATGTCTCGTTATATGCACTACACAATAAATGATAAAAAGCAGTCTATCTGGATTGCGCAAAGAGAAGGTAGAGCTAAAGACTCTGATGATAGAACCCAAGATAGTGTATTAAAAATGCTTGCTATGGGAGGAGATGGTACTGTTCAAGAGCGTCTATCGGGAATGAATATTGTGCCTCTCACACTTTCTTACGAGTATGATCCTTGTGATTATCTAAAAGCACAAGAGTTTCAATTGAAGAGAGATAATCCAGAGTATAAGAAAACAACTCAAGACGATTTAAGAAATATGGAAGTGGGAATGTTTGGATATAAAGGACATGTACACTTTCATATGGGACCTTGTATTAGTGAAGACATTACTAACATGGAAATGGGACCAGGAAACTGCAAATCAGAACTATTTACTAGAGTGTCAGAATTAATAGACAAAAATATACATAAGAACTATCGTTTTTATCCAGGAAACTATGTTGCTTACGATTTATTGTTAAATACTGATGAGATGTCTGACAAGTATTCTTCTCAAGAAAAAGAAGTCTTTATGAAGTATTTAGAGAAGCAGATGGATAGAATTGATATTGAAAATAAGGATGTTGATTTCTTGAGAGATAAGTTTTTATTGATGTATGCTAATCCATTAATCAACCACTTAAGGGGATAAAATGAAGAAAAGTTATTTCATCGGATGCATATTGTTGGCTTTGTTATTCGCTTCCTGTAGTAGTGATAATGGAAATAAGTCTCCTGCTGTCCGTTTGGAAATGCTTGTTGCTGAGATTACAGATGGTTTAGGAACAACTAGTGATGGCTCAAGTCAGAATGCGAAATATTATATTGACAGAGTTCTCTTAGATTCGGGTAGGGAATTCAAAGTAGTTAAATCTCCTATCATTTATAATCCTTCAAAGGCTAGATTTATGCGTGCTGTTGCATATTTAGAGGTTGAAGGAAGTGATGAGGTGATTATTCACTCAATAGCCCAAGTACCTATTGCTAAGCCCTTAACTTCAGGTAATGTCCCTGTTGATATGCATAGAGATCCAGTAAAAGTATCCAGAGTTTGGATAGGAGGTGGCTTCTTAAATATTCAATTGGGTATTAAGACCGTTGATTTATCGAAGCATAATATTCTTTTTACAGAGTCTTCTGAAGTTGAGAGTAAAGAAATAGTGGTGTCCTTCTTTCATAATAGAAACAATGAGATTGAGGGAGCAACAAAAAATTATTTAGTATCTATACCCTTAGATCCCTATTTATCGAATTCTTATATATCATTGAGATTTTTAGTAAACTCCTATGATGGAGAAAAAGAATACTTTTTTGATTTAAATTTATGAAATATATAGTTACAGCATTTACTCTAAGTTTATTGATGTTTAGTTGTCAAAGAGAAACAACCTATACGACATTAAATACCAATGATTTTAAAGATGTTATAGAGAATTTAGAAGTACAGCTTTTGGATGTACGAACCATTGATGAGTTTAATTCAGGACATATATCAGATGCTGAGTTTATAGATTTATCAGATTCTTTATTTATAGAGAAAGCTGATTCAATGTTCAATAAAAAACAAACTATTGCTGTCTATTGTAGAACAGGAAGACGAAGTAAAAAAGCAGCAGATTTATTGATAAAGCATGGTTTTAAAGTCATAGAGCTTGATAGTGGTATAACGAATTGGATTGAAAAAGATTTTCCAATAGTTGAACAAAAATAAAATTGAGATAAAGGTAGTGAGTGTTTCTTACTACCTTTTTTGTATTCATGCGTAAAAAGAAGGTGTGATTCTTCACAAAGAATTACTTTTATAGAAAGAGAAATAGTATTTTCTACTTTATTATTAAATTCAATTTTTCATAGCCAAAGCCTTAATCAAATCTAAATTGATAATTAACCAATAAATTAAATTACCATTCTATGAACAAGAAATTACTCTTGAGTTTACTACTTATTATTGTAGTAGTGACAAATATATCAGCTGTTGAGCTGAGTAAAAAATTTATGGTATTGGCCGAGCAAGGTGAACAAAAGTTGCAATATAGCCTTACTGATAAAAACGAAAAGAAACTTACATTTAAGTGGGTTGTTGATAATCCCAATGTGTTAGAACTAGAAGTTGCTGAAGATAACTCTGCTTTAGTCAAGACAAGAGCTAAAGGCAGATCTTTTATATACGTGTGTTCAGAAGAGAATCCTGAGATTTTGGATAAATGCCAAGTAGTAGTTAATAAAGATGGTGTTATCAAGATTTTAGCAATAGGGAATAGCTTTTCAGAAGATGCTGTTGAACAATATTTACATGAACTAGCTATAGCTGAAGATATCCCGAATGTAATAGGTAATATGTACATTGGAGGATGCCCATTAGAGTTACATCACACAAACATTGTGAATAATAAGGATGCTTATTTCTATCGTAAGATTGACTTAGATGGAGTAAAGACAGAAACAAAAAATGTGAGTATAGATGTTGCTATCGCTGATGAAGATTGGGATTATATTAGCACACAGCAAGCTAGTGGTTTTTCTGGTTTATATGAAACTTATGAAAAAGATTTGCCTTTTGTGATGGCTCATATCAGAAAGCAAGCTACAAATAAGAATGTAGTATATTTGCTTCATGCAACTTGGGCTTATGCTAAAGATTCTAAGCATGAGCACTTTGTTTTCTATGATAATTCTCAAGAGAAAATGTATAAATCGATAGTAGAGTCGGCTTGGAGAGCCAAGAATCTCGTAGGAATAGATTATTTAATACCTTCAGGAACAGCAATTCAAAATGCAAGAACTACAGATATTGATGTTGAAAAAGACTTCTGTAGAGATGGTTATCATTTAAATTATGATTTTGGTAGATATACTGCTGCTTGTACTTGGTTCTACAGTATTTTCAGAGTTGATGTGCGGAAGAATAGTTATAAACCAGATAAGGTGTCTTCAAAAGAAGCAAATGTAGCAAGGAATGCTGCATATACAGCTATTCTTAATCCTTTCTTTGTAACAAATCTAAAGGTATTTATGAAAACTCATAAATGAGTTTCATGGGTATAAAAAACTGCAATAGACCTATTGCAGTTTTTTATATGTATTTTATAATGATTCTATTAATCTCTTTAACACAACAGTGGCAGAGATTTCTCTATTCGCAGCCTCAGGGATAACGATAGATTGGTTTGATTCAATAACATCATCTGTTACAATCATATTTCTACGGACGGGCAAGCAATGCATGAAGTATGCATTATTGGTCACTGCCATATGCTTTTCTGATATGGTCCACGATCTGTCCATATTTAATACTTTCCCATAATTATCTCCACTATAAGCTGCCCAGTTTTTTGCATAAACAAAATCGGCTTCTTCGAGGGCCTTCATCTGGTTATATTCAACCTTTGCTTTTCCTACAAATGAAGGATCAAGTTCATAGCCTTTCGGATGGGTAATGACAAAGTCATAGTCTGTAGCGTTCATCCATTCAGCAAAAGAATTTGGAACGGCTTGTGGAAGGGCTTTAGGGTGTGGTGCCCAGCTCATAACAACTTTAGGCTTGTCAGTCTTTTTATATTCTTCAATAGTGATTAAGTCGGCAAAACTTTGTAGTGGGTGTCTAGTTGCTGCTTCCATTGAAAAAACTGGTTTACCGGAATACTTAATAAATTGGTTTAAGATTACCTCATTATAGTCATAGTCTCTATCCTTAAATTGTGCAAATGAACGTACACCAATAATATCGCAATAGCAACCCATTACAGGTATTGCTTCTAAGAGATGCTCAGGTTTATCTCCGTCCATGATAACACCTCGTTCAGTTTCTAATTGCCATGCCCCTTGATTGATGTCTAGCACAATAACATTCATACCTAAGTTTGAGGCGGCTTTCTGAGTGCTGAGTCGAGTTCGTAAACTAGAGTTAAAAAAGATCATTAGCAAAGTTTTATTCTTTCCTAATGAATCAAACTTAAAGCGATTTTGTTTGATCTCTGCCGCCTCTTGTAGTGCAGATTGAAGATTATGTAAATCTTCTACACAGGTAAACTTTTTCATTGATTATCTATTTTGTTTAATGGTGTCACTTTTAAGTGGAGTACTTCACTCTTTTGCAAGATAAGATTTTCATTAGAATTTAGGGAACAATGCAGATTGCTAATTTTGCTCAGACTTATTCTAATATAACTTGTTCTACATCAATTGAGTCATTCAGAAAAACTGATGCCGATTCTTTGAATTTATCTACTGCCTCCGTTGTTAAAAATCGACATCTGCCTTCCTTTGTACAATTTCTATCTATCTCTGGATGTCTTTCTAAGTAGTTTTGTAGACTTTTGGCAACGTATTGACCTTGAGCTATAACTTTAATGTTATTAGGAACAAACTGCTCTATTTTAGATTGTAAAAGAGGATAATGTGTGCAACCTAGTAAGATGGTATCAATATCACTGTCTTGTTGAAGAAGATTATCTATACTTTGTTTTACGAAATAATCAGCTCCAGGTGTGTCAAATTCGTTGTTTTCAACTAGTGGCACCCACATAGGACAAGCTTCGCCTGATACTTTTATATGAGGAAATAGCTTAGCCAGTTCTAAAGGATATGACTCTGATTTTATTGTTCCCAATGTAGCTACAACTCCTATATGATTACTTATTGTTAACTCATTAATAGATTCAACCGTAGGTCTAATAACTCCTAATACTCTTCGTTGAGGATCAAGCAGGGGAAGATCATTTTGCTGAATGCTACGAAGAGCTTTGGCAGATGCAGTATTGCATGCTAGTATGACTAGGTGGCAACCTTCTTCGAAAAGATGCTTTACAGCTTGTAAAGTGAATTTGTATACCAATTCAAAAGATCTTGTACCATATGGAGCACGTGCATTATCACCTAAATAGATGTAATCGTATTCGGGAAGTTTTTTGCGAATCTTTTCTAGTATTGTTAAGCCACCATATCCTGAGTCAAAGACTCCAATTGGACCTGGTCTTTTAGATAAATCTGTCATTGCAATAGGATATAAAAAAAGGAGTTAAAGCTGATGCCTAACTCCTTTTATAATTTCTTTAATATAAAATTATTTATTTCAACTCAGCTTTTATAAGCGTTGTAATATCCTTACTCTGTGCTGAATCAATATATGGAATTACACCACTAGATAAATCAAAGATATAAATTAAACCTTCACTTTTACCTACTTTTTGAATAGCATCATTTACTTTTTTAGTAATTGGAGCCATTAAGTCCATTTGAGCTTTTTGCATAGACTGGTAAGCTTCATTTTGAAAGGCCTCTAATCTCTGACCCATGTCTTGAAGTTCTTTTTGTCTTCTTTCAGCAATGTTTTGAGGAAGTGTGTTTTCGCTCATATCTTGTTGAAATTGTTGAGCTTTTTTAGAGAATTCATCTTGTGTTCTTTTGAACTCATCGTTATACTTATCTTCAAGTGCTTTTAAACTTTCCTGAGCTTTTTTAAATTCAGGCATATCGACAATTAACTCTTGAGAGTTTGTGTGTCCAAACTTTAGTGTTTGTGCCATTGCTCCAAGTGGAAGAACTAGCATTACTAACAGTACAATTTTCTTTAGCATAGTCTTATATTTAATATTTAAATTTCTTATTTATTTAATTTACAAATGTATCAATTTATTTTGAATATCCCATTGTTGCTAGAATCTCATTACTAATGTCGTACTGAGGTTTAGCAAATATTATGCTAGAAGCAGTAGCTCTGTCTATAATAGCTGCATAATCATACTTTAATGCAATAATTTTTGCCGCTTCATAGATTTTGTCAAAGAAAGGATCAAGGAGCTTTGATTTCATGTCAGCAATTGCTCCTTCGGGGCCAAAGTATTTTCGACCTAGCTCCATTGCTTCTTTCTCTTTATTCATGATAATCTCTTGTTGTTTTTCTTTTTGATTATCATTCATTGATTTACTTTTCTCTTGGAAGTCTTGATACATATTCTGAACTTCTTCAGTTATCTTTTTTACTTCTAATTGATAGTTTTGAGCTTGTTTGTCAATTTTATCTTGATTTGATTTATACTCTGGTATCTTATTTAAGATATACTCTGTATCAATAAAAGCAAATTTTTGTGCAGTTACATTGACTACGCTCAAAACACATAGTAATAATGTGATAAGAATTGACTTTTTCATAACTATTTGTTTAAATCATTAATACTGATTAAAATTCTTGTCCTAGAATAAAGTGGAATTGGCTTCCTCCTTTTTCTGCAGAACCATCAACTTTATCAAATCCATATCCCCAATCAATACCCATCATACCAATCATTGGTAAGAAAATACGTACACCAATACCTGCTGAACGTTTTAAATCGAATGGGTTAAAGTCTTTGACCCTATTCCATGCATTACCTCCTTCAAGGAATCCTAACACGTAAATGCTAGTACTTGGTTCAAGCATTAAAGGGTATCTTAATTCTAATCCAAGTCTTGTATATGCATATCCTCCACCGTAAGGGGTTAAGCTGTTATTATCATAACCTCTAAGAGCAATCATTTCTGTTGCATATCCAGAGTATCCTGACATACCATCACCACCCATTTCAAAGGTTTCAAATGGAGAGCGCTTATGACTGTTATAGTGTCCTAAGATACCAATTTCTGCTCTTGTCATCAATACTGGTACTCTTTTGTACCTTGTATAATCCATTAAAGAAGTATATGTTTTTGATTTGAATTTCCATTTATGATATTCAATCCAACGGTGTTTAGATGCTAAATCATTTTCGTTGTTATCATTCATCTCATTATACTTTTTGCCATCCCATAAAGAGTATGGAGGAGTAAACTGAACAGATAAAGAGAAGTCTGAGCCTTGTCTTGGGAAAATAGGGTTATCAAATGATGCTCTTGCTAATGTAATATTTACACTTAGGTTATTAGAGTTACCATTTCTAATTAAGAAATACTGCCAATCTCTCATAATGTAACGTTGGAAAGAGATATTTGCACTTAAAGTAAAATAGTCATCTGGCCAAGTTAATCTTTTACCCCAACCGGCAGAAATACCAAATACTTTCATTGATTTATCTGGGTCGTAGAAGTTTTCATAACCATAATTATTATAACCTCCATAACCTCCACCATATCCACCCATATAGCCCATATTATACATATTGTTGTAATATGAGTTAGAGTACCAATTACTACTTACGTCTGTCTGAACAGAGTAATAAGCAGAAAGGGAGAAAGAGTTTGGACGTTTGCCACCAAACCAGGGGTCAAAGAATGAAATACTATAAGATTGGTAGTATTTAGCATTAGTTTGTCCACTAATAGTTAGGGTCTGTCCATCTCCTTGAGGTAGGATGCCTCTGTAGTTTTTTCCAGGATGGAAAAGGTTTGCCATAGAGAAGTTGGTAAACTTCAAACTTAGCTTTCCGATAACACCTGTTTGTCCCCAACCTGCTGAGAATTCTACTTGGTCATTAGCCTTTGATACTAAGTCGTATGCAATATCCACAGTTGCATCCTCAGGGTTTGGTTGAATGTCTGGTTGTATATTTTCTGGGTCAAAGTGTCCCATCTGCTGTATTTCACGTAGTGAACGCATGATGTTCTCTTTACTAAATAATTCGCCTGGCTTGGTGCGGAGTTCACGGCGTACAACGTTTTCATATAAACGATCATTACCATTAATTTTAATCTTATTAATAGTTGCTGGTCTTCCTTCGTGAATACGCATTTCAAGGTCAATAGAGTCGCCTATAATATTCACCTCTACAGGGCTTAAGTTATAGAAGATATACCCATTATTATAGTAAAGGTTGCCAATAGCATCATCGTCAGTTACTGTTCTATCAGTAAGTAATTTTTGATTATATACATCTCCCTTTTTCATTTGGAGCATATATTCCAGTTGTTCTGTCGGGTATAGTGTATTTCCTACCCATGAAATATTTCTGATAAAATACTTTTTACCTTCTTCAATATCTAGATGGACATCTACTGTTTTCTCATTGAAAGGAACAATACTATCTTTGACAATACGTGCATCTCTATATCCAAGTTCATTGTACTTATCAATAATTAGCTTTTTGTCATTAGAAAAGTTTTCTGGTATAAACTTTTTGGTTTTAAACCAATTGCGAATAGGACCTTTTTCATTGGTCTTTTTCATTGCTCTTTTTACTTTTGAATCTTTTAGAGCTTCATTACCTTCAATGTATATCTTGTGAACTTTGATTTTTTCTTTCTTATCTATATTGACATCTACAAGAACTTGATTTTCCTTGTTAGGATCATCACGTTGAGCTATTAATACTGTAGCATTCTTGAATCCTTTATCTTCGAAATATCTTTTAGTAAGTAGTTCTGCTCTGTTCACAGTATGAGGAGTAATTTGGCTACCTACAATCATTCCTAATTTACTTTCTAAATCTTTCTTTTCGGATTTCTTGATTCCATTATAGTTGATTTCGGATATTCTTGGACGTTGAGCTAAGGCTATTTTAAGCCAGATTTTGCTGCCTTCAATTTTTTCTGCAGTAATCTTGACATTTGAAAACAGACCATGTTTCCAATATCTATTAATAGCATCTGTAATCTGTGTGCCAGGGATATCAATTTCTTGACCTACTGCTAGTCCTGATAGACTAATTAAGGCATAGTCTTCATAGTTTTTCACCCCTTCTACTTGAATATCAGCTATCTCGTATTTTTTTGGAGTACCTGAATAAATGATAGTGGGTTTTTCGTCCTCAGTAGTTGTCTTTTGTTGTGCATATCCTATCGGTATTAGCAAGAAAAGACATGCTATCATTAATGGAATGCTGATTTTATGGTAATGCATCTATCTGATATTATATAAGTTGTTTACTGATTAATCTGTTCACTCGTTTTACCAAAACGACGTTCTCGTTGTTGGAAATCCATGATAGCTTCTTTTAAATTATCTTCTTTAAAATCAGGCCAATAAGTATCGCAGAAATAAAATTCTGTATAGGCACATTGCCATAATAAGTAATTGCTAAGTCTATACTCTCCTCCTGTACGTATAAGTAAATCAGGGTTAGGCATAAATTGAGTTGCTAGATTTTGTTGAATTGTATCGGGTGTAATTTCCTCTATATCGAGTTTGTTCTCCTTTACTAATGTTGCAATCTTTTTTGTTGCTTCTGTTAACTCCCAATGAGAAGAGTAGCTTAAAGCTAAAACTAAGCACATGCCTTTATTTCCCTTTGTTTTGTTCGCACATTGATTTAGCCTCATTTGTACATCGTGTGGAAGTTTGTCTTGTTCGCCAATAATTTTAAAACAGATGTCATGCTTCATAAAAAGGCTGTCATCTAATGATTCCATTAATAGACTCATTAGAGCTGTGACCTCATCAGATGGCCTATTCCAATTTTCTGATGAAAATGTATATAGTGTAAGATATTTTACGCCAAGACGAGCAGACTCTTCAGCTATTTTATAAACAGCATCGGCTCCTGCTTGATGTCCGTAACTTCTGTTTTTGTTACGCTGTTTTGCCCAGCGACCATTGCCATCCATTATTATGGCTATGTGTTTGGGGATATGGTTTAAATCTATTCCTACTTGGTCTGTCATATTTTATGTTTCTTAGAGATGTGTTTACTAATTACTTTTGAATGATGTGTCCGAATTTATTTATTCGTCCTCTCCATACTTCATTAGAGTTCCAATATATCCAAATGTAATTATTTTGATCGATGGTTAATGCACACATCTCTTCTTTTTTATCTTCAAACTCTTTGGGTAGGAACACTTTTTTATTTACTTTATTCCAATCCTGCCCATTGAGTGATTCATAAATTGCATCGTATTTAGCTCCAAAGGCATATAGCTTTTTATCATAGTAGAAAACATGAGGTTGCTCTAAATAAGGGCATTGTTTGTCTACATTAGTACTAATCATCTTACTCCAAGTACTACCCGTCTCAGAGAACCAAGCTAGAGTGGATTCGCCCTCTTCTGGCTGTCCCATTAATATTGCTGAATTATTTCTTTCGTAAAAAGCAGAGCTTACTCGTTGAGTTGGGAAATCAGTAGGGACTAAAGAGCCTTCTTTCCAACTTTCGTCTTTTTCTTTTTTTGAAATAAATTTACCCTCTCTAATAGCCATAAGGGTATTGTCAGGGGTTACGACTAATAAGTTTTGAATATTTGTACCAAGTTGCATATTTGTCCATGTCTCACCATTTTCTGAAACAAAAATAGTGTTATCAGCTAACATATAGAGTTTGTTTTTACTACTTAGGACGTTTTGAATCTCTTGAATTTCATCTAATCTTGATAATGCAATTTCATTCCATTGTTCTGCTTTTGGGGTTTTAGCTGTAGATGCTTGTAATTTATTATCATAAATAAAGATATTGTCATCTAATGAAACGGCAAAAGATTCTCCCTTGTTAAGTTGAGGGCTATTATTCATATTTACCCAAAGTAGAGAATCTGGATCTTCCTTGTGCACATTTATGGTTAAAGTATATTCTCTATCGTAATTGTGATCCATTGCATATACCTTAAATTTTAGAGGTTTACTTAGATCAACAGAGTCAACTTGATAATTAAAGATTGTGTCTTTTCCGTCATTACCAATACGCGATATCATTCCTCCGACAGTTTGTATTGATTTAACTAAAATATTATTAACTATAGTATCTGCATTAACAGGAAGGGAGTCAGTGTTGAAAATTTGATTGTTAATTTGGTCGATTGTTAAAGGAACTTCTTTCCCAAATACTGTGTCAATGCTGATTGCATGAACTGTTGCGTCAGTACTTAGTTCTATCGTTTTATTATCCGACTTCAAACAGGAAGTAAATATTGTAGCTAGTATAAGACTAGATAGTATGGGTAATAGCTTTATTTTCATTTGAAAAGATTTGTTTATTTTCGGTTTTACAAATTTAGGAACATTTTTAGCTATATAATATTAAGTATCTAATATTTATATATTTTTTCAAATATAAACAGCTTTCATCGTGAGTTATATCTTCATATCTAAGCTGTATTGAGTATAGTTCCTTTTTGTTCGTTCTTTTAATATTTTGATATACTTGCAAATATAACCAATCTTTTCAGACTCCTAAATGATAGTCTATATAAGTATATCAGAATTGGTAAATATAATGTAATATCTATAATAAAAGGACTTTATACCCATTCTTTCTTTTTATATATTCTATAATATCTCCCCATTTTTTTGACTCTTTGATATTTTGTATGAGTAGGAATTTGTGCAGCGCTGACTCCTTTTAAAATACTTTGAGGAGATTCCTCTATGTGTGTCTCATCCCATAAATCAGCGTCAATAAAAGATTGATGTAATTGAGCTCCCCCCTCAACAAGTACAGATTGAATGTTTTGAAAATACATCCAATTTAATATTTGAGTTAGGATATCTGCATTGAAATCAAGTTGAATGTAGGTTCTGTTTTTAAAGTTGCTTTTTTTGTCGACTTCAGTAAAAATAAATGTTGGAGTGCTCCCATCAAATATATGCAAGGTATTTGGGAGACTTAAATATCTATCAATAATTAAACGAATAGGGTCCTTTTGGTACCAGTGTCTTGTTGTTAGAGAAGGATTATCTAATAGGGCTGTTCTTCTTCCGACTAAAATAGATTCAACTTCAGCTCTTCTTTTATGAGTTAATATAGAACTTAAAGGGCTTGATAAAAGAGTGGGAGTACCTGAGCTTCTTATTTGATCAATATATCCATCTGCTGATTCGGCCCACTTTAATAGGATGTAAGGTCTTTTTTCTTCTTGAAAGATATAAAAACGGTGTATTAATTCTTTACACTCGTTTTCTAAAATACCTATTTCTACTTTGATTCCTTGTTCTTTGAGTTTCGCTATCCCTCTTCCTGCTACTTTACTGAAAGGATCCTGGCAGCCAATCACTACGTGGGGTATTTTTTTATTTATAATTAAATCCACACATGGAGGCGTTTTTCCTGTGTGCGAGCAAGGTTCTAAACTGACGAAAATGGTAGATTCGGGGAGTAAAGATTGGTCTTTAACAGAATTTATAGCATTTACCTCTGCATGTGCTTTACCGCTTTGGATATGAAAGCCTTCCCCTATAATTATCCCTTTATGAACAATGACTGCTCCGACTAATGGGTTGGGTGCTGCATGAAGTTTTCCGTAAGATGCTAACTGAATGCATCTTTTCATATATTTCTCTTTGTCCATCTTCTAGGCAAGTCTTTTAAATTTTGTTACTTTTGTTAGTAAACAAGAACATTGATGCGAAAAACAAAAACATATATCTATGATTCTCTGCAATCTGTCTATAATCCTCAAGAACTAAAAAGTATTACGATGGTTATTTGTCGTGATATTTTAAAGTTGGATGAGATGGATGTTTACTTACGCAAAGATATTAAATTATCTCGTAGTAAAAGAGATCGATTAAAACAGTCTATCAAACGTTTGCAAAATCATGAGCCAATTCAATACGTCTCAGGTTCAGCTTATTTTTATGGATCAAGATTTAGAGTAAAGCAAGGAGTCTTAATCCCGAGACCAGAAACAGAAGAGTTAGTGGATTTAATTTTACGTGAAAACAAGGGAAGGTATGCTCTCCTCGATATTGGTACAGGAAGTGGTTGTATTGCTATTTCAATAGCAAAAAACAATCCTGAAGCGAAAGTTGAGGCTTGGGATGTATCCGATGATGCCTTAAAAATAGCGAGATCTAATAATAAAAAATTGGAAACTCACGTAAGATTTAGGAAACAAGACATTCTTACCTATCACTCAAAAAAAAGAAAGTTTGATGTCATCGTTAGTAATCCTCCTTATATTACAAATAAAGAGAAAAAACTGATGGACAAAAATGTTTTGAATTGGGAGCCTGAAGTTGCTTTGTTTGTTGAAGATCATAATCCTCTTCTTTTTTATAATCGAATAGGTGAAGTTGGACTTTTCCTACTGCGTCGAGGTGGCAGATTATACTTTGAGATTAATCAGGCTTATGGGGTACAAGTAGCAAAGCTATTAGAACAAAAAGGATATAAAAACGTTCAAGTTCTAAAAGACTTATTTGGTAAAGACAGAATAGTTACGGCTGAACGATGAAAGGTAAAATATCAGTAGATGAAGCATTGAATCAGGTTGCTTCCTATTGTTCTATAGCAGAACGTTGTAAAAGTGATATAGAGAAAAAACTATCTATGTGGGAACTCGACAAGGAAGATCTAAATTCTATCTTTGAATACTTAGAAAAAGAGAATTTTTTGAATGAGTCAAGATATGCTTCTGCTTATGTTAACGATAAGTATCGATTTGCAAAGTGGGGAAAAAAGAAAATAGCACAGTCTTTATATTTAAAAGGATTAGATAATAATATGATTCAAGAATCTTTAAGGACGATTGATAAAGACGTTTATATAAATAACTTGAAATCCATATTAGAAGTTAAAAAAAGGTCAGTTAAGGCTAAAAATAGTTTTGAGTTAAATCAAAAACTAGCACGTTTTGCTCTAGGTAGAGGATTTGAATATGATGACATCATGCATGTTTTACCCGATTTAGAAGATGATTATTGAGTCTTATACAGTCTTGATTAGTCTTAAAGTGCATAGCTATTCATTATTTAAACTAGGTCGGTATATATACAACTATTAGCTACCGACCTATAGTTAAATAAAAGAACTTATACTTTTCAATTTCAATCGCTTTCTTTACTTTTGTAATTGAATATTCACCACACGTCAGTATTTTTATTATTATGAAAACTTTAGAAAAGTTATTCGCAGAGAAACTTCTTAAAATCAAGGCGATTAAGTTACAACCAGCAAACCCTTTTACTTGGGCTTCAGGATGGAAATCTCCATTTTATTGTGACAACCGAAAAACCTTATCTTATCCCTCTCTTCGTAATTTTGTAAAGATTGAAATAGCTCGAGTAATTCTTGAGCGTTTTGGTCAAGTTGACGCTATTGCAGGTGTTGCAACAGGAGCTATTCCTCAAGGAGCGCTTGTGGCAGATTTGTTAAATCTACCCTTTGTCTATGTACGTAGTACTCCCAAAGAGCATGGTTTGGAAAATCTTATTGAAGGAGAGTTAAGACCAGGGATGAGGGTTGTCGTAATAGAAGACCTTGTTTCTACAGGTGGAAGTAGTTTGAAGGCTGTAGAAGCTATTCGTCGTGATGGTTGTGATGTAATTGGTATGGTTGCTGCATTTACTTATGGCTTTGCTGTTGCAGATAAAGCTTTTAAGGAGGCAAAAGTACCTTTGGTTACTTTGACTAATTATGAATCGGTACTCGAAGTATCTTTGAAAACAGGATATATTCAGGAATCAGATGTTGAAATCTTAGATGAATGGAGAAAAAGTCCTGCAGATTGGGATGCTAAATAATTTGAGTATTTAAAATTGAGATTAAGAAGAGAAGAGCTTTCAAGCATATTAGTTTGAATGACTCTTCTTGTTTTTTATAGTTCAAAACTAAATTTATGAGCAAATTTGAAAGTTCAGTAAAAATAATTCCTTTTTCACAGGAGCGAGTGTATGATAAAATTTCAGATTTAAGTAATCTGGAATCTGTTAAAGACAAACTACCAGAAGACAAAGTTAAGGATCTTAAGTTTGATAAAGATTCTTTGAGTTTTAGTGTCAGTCCTATTGGTGAAATACGTCTTCAAGTTGTTGAACGCAATCCTTTTGACTGTGTGAAGTTTGAAACAACAAACTCTCCATTGCCTTTCACTCTTTGGGTTCAATTAGTACCTACAACAGAAGAAGAGTGTAAAATGCGTATTACAATAGATGTAGAATTAAATCCATTTATTCAAGGTATGGTTAAAAAGCCTCTAATGGATGGATTAGAAAAAATGGCAACTATGTTGTCTATGATTCAATATTAAAAAGAAGGAAGCAGATGGCACACAAACTTTGGGAGAAATCGACTGAAGTCAATAAGAATATTGAAAAGTTCACAGTAGGTAAGGATAGAGAGTTAGATCTCTTCCTTGCTAAACATGATATCATGGGATCTTTAGCCCATACTAAAATGCTTGCTCACATCAATTTGTTGACCAATGAAGAGATGGAAATGATTCATAGAGAGCTAATAGATATCTATGCAATTGCAGAGCGTGGTGAGTTTACAATAGAAGATGGAGTGGAAGATGTACACTCTCAAGTTGAATTAATGCTTACTCGACGCTTGGGAGATGTAGGTAAAAAAATTCATAGTGGCCGTTCTAGAAATGATCAAGTGTTATTAGATCTTAAACTCTTTACACGAGAAGGCATACAAAAAATAGCAGAATCTGTAAATCATTTGTTTTATGCGTTGATTGAGCAGAGTGAAAAGTATAAGCAAGTATTGATGCCTGGTTATACCCATTTACAAATCGCTATGCCTTCTTCATTCGGACTTTGGTTTGGTGCTTATGCTGAAAGCTTAGTCGATGATTTATACTTCTTACAAGCGGCATTTAAGATGTGTAATCGGAACCCTTTAGGTTCTGCTGCTGGATATGGATCGTCATTTCCTTTAGATAGGATGATGACAACTGAGTTGCTAGGTTTTGATTCTCTTAATTACAACGTAGTGTATGCTCAGATGGGAAGAGGTAAGCTAGAACGTAATGTTTCTTTTGCTATGGCGACCATCGCAGGTACTCTAGCCAAGTTGGCTTATGACGCTTGCTTGTACAATAGTCAAAACTTTAATTTTGTAAAGCTACCTGATGAATGTACTACAGGTTCAAGTATTATGCCCCACAAGAAAAATCCAGATGTATTTGAGCTAATACGTGCTAAGTGTAATAAGATTCAGGGCCTACCACAGCAAATAATGCTTATAATGAATAATTTACCTTCAGGTTATTTTAGAGATTTACAGATTATTAAAGAAGTATTTGTTCCTGCATTTAATGAGCTTTTAGACTGTTTGGATATGACAACCTATATTATTAAAGAAATGAAGGTAAATAAGGATATTTTGAAAGATGATAAGTATTTACTGATATTTAGTGTTGAAGAAGTTAACCGACTGGTATTGGAAGGTATGCCTTTTAGAGATGCTTATAAAAAAGTAGGATTGGATATTGAAGCTGGTAAATTCACTCATTCTAGAGAAGTCTTTCACACTCATGAGGGAAGTATTGGAAATCTTTGCAATAATGAAATTGTCAAATTAGGAGAAAAAGCTTTTCAATCCTTTAATTTTGATAAAATAGAAAGGTCTGAAAAAGAATTACTTAGAAGATAGCAGTTGTTTTTTTGAAACTTTTTTAAAAAATAATGCCTAATTTGTTTGGTAGAAATAAATAGACTCCATATCTTTGCACCCGTTGAAACGCGAAAGTAGCTCAGTTGGTAGAGCACAACCTTGCCAAGGTTGGGGTCGCGGGTTCGAATCCCGTCTTTCGCTCAATTACAAAGATTGCTGCTCGAATGGTGGAATCGGTAGACACGAGGGACTTAAAATCCCTTGGCTATTGCAGCTGTGCGGGTTCAAGTCCCGCTTCGAGTACAAAAGCTCTGATAACTTAGTTGTCAGAGCTTTTTTTTTATATGTTTTATAGTACGAATCTGGGTCAGTCCGGGGATCACGGGGGTCACGGGTCACCTGCAAAACTTGGGGGGATAACTTATTAAGCAAATAGTTTAGTCACTCTAAATAGAAAGAAACTAAGGGTCAGTCCGTAAAGTTGGGGATTTAACAATTAGTCCATTTCTACTTCCCTCATAAATACTACTTTTGATCCATGAAAAAGAAAGCAATCGATTATAAGGATATATTGTCCATGTTCCTTCCCAAAGGCATGCTTGACTATTTTGATTTTACCGACTATTCAGATATGGGTGATTATTATATATTCTCTCTTGAAGAGAAAAATAGTATACCAGAAGAGTATTCAAGTCTTCCACTAGTTTCCAAAGGTTTTTATCCAGAGATAACAGTCACAGATTTTCCTGTTCGCGACCGCACTGTATACTTAAAAATTAAACGCCGCAGATGGGAGGATAAGCAAACTGGTAAGACATACAGCAGAGACTGGAAATTGGTTGCAGACGGGACTAGGATAACAGCCGAGTTCGGTTCTTTTTTAAAAGAGTTACATTGATAATCATGAAGTTAGCATAAAAGTAGTAGCTGACTTCTGCCATCTGAAGTCGAAGACACTTAACGATTACTACAAGGAACATCTAAGTGGTTATCGTTCTTGGAATCAGCTCTCTCATGCTGATCAGTACATGTATTTCAAAGACAATTTAGGTGAGAATATATCTATTGACGAAACAGCCCTAAGCAACGGAGAGTTATACACCATTGTAACGGGTAAGGCTGGTCATGGTAAGCATGGCACAGTTATAGCTATGATAAAGGGAACAAAGGCTGACGATGTATGTAGATATCTACTGAAGTTACCAGAAGGGAAACGCAAGATGGTCAAGAACGTGACACTTGACATGGCCGGAAGTATGAGACAGATAGCCAAGAGATGCTTTCCTTACGCTACACAGATCATAGACCGCTTTCATGTACAAAAGTTGATGCAGGAAGCATTGCAGGAGCTACGTGTGCAATACCGCTGGCAGGTTATTGAGCAGGAGAACTCAAATATAAAAAGAGCAAGGAAAGAAAAGAGAAAATATATACCTCCATGTTTTGATAACGGGGATACCATAAGACAACTTCTTGTACGCAGCAGATATCTACTATTCAAAAGTCCTGATAAATGGACAAACTCCCAAAGAATAAGGGCTGAGATACTCTTTAAGCAGTTTGACGACATAAAACAATTCTATTACTTGACTCTACAACTCGGACAGATATATTCACATAACTACGATAAAAATGTTGCCAGGGTAAAGCTTGCACTGTGGTTTAATAAGGTAGAGCAGTGGAATTACCCTCAGTTCTATACGGTAATAGAGACGTTTAAAAATCACAATGATAGGATATTGAATTTCTTTGAAAACAGACTCACCAATGCAGCAGCTGAATCTTTCAATGCCAAGCTTAAATCATTTAGGGCTACATTCAGAGGAGTAGATGATGTAAAGTTCTATCTGTATAGAGTGATGATGCTATATGCTTAATTGTTAAATCCCCAAGAATACGGATTGATCCGGGATCACCTGCAAAAGCAGGGGGGGAACATCAAAAAGATTATCTTTGTAGAAAAAACAAAAGCTATGCAAGATTCTCAAATGTTACTCGAAGTAGTTCGCTTAATTTTACCAGAAGAGTTCCTTACTTATTTCAAGATTACCAAAGTGACTAAAGTAAAAGATGTTATTACCATTTTTATGGATGAGTTTGACTCTTTACCAGCTGATCGTAAAGGTCATAAAGTAGAATCTAAAGGCTTTCTAGACCCCATAACTATCCAAGACTTTCCTGTTCGTTTTAAGAAGGTTACTCTCAAAGTACGTCGTCGTAAGTGGTATGATTCTACAACGAAAGAATACTTGACTAACAAATATGACTTACTAGCAAAAGGAACGCATTACTCGAAGGAGTTTGCGGCTTTTTTAAAAGAACTACCTAGAGACATACCCCGTATCGGCCCGCTCTCTTGAGCCTATTTGCCATATTAATGGAGATTCTTTAGAGCGACATTATAAAGAGCACTTGAGTTCATATAAGAATTGGCAAATGAAAGATCATGCTATAGAGTGGCTTTTGTTTCCAGAGAACATTTCTCCACGGCTCTGTATCGATGAAACCTCTATGACCAATGGAGACTTATATACTATATTAAGTAATCCCAATAATAAAGGGAAACAGGGCACCATAGTAGCTATTATTGCTGGTGTTCAATCAGAAAAGATTATCCAGGTATTAATGAAGATGCCTGAGAGTTTAAGACAGCAAGTCAAGGAGATCACATTAGATATGGCTAATAGTATGAATAAAATAGCTCGAGTGTGTTTTCCTAAAGCCTGTCGAGTAATTGACCGATTCCATCTGCAGAAATTAGCCAATGAAGCGGTGCAAGAGGTACGAGTAAAACACAGATGGGAAGCCATAGAAGAAGAAAATCAAGCGATTAAACAAGCTAAATGGGAAGGTAAGACCTATAAACCTCTAACTTTTAGTAATGGAGACACAAAGAAACAATTACTAGCAAGAGGACGATATCTTCTTTTTAAATCTGCAGACAAATGGTCTGATAAGCAAAAAGAAAGAGCTAAGATTCTTTTCGCACAATACCCTTCATTAAAAGAAGCCTATAGCCTATCACAAGGGCTTCGCTCTATTTTTAATCGTAAAACAATTAAAGATGCAGCAAGACTTTCTCTTGCCAAATGGTATAATAGAGTAGAGCAAACTGCTTTTCAATCCTTTAAGAGTATTGCAGGAACCATCTATTCACATTATAATGAAATATTAAACTTCTTCAATAATCGATCAACAAATGCTTTTGCAGAGAGTTTTAACGCTAAACTAAAAGCCTTTAGGACTCAACTAAGAGGGGTTACAGATATTAGTTTCTTCCTATTTAGAGTGACTAAACTATTTGCTTAATAAGTTATCCCCCCAGTTTTGCAGGTGATCCTTGATCCGTGATCCCCCTTTCTTTTGTCAAAAAAAAATCAATAAAAAAAGAGCTTTAAAAAATTAAAGCTCTTTTTTTTATGTCGGGGTACCAGGATTCGAACCTGGGACCCCCTGCTCCCAAAGCAGGTGCGCTAACCGGACTGCGCTACACCCCGAAAGGTTAATGCTAGAGGTACTATTTGTTCCCAAAAGCGATGCAAATATAGGAGCTTTGATTTTAACTACAAAATATTTGGGATACTTTTTTGTTTATTTTTTTGATATAAAACAGGGTGTTTGCTGTATTGCATTAATTAATAGATAAATACCGTTGAATTAAAAACAATGTTTTTTTATTAAAAAAGAGTTTTGGAATGTAAGAGTTACTTCTTCTTCATGAATCCCGATAGTTCTTTTATCTAACTTTTAGGGTTGATCTCAAAGTATTCCTTTTTATTTTACTTGAATTAAATACTTTTCTTGATAGCTTCGATAATAGCAGAGGGGAAGCCTTTTTTATCTAATTCATTTAACCCTTTAATAGTTAGTCCGCCAGGAGTTGAAACTCTATCCATTTCAACAGAGGGATGAGCATTCTTATCTTGAATGAAAATAGAGCCTGCTCCTATAGCTGTTTGTGCTGTAAGTTGTATGGCTTCTTGAGAGGTAAGTCCTAGCTCAATACCTGCTTGCATGGAAGCTTGAATGTATTTAAATAAATATGCTATTCCACATGAGGATATTGAAGTGGCAGCAGCCATTTTACTTTCAGGAATAATGATGCTACTACCCAAGTGATTAAAAATGGATAAAATTAGATCATCCTCTTTTGGGTTGGTATTATAAGATGCTATAATATTCATACTAGCCTGATAGGTTATAGCTGTATTGGGTATAATACGATAAAATCTTTGTGTTCCTTTACACCATTCTTCCATTTGCTTAAATGTAATTCCTGCTGCTACAGAGGCTAATATTTGGTTGGGTGAAAACTTTAATTCTTGAAGTATAGGTTCTACAATCCATGGCTTTACAGCTAGTATTATGAGGTCAGCATCTTTAATTGCTTCCTCTGATTTTTCTTCAATTATTAAATTAGGAAATTCGGCGTGTAATTTTTCTAATTTGTCAATACTTCTATTAGTTATGCAAATTTTAGAAATTTCACTAATAGGTTGAGATGCCAACCCTTTGGCAATAGCACCTCCCATATTTCCTGTTCCAATGATTGTAATTTTCATATTCTTTCGTTTTATCTAATAACAAATATAAAATGAAAAAGGTGAGTAAAGTACTTTAATTCCTCTATTCACCTTTTGTCTATTGCATGTTTTCTATTAGTTCATTACTCTTTTAAGTCGGTTAATGAAGTCTTTTGCATCATCTTTTGTTATGCATAGGGGAGGTAATAAGCGAAGAACATGGGTTCCGCTAACACCTGTAAATACTTTTTCTTCGTAAAGAAGTTTTTTTCGTAAGTCTTGGATGGGTTCTTCAAATTCTAATCCGATCATAAGACCTTTACCTCTTACTTCTTTTATCCCTGCTATTTTAGAAAGTTCTTCCATAAGGAATGTTCCCACTTTAGCCGCATTTTGCACTAAATTTTCTTCTTCAAATACGTCCAATACTGCTAGTGCTGCACTACATGCTAGATGATTGCCTCCAAAAGTGGTTCCAAGCATTCCATATTTGGGCTTAAACATAGGGCTAATAAGTACTCCCGACATAGGGAATCCGTTACCAATACCTTTGGCTACTGTCACAATATCTGCTTTAATATCAGCATATTGGTGAGCAAAGAACTTTCCTGTACGTCCATAGCCCGACTGTATTTCGTCCAAAATAAGAATAGCTCCTGTTTCAGTACACACTTTTCTTATCTCTTGCATAAATTCATTCGATACCACTTGTATGCCTCCTACTCCTTGAATAGGCTCAATAATAACTGCACATACATCTCCTTTTTTAAGCTCTGTTTTAAAAGCTTCTATATCATTAAAGGGAAGGTGAGTAACATGGTTGTTATTATTAATAGGGGCTATTATGCTAGGATTATCTGTTGTTTCTACAGCAAGTGACGTTCTGCCATGAAATGCTTTTTTAAAAGCTAAAACTCTTTTTTTATTAGTATGGAAAGAGGCTAGTTTTAATGCATTTTCATTGGCTTCGGCTCCCGAATTGACTAAAAATAGGGCATAAGTGTGATAACCAGATATACCGCCTAGTCTTAAAGCTAACTCCTGCTGTAGTCTGTTGACAACAGAATTGGAGTAAAAGCCGATTTGTTTTAGTTGCGAACTAATAGCCTTAATATAGTGAGGATGTGAGTGACCTATCGAAATGACAGCATGTCCACCATAAAAATCTAGGTATTCTACACCTTCATCGTCCCAAACCTTACAACCTTCTCCTTTAACTATGTTTATATTGAATAAAGGATATACATCAAATAATTTCATAAGCTTATATTAAAAAGCACTAGGCTTTAGTCTTAAACCTACAGTTTCCTCTAGATTAAACATCAAGTTCATATTATGAACAGCTTGCCCTGAAGCCCCTTTTAGAAGGTTATCAATACAGCTGACAATTAGAAGCTTATCTCCATGTTTTTCTAAGTGAATCAGACACTTATTTGTATTAACAACTTCTTTTAAATCAATGCTTTTTTCTACAATGAATACGAAAGAATCTTTATCATAGTACTCGTCGTAGATGCGTTTAATCTCTTCAATATCTACTTTTGTTTTTACTACTATCGTAGCAAATATACCTCTTGGAAAATCTCCACGATAGGGTATGAAATCAATTTCGACATTAAAGCTATTTTGAAGTTGCTGTAGAGACTGTTTTATCTCAGGAATATGTTGATGTGAAAAAGGCTTATAAATGCTCATGTTATTATCTCTCCAACTAAAGTGAGTTGTTGGTTTAGGATGAACACCTGCACCTGTACTGCCTGTAATAGCATTTACTATAATATCTTCATTCAACATCAAGTGTTTAGCTAAAGGTAATAGGCCTAGTTCGATACAAGTTGCAAAACAACCTGGGTTAGCAATAAATTGCGATTTGCAGATAGCTCTTCTATTTAGCTCAGGCAGACCATAAAGGAATTTGTTATCCTCTGATTTTAATCTAAAATCCATAGATAGATCTATAATTTTCAAGCTTTCGGGTACTTTATGAGTATCCAGAAATTTTTTGGAATCTCCATGAGCTGTACAAAAGAATAATACATCTATCTCTTCAAAAGGTAATTTATCGGTGAAGATCAAATCACATTCTCCATATAAGCCTGAATGAATGTCTGCTACTCTATTTCCTGCATTGCTAGAACTGTGAATAAATGCTATTTCTGCTTCTGGATGATTGATTAGAAGTCTGATTAATTCTCCAGCAGTGTAACCAGCACCACCAACTATTCCTGCTTTTATCATAACTTAAGTAAATACTTTAAATTTCTTTTCCGTTCTTTTTCTGATTCGTATAATAAACTCTCAAAGGAGTTGATAATATTTTTGTAAATCCTTTTGCGTCTTCGGCAGTCCATCCTTTTTGTACTTCTCCATATTCGCCAAAGTCTGTTTTTACTAAATCAAACTTAGAGTCAACGCCTACAAGAGTGAAAGAATAAGGACGAAGTATTATTTTCACGGTTCCATTGACATTCTTCTGGCTAGAGGTAAGCATTGCCTCAATGTCTCTCATTACAGGCTCTAGATATTGAGCTTCATGAAGAAACATACCATACCATGTGCCTACTTGGTCTTTCCAATAAAGTTGCCATTTAGTAAGAGTATGCTTTTCTAACATTTTGTGTGCATTAATAATTAAGATAGGTGCTGCGGCCTCAAACCCCACACGACCTTTAATTCCTATTATTGTGTCACCAATATGCATGTCTCTACCAATACCGAATTGGTTCGCTATTTTTTCAATCGTATTAATAGCTAGAACTTTATCGTGAATCTCTTTCCCATTTACAGCTGATATCTCACCTTCCGTAAAAGTTAAAGTTAGTTCTTCGGGTTCTTTTTTAGTGATTTGAGAAGGATACGCTTCTTCGGGAAGTGTTTGATCACTTTGGAGTGTTTCTTTTCCTCCAATAGAAGTTCCCCAAAGTCCTTTATTTATAGAATACTCCATTTTCACAAAATCGGCTTCATACCCATGATCTTTAAGATAGTTGATTTCATATTCACGGGTTAATACCATATCTCTTGTAGGAGTTATGATTTCTATATTAGGAGCTAGTACATCAAAAGTTAGGTCAAAACGAATTTGATCGTTTCCTGCACCAGTACTTCCATGGGCTATAGCATCTGCGTTAATCTCTTTGGCGTAGTTGGCTATGGCAATTGCTTGAAATATACGTTCAGAACTAACTGATATAGGATATGTGCCATTACGTAATACATTTCCATATATCATATACTTGATACTCTTGTCATAATATTCCTGAGTGACATCGAGAGTAACATGTTCTTTTGCTCCTAGTCTATATGCTTTTTCCTCTATTGTTTTGAGTTCTTCTTCGTCAAATCCTCCTGTGTTCGCAATGGCTGTATAAACGTCATAGCCAAGATCTTTAGATAAATACATGGCACAGAAAGATGTGTCTAAACCTCCACTAAATGCTAATACTACTTTCTTTTTCATAACTAATTGAGTGTTTTAAATTTCTGGATTAAAATCTATGTCGTCCTCGATTGTCTTTTTGGGTCTGCTAGGATCAAATAACATACCTGTACAAATACAGTATTTTCTTTCTGTTCGAACTAGTATATCATGGTTTTTGCAACCTTCACAACCTTTCCAAAATGATTCGTCATCAGTAAGATCTGAAAAAGGTACTGGGACATAGCCTAGTTCTGTATTGATTTTCATAACTGCTCCGCCGCTTGTAAGACCAAAAATTTTTGCATTAGGCCATCGCAGCCTAGATAAAGTAAATGCTGCTTTTTTAATGCGTTTAGCTAATCCGTGTCCTCTAAATTTTTCAACAACGATTAGCCCTGAATTTGCTACGTATTGTTTGTTTCCCCAACTTTCAATATAGCAGAATCCAGCAAACTCATCACCTTGGAGGGCGATAATTGCTTTGCCCTCTTTCATTTTTTGCGCAATGTACTCGTGAGTACGCTTGGCAATTCCGGTACCTCTTACTTTTGCTGCATCGGCAATTGTGTCTAAAATGGTATCTACAAATTCTTCGTGAGAAGCATCTGCGACCATTACATCAATTTGGCTATTATCCATTTCACTAAAAACTAATACTATTAATATTTAATATTAGGGATGATTTGAGAAAGAAATTCACCTATGTCATAGTGGCTTGCACCCTCTTTTAGGATGAGCATGATAGTGTCGTCTCCAGCTATTGTTCCTAAGATGTTGTCATAAATTCTGTTGTCAATGTCGTAAGCCATGCTACTTGCATATCCTGGTTTTGTTTTGATAACAGCGATATTCCCAGAGTAATCTAATGATATAAATCCTGTATGCATTAGCATTTCTGTTGGGTTTAAATCTGTAGGTCTTTTGTACATAATGTCATTAGGTAATACATATACGTAATTACCATTGATATTTGCCGCTTTAGCTACCTTCAATTGTTTTAAATCTCTTGATAGGGTAGCTTGAGTTAGTTGGAAACCTTGATTTTTTAATTCTGTCAACATCTCGTCTTGCGAGCCTATTTCTTGACTAGAAATAATCATTTTAATGGCATCTAAACGATCTTCTTTCTTTTTCATCTCTGTATAATTATTCTAACTACCTTGCAAAAATATGCAAAATATTGGATAAACAAACTATTTTTACTGGAAAATTAATTATTTATGTAATAATAAATATATTTATACAATAATCCAAGAGTAGGACTTTTTGATTTTAAATTGTGGCTAAAAATATCTTATTCTATTTGTTTAAAGGTATTTATAGCCTTATTAATACTCTGTGTTAGTTTGATTTCATATAATAGTATTATTTTTGGTGTGTATATTTATGCGTAGTGCATAATGATACTAAAAAACTATGGTTTGAAATTTATTTATATTTTTTACTCTAAAATTTGCAGGTATAGAAAATATACCTATCTTTGCATTCGCAATTGAGACGGTGCCATAGCTCAGTTGGTAGAGCAAAGGACTGAAAATCCTTGTGTCCCTGGTTCGATTCCAGGTGGTACCACAAAAAGCCTCGAAGATTTTCTTCGAGGCTTTTTTATTTTAACTCGTAAAAAGTAGACTTTATTGATCTTATGAGATGCTTCTGAAAAGTTGTAGAATTAATAACTAAGTAATGACTTGGAGTAAGCATATTTGATTATATCAATACTGCTTTAATAATATGAAGTGGATTTACGATGACACCGACATGGTGATAACATATCGGTGTCATTGTTTCATCATGTCGGTGTCATGACGATATTATGACTTAGTCAAAAGGGCATCTTATACACTTTCCAGCAATGTTTTATCTAGAAAAAGATAAGCTTTGTTTTTTTGATGTAAATTCTAAAGGATTTCTATCTAAATAAACAGTTTATACGCAGTGTACGAGAAGTGTTTTATCTTCCATTTTGTGTTGATATCTGCTTTATTGTAAGCATTATTTTTTTTAGTTTAGAAGTATTATAAGTATCAATATTCATCTACCTTTAATTGCGTTCTATATGTGTTAAGTCTTTCTTGCAGATAAGCTACTTGTTCTTGGTATTCTTTGCTGTTGTATAGATTATTTAATTCTTTCGGATCTTTTTCTAAGTCATAAAATTCATTACAATTTAGGATGTAGTTTCCTTTGCTATCTTGTTCATAGAAGTGAATTAATTTAAATCTATCACTTCTTACTCCATCATGTCGTCTGACTTGATGAATAGCAGGGTAATCATAGTAATGATAATATAAATCTGTTCTCCAATTTTCTGGCTTTTCACCTCCGAATAGTGGTTCAAGTGTTGTTCCACTCATCTCTTTGGGTTTTTCTATTCCTGCTAAAGATAAGAATGTAGGGGCATAGTCTATGTTTTGGACTAGTGCTTTCGTTCTACTTTGAGCTTTAATTTTTTTAGGATAGGCGATGAGTAGAGGTGTGCGCATTGATTCTTCATACATAAATCGTTTGTCAAACCAGCCATGTTCACCCATATAGAATCCTTGATCGGAGGTATAGACAATAATTGTATTTTCAGTTAGATTTTCTTTTTCTAGATAATCTAATATTCTACCTACTTCATCGTCAATAGATTTTATACATCTCAGATAGTCTCTTAAATATCTTTGATACTTCCATCTTAATATTTCATCCTGAGTCATAGAATCCTTGTTTTTCAAGAATTCTTGATTTTTAGGATGATATGCATTGTTCCAAACTTCAATTTCCTCGGGTGTCATCTGATCTGTAACTTCTTTTTTATAACCTTCGACATTCCATTCTTCACTATAAGGTTTTACATCCGCTAATTCATATATTTTTAAGTCATATACATAGGTCATGGTTTTATCAATAGTCATATCTTGTACATGTGCAGGTTCACATCTAGTATCATAATTATCGTAGAAGGTATCAGGTATTGGAAATTCTACGTCCTCATAGAGGTTTAAATATTTAGGTTCGGGTTGCCAATTTCGATGTGGTGCTTTGTGATGAACCAGTAAACAAAAGGGTTTATCCTTATCTCTGTTTTTAATAAAATCAATTGATTTATTTGTAATGAGGTGAGTGGCATAACCTTTTTCTTGTTTGAATTCCCCATTGGAGCCTTTGTCTTTAAAATAGGGATTATAGTACTCTCCTTGATCATTGAGTACAGAATAGTAATCGAATCCTTTGGGTTCAGATTGCATATGCCATTTGCCTACCACTGCTGTTTGATAATTATTTTGCTGTAATAGTTCACTAAAGAATGTTTGGGTAGTATCAATGCCAGCACCTAGAGTTCGTTGGCCATTCTGATGGCTATATAGTCCTGTCATAAGGCAAGCTCTACTAGGGGTTGAAAGAGAGTTTTCAACAAAAGCTTGTTCAAATACGATACCTTGTTCGGCTATGCGATCAATATTGGGAGTAGGAGCGAGTTGTGATAGAGTATGGCCATAGGCACTTATAGTTTGATAGGAGTGATCGTCGGTCATTATGAAAACAATATTGGGTTGCTTTTCTATTTTCTCTGTTTTGACCTGTGTACTGCATCCTGGCAGAATACTTGCTGTTAGGGCTAGGTAACCAATTCTTTGTAGGTTTTTCATAATTATAATTTAGAAATTAAGGTATGGTTCTAAATTTAGGAATAAAAGGGTCTCTATTCTTTGTTTTTATTTATAAAATAGCTTAAAACAAGTGATTTATAAAATCAAGGAGTAATTTTTACAAAGAAAAATGTTGTTGTATTTAATCTTCGGTTGTTTTTGGAAAAATGGAAGTAATAATTGTTTGCAATGAATGCAAATTGTTGATTATTAGGCAGGTGTAAAGATTCGTCTAAGATAAACTTTTTTATTCTTCATAGTGTTAGGAGTCTAAAACCTATTATGCTATGAAATTATATGAATATCAGGCCAAGAGCGTATTCCAAGCTTATGGCATTCCTACCGAAAAGCATTATTTATGTTTCTCTCCCCAAGATGTGGTGGAGGTGTTTAAATCAAATCACTTAGATAAGGCTGTGTTAAAAGCACAAGTACTTACGGGGGGTAGAGGTAAAGCAGGTGGAGTAAAGCTTGTGAAATCTATTGAAGAAGCAGAATTAAGAGCTAAAGAGATTTTCGGAATGCAGATTAAGAATCTTTCCGTTCATCAGTTGTTAGTAAGTGAAGCGATTGAAATAAAAAAAGAATATTATGTAAGCATAACCTTAGATAGAACAACAAAGTCTATGGTTCTTATTTTATCTGCATCTGGAGGTATGGATATAGAGCAAGTGGCTAAAGAAACTCCTGAAAAAGTTTTAAAATTTCCCATAGATCCATTTCATGGTATTTTTGATTTTCAAGCAAAAGAATATGCTTATTATTTATCTAGTGATATAAAAGAGGTAAATCAAATAGCCTCAATTTTAAAAAAGCTCTATCATCTTTTTGTTGAGAAGGATGCCTCTTTGGCAGAAATAAACCCTTTGGTGTTATGTGGAGATGGAAAGGTACTCGCCATTGATGGAAAAATGGATATTGATAATAATGCAAAATATCGCCAACCAGAGATTGTCTCGATGTATAAGCCTTCTGGATCAGAAATAATTGAGGAAAAAGCTAAGGAAAAAGGATTTAGCTATGTTCAGTTAGATGGTGATATTGGTTGTATGGTTAATGGTGCAGGTCTGGCAATGACCACAATGGATATGATTCAACTTTATGGAGGCAAACCAGCTAACTTCTTAGACATTGGAGGAAGTTCTAATCCGCAAAAAGTAATTGATGCGATGGAAATTCTTGTTTCTGATCCAAATGTTAAGTCTGTGTTGATTAATATTTTTGGTGGGATTACGCGTTGTGATGATGTAGCAAGAGGATTGCAAGAAGCTTTTAAAACGATAAAAGTAGATATTCCCGTTATCGTACGCCTAACTGGAACGAATGAAGAATTGGGTAGAGCGATGTTGAAAGATACGCCACTAACTGTAGCCCAGACTATGGATGAGGCTACTGAATTAGCTGTAAAAGCATCTTGTTAATAGATCATCATAATCGTAAAAAATAGTACTATGAGTATTCTAATAGATAAAAAAACCAAAGTTTTAGTTCAGGGAATTACAGGTAGAGATGGTAGTTTTCATACAGAGAAGATGCTTCATTCTCATACTCAAATTGTAGCAGGAACTTCTCCTGGAAAAGGAGGAACGACCATTCATGGTGTACCTGTTTTTAATTTAGTGAGTGAAGCAGTGGAAAAGACGGGAGCAAATACTTCTATTATTTTTGTTCCTGCACCTTTTGCTGCTGATGCGATAATGGAAGCAGCAGCCAGTGGTATTCAACTCATCATTTGTATTACTGAGGGTATACCTACTATTGATGTAGTTAAGGCTTACAAATATGCAACTCGTAAAGGGGCTCTTTTAATCGGTCCAAATTGCCCTGGATTGATGTCTTCTGAAGAAAGCTTAGTAGGTATTTTGCCTGCACAGATCTTTAAGAAAGGTCCTATTGGGGTAGTAAGTCGAAGTGGGACTTTAACCTATGAGGTGGTATATCAGCTCTCCAAAGCAGGGTTAGGTCAGTCAACAGCCGTAGGTATTGGTGGTGATCCTGTTGTGGGACTTTACTTTATTGACATCTTAAGAAGATTTGAGTTAGATCCAGAAACCAAAGGAATTGTTTTAATTGGTGAAATTGGTGGTGATGCAGAAGAGTGTGCTGCCGAATACATCCGTGAGCATGTAAGTAAGCCTGTTGTAGCATTTATTGCTGGACGTTCTGCTCCAGCAGGAAAACAGATGGGCCATGCTGGGGCTATAATTTCAAGTGGAAGTGGTACAGCAGAAGAAAAAATAGAGAGTTTGAAAGCAGCTGGTGTAAAGGTTGCTCAAAAGCCATCGGAAATACCTCAATTGATGAAAGATGTTTTATTCAATAAATAAAGTATTTATTATAGGCTCTGAGAATTAACTCTTAGAGCCTTTTTTGTAAATGAAAGGATAAAGTAGATTGAGAGATAGCTGTAAGAAGCTATCCATCAATCTATAAATCTAAAATATTATAGGGGTATATATTGAAATATACGAGCTTATAATTCTTGTGAGCTTATAATTACTTATCTTTGAGGTATTCAAAAACCGAAAGAAGAATATGAAGATTCAGTTAGGACGTTTTAATACGCTAAATATTGTAAAAGAAGTTGATTTTGGTCTTTACCTAGATGGTGGAGATTATGGTGAAATCTTATTGCCATCCCGATATGTTCCCGAAGAATATGTTATAGGGGAACCTATAAGTGTGTTCTTATATCTTGATATGGATGAGAGAATGATTGCTACAACTCTAACTCCTCATATCCAAGTCGGCGAGTTTGGTTATTTAGAAGTGTCATGGATTAATGAATTTGGAGCATTTTTAGATTGGGGCTTGATGAAAGATTTGTTTGTACCTTTCCGTGAACAAAAGATGAGCATGGGAGTGGGTAATAAATATATTGTTTACGCTCATGTTGATGAAGAATCTTATCGTATTGTAGGATCTGCAAAAGTAGAAAAATTTCTATCTAAAGAGCAGCCCCCATATGCAGAAGGTGATGAAGTAGAAATATTGATTTGGCAGAAATCTGATTTAGGTTTTAAAGCCATTATTGATAATAAATATGGTGGACTGATTTATGATAATGAAGTCTTCCAGCCACTTTACACAGGCATGCGCTTAACTGCCTTTATTAAGCAAGTTCGTGAAGATGGTAAAATAGATTTAATACTCCAAGAGAGTGGGCGTAAGCACGTTCTTGATTTTTCTGAAACTTTACTAGATTATATAGGTAGGAATGGTGGTCAAACCATGTTGAATGATAAGAGTCCTGCTGAAGAGATCTATGAGGTTTTTGGTGTAAGTAAAAAGGTTTTTAAAAAGGCTGTGGGTGATTTGTATAAGCGAAGAGAGATAAAGCTTGAGCCAGGTAAAATCATTTTGAATAAATAAGAGAATAGGGAAAGCCCTATTTTTGTTAGTAATATTTGCTAGGATGGGGGATTTTCTCATCCTAGTTTTGTTTGTATCAAAATCAACAAAGCAATAATTATGAAAAGGTATAGATATTACATCGCAGTGGTGGCTTTTCTATTGATAAGCACTAATATATTTGCCTATGGGTATAATACAAGAGAGCAGGCTAGATTCTTAACAGATAAAATGACCTATGAATTGGGACTGAATCCAAGACAATATACTGATGTCTTTGAAATAAATTACGATTTTATCAATGCAGCTGAAAGTCTAAGATATGATATTTTGAGAGGTAATTCTGCAGCTTTAGATCGTTATTATAGTTTGCTGGACTATCGAAATCAAGATATTTACTGGGTGTTGAATTCTCGACAATATCGTAGCTTTACGAGTAGAAATTATTTTTACCGTCCTATTTATAGGAGTGGTAGCAATTGGGGATTGAGAGTTTTTATTAATTACACCAATCATAATCATTATTATTATGCACCTCCTACCAATTATAGGTATTATAATGGTAGATCTTATCGAGGGCAAGGGCATAACTATTATTATAAAGATCGCTATTCTCATTCACGTTCAGGAAAATACAATTCTTTTTATTCCAATCAAAGGCGATATAATAATGCCCGAAAAGAAGATTTTGGATATAGAGATCAGAGATCTTACAAGAATAGGAAAGAATCTTACTCCAGAGATTATAGACCAAATGAAAATCGTCGAAATATAGAATCTTCAAGAAATAATGTTGAAAGAAATCGCTCTTCTCATCACAATAAAAAAGAATATACTAGGCCTAATAATGAAGTTCGTAGAGAAGCAATTGATAGAAGACCACAAACTCGTCCAGAAACAAGAGAAGTAAGACCTAGTAGAGGACAAAATAATCGCAACTCTAGTAGGGTGAATAGGAGTAGTGAGAATAGTAGAAGTTCGGTAAGATCAAGAGGTACAAACGAGAGTCATTCTAATAGAAGTGTTGAACGTAGAAGTAGAAATAACAATACTTCTCAATCAGAAAGATCTAGAGCAAGGAGTACTCAGTCGAGAGCACTTTCTGAAAATGCTAAAAAAGCATCTTTCACTGTTTATGCCAGATAGTTATAAAATTCATGAGTATCAACACGAAAAACATCATTTAAAACCTTAAAAAATCTATATTTGGTCAGATTATTAAATTGAATAATTTTGTAATGCCAATCTTCTTTACGAATTTTGTGAGATATAAAAAATAGTAATCCTTTAATTAAAATATAATGAATTCTAACATGGAAAGACCCTATGTAGTAGGGATAGATATAGGTGGAACTAATACAGTCTTTGGGATTGTTGATGCTCGTGGTAATATTATAGATAGTGGATCTGTAAAAACTCAGACTTATCTATCTCCAGATAAATACGTAGAGGATGTTTGTAAAAACCTTCTTCCATTAATTGAAAAGAACGGTGGCGTTGAAAAAATTAAAGGTATTGGTGTAGGTGCTCCTAATGGTAACTATTATACAGGTACCATAGAGTTTGCTCCAAACTTGCCATGGAAAGGTGTTATACCTTTGGCTGCCATGTTTGAAGAACGCCTTAATATACCTACAGCATTAACCAATGATGCTAATGCGGCAGCAATTGGTGAAATGACTTATGGTGCTGCTCGTGGTATGAAAGACTTTATCATGATTACACTTGGTACAGGTGTAGGTAGTGGTTTGGTTATTAATGGTCAAATGGTTTATGGTCATGATGGGTTTGCAGGAGAGCTGGGACACGTTTGTGTAAATCGTCAACATGGTAGACCTTGTGGTTGTGGACGTAAAGGTTGTCTTGAAACTTACTGCTCTGCTACAGGTGTTGCTCGTACCGCTCGTGAAATTTTAGCATCTCATACAGAGCCTAGTTTGTTGAGAGATGTTCCTGCTGAAAAAATAACATCAAAAGATGTTTTCGATGCAGCAGAAAAAGGGGATGAGATAGCAAAAGAAATTTTTGAATTTACAGGGAAAATTCTCGGTGAAGCTCTTTCTGATTTTATTGCATTCTCAAGTCCTGAAGCTATTGTTCTATTTGGAGGTTTAACAAAATCGGGTGATTATATTATGAAACCGATCCATAAAGCAATGGAAGATAATGTCTTGAATATCTATAAAGGTAAAACAAGATTATTAATCTCTGAACTTAAAGATTCTGATGCTGCTGTTCTTGGAGCAAGTGCTCTTGCTTGGGAATTGAAAGATTTATAGAATATAAGATCTAAAGAAGATATACAATATGATGAGTCTGTCTAACATTAAAGTTGGGCAGACTCGTTTTTTTATACTGAATTCTTTCTTATCCTATTCTGGAATAGTAGATTAAAGAAGAATATAGTTTTCCTTATTAGAGATAAAAAAAAGGCTGCACAATGGCAGCCTTAATATCTTATAAAGAAAAATAGAATTAAGCGTTAACTCTTCTTTCTTTAATTCTAGCTCTCTTACCAGTACGTTCACGTAGGTAGTAAAGTTTAGCACGACGTACGCGACCCACTTTGTTCACTTCGATATTATCAATAGCTGGTGATTCAATTGGGAAAATACGTTCAACACCTACAGTACCAGACATTTTACGAACAGTAAAACGTTTTTTGTCACCATGACCTGCAATTTTGATAACTACACCACGGTAAAGCTGTACACGTTCTTTGGTGCCTTCAATAATACGATAGGCTACAGTTACTGTGTCCCCTGCTTTAAAGCTTGGATGCTGCTTACCAGTAGCGAATGCTTCCTCTGCAATTTTAATTAAATCCATTATTCTAATTATTATAAGTTTATCGTTATAACGCAACATATCAAGCAACACTTCATGACAGCGATTACGTCAAAGCGGTGCAAAGTAACTAATTATTTGTAAGATTGCCAAAAGAATGATTGTTAAAAAGAGTAAGAACTAGGCTCAAAATCTTATCTTTGCTTTGAATAAAGGATAATATTTATGAGAAAGAATGTATTTAGAAGTCAAGGGATAACTGCGTTATCTTTAGCACTTATATTGGGTTTGAGTTCTTGCAGCCCAAAACAAAAGTATCAAATTTCTAATATTGAAGGTAATGCTATAACTATTGATTCAATATGGGATAAACAACCAAATCAAGAGGCAGTAGATATTCTTGCTCCTTATAAAGCGGGTGTAGATAGTGTCATGAATCAAGTTGTGGGGTATAGTAAGGAAACACTAAATAAATATCGTCCAGAAAGTCCTTTGTCCAATTTAATTGCAGATGTTTTACGTGAAGCAGCTACAGATGTTATTGGTCATCCAGCAGATTTAGCTTTGATGAATATTGGTGGAATAAGAAATATATTACCTGCAGGAAACATTACTACAGGTACAGTCTTTGAAATTCTTCCATTTGAAAACTCTCTTTGTGTATTGCAGATTAAAGGAAAGTTTGTAAAAGAGTTAATGAAGAATATCGCTACCGTACAAGGTGAAGGAGTGAGTAACATAGAGTTGGTTATAACCAAAGAGGGAGATGTTATTTCTGCTAAGGTGGGAGACAAAGAGATTGATGATGAAAAAATATATTCATTAGCTACTATAGATTATCTAGCAGATGGTAATGATGGAATGACAGCCCTAATGCAGCAAGAGTCTAGAGAATGTCCAGCAGGAGCTACTTTGCGTGGTCTATTTATGGAGTATGTAAAAAAACAAACAGCTCAAGGTAAAGAGGTTTATGCAAAGATTGAAGGTAGAATTCAGGTAAAATAAAGAATTTTAAAGAAGGAAAAAATGACTAAATACAATTTAAATAAAAATATATTAGTAGTTCTTTGCTTATTAGTAAGTGGATTTGGATCTATAGCTTATGGTCAAGTAAAAGAGCTTTATGTTTTTCATACCAATGATACACATAGTAGGATTGAGCCGATAGATAAAACCTCTTCCGATAAATATGCGGGTAAAGCAGGGTATGTAAGAAGGGCTACTGCTGTAGAGCAACTCCGTCAGGAACATAAGAATATGTTGCTTTTTGATTGTGGTGATTTCTCTCAGGGAACTCCTTATTATAATATGTATAAAGGAGAAGTTGAGATAAAATTGATGAATGCTATAGGATATGATGCAGCTACTATTGGAAATCATGAATTCGATTTTGGTTTAGAAAATATGGCTCGTCTATTTAAAATGGCAAATTTCCCAATCGTATGTGCAAACTATGGTTTTGAAGGTACAGTTTTAGAATCACTAGTGAAACCTTATATTATTTTAAATAAGGATGGTTTGAAGATTGGTGTATTTGGACTTAGTCCGAAAATGGAGGGACTTGTTCAAGCCTCTAATTGCGAAGGTGTAACTTATCAAGATCCTATCGAGATAGCTAATAAGGTAGCTCATCACCTTAAGATGGAAGAAGATTGTGATGTTGTTATTTGTTTATCACACTTAGGCCTTAGACCATCTGCTTTAAATCAAGATAGTGATCAAGTATTGGTACGCAACACGGCTAATATTGATGTTGTGCTTGGTGGTCACTCTCATACATTTATGAAAGAACCAGAAATTGTTTTAAATAAAGAAGGAAAGAGCGTACCTATTTCACAAATGGGAAAAAATGGTGTATTTTTAGGAGAGTTTAAGATAACCTTTGAACCTGCTAAGTAACAAACAACTTAAAAGAACACTATGTTAAAGAAAATAATAACTATTGCTTTATTGTCAATAGTCGTATTTACAGGAAAGGCTCAAGTTGAGCCTTTTGTTTTAAATGGAAATCCTACAGAGATAGCAAAAAGAGAAGCTTGGGTAGATTCGGTATATAATCAAATGAGTTTGGAACAACGAGTCGGACAATTATTTATTTTTACTATTGCTCCTCAAATGAATAAGCAGAATCAAGCACAGCTAAAGAAGGTTGTTCAAGATTATCATGTAGGAGGATTATTATTTTCAGGAGGGGAGGTAGCAAATCAAGTCAAACTTACTAATATGGCTCAGGAGTGGGCAGAGACTCCTCTGATGATTACTTTTGATGGGGAATGGGGTTTGGCTATGCGATTAAAGAATACACCTAAGTTTCCTAGGAATATGGTATTGGGTTCTATTACCGATGAAACACTACTTTATGCTTATGGCAAAGAAATGGGTAGAGAGTGTAGAGAAATGGGTGTTCATGTGAATTTTGCTCCTGTAGGAGATGTTAATGTGAATCCGAATAACCCAGTAATCAATACTCGTTCTTTTGGTGAAAATCCTCAAAACGTAGCAAATAAAGTTATAGCTTATAGTAAAGGACTAGAAAGCCAAGATGTGTTATCTGTTACCAAACACTTTCCTGGTCATGGAGATACTAATGTAGATTCTCATAAAGCTTTACCTATACTTCCTTTTGATAGAGCAAGGTTGGACTCGGTAGAACTTTATCCGTTTAAAGCCTTAATTGAGGCAAAATTAGGCGGAGTAATGGTAGGGCACTTGGATGTTCCTGCTTTAGGGACCAAATCGGGAGAGCCTTCTTCTTTATCTTATTCTGTTGTTCAAAAAACATTGAAAGACTCATTGGGTTTTACTGGATTAGTCTTTACAGATGCCTTAGCAATGAAGGGTGCTGGATTACATGGGGGAGTTTGTTTGAAAGCTATTCAGGCTGGAAATGATATGTTGCTTACTCCACCTCAAATAAAAAGAGAGCTAAACTTGGTGGTTGAGGCTGTAAAAAAAGGTGTTTTACAAGAGAGAATTATCGAAGAGAAGTGTAAGAAAATTTTAACTTATAAATATGCTTTAGGACTAGATAAGCCTCAACGCATTCAACTCTCTGGATTAGACCAACGTATTAATACTCCCGAAGCTAAAGAGTTAATAAAGCAAATCGAATTGTCAGCGATTACTTTAATCAAAAATGTAGGAGCTACATTACCTCTACACCCTAGTATTAAAAAAGTGGCATTAGTTTATAGTGGATCTGCAGATGAATACAATACTTTATCTAACTCATTAGCGAGTGAATATACTGTTGATAAAATAGCTATTGATCCTTCTTTATCTGTGGCTTCAAGAAATTCTTTACTAAATAAGCTTGAAAAGTATGATCGAGTATTTGTTTGCTTGTCTGATAAAAACTTAGAGAGATATGATACATACTTTGAGGTTCTTCAAACTAATAGACCTTTAAGCTTTATCTTCTTTACAGGAGGGCAAAACTTACGTAAGATGGAAAAGAGTATTAAAAATGCTGAAGCAGCAATTTTAGCACATGCCAATGATACTCATATTCAAGAAGGTGTAAGCCAAGTATTACGTGGTACCCGAATAGCATCTGGAAGATTAGCAGTAAGTATTGGTGTAACCTATCCTGCAGGTACAGGAGTATTAAAAGTAGAAGAAGAAATTGAAGGTGATACTAAGTATTTAGCAGAAGATCTTGGATTTATCCCATCAGTTTTAGAACAGATAGATTCTATTATGTTGGAATCTATCCAAGAAGGAGCATTTACAGGGGCACAAGTAGCCGTATTGAAAGATGGGCATTTTGCCTATCATAAATCTTTTGGCTCTTATACGGGGGATGGTTCTCACACAGTAAATAATGATAACTTTTTTGATTTGGCCTCATTATCAAAAACAACAGGTACTTTACTAGCTATAATGAAGCTATATGATAGTGGAAAGTTGAATTTATCCGATCGGATATCAGATTTTATCCCCGAATTGAAGAGTACAGATAAGCAAAATATAACGATTCAAGAATTACTATTTCATGAGTCGGGAATGCCAGCAGGATTATCTGTCTATGATGAAATTATAGATAAAAAAAGCTTTGTAGGGTCACTATATAAGAATAAAAAAGACGCTAAACATACAGTTAGATTGGGGTCAAGATTATGGGCTAATCCAAACTATAAGTTTGAAAAAGGGTTAGTATCCTCAGTGAAAACAGATAAACATACTCTTCAAGTGGCTGATAATTTATGGTTTGATTCATCTATTAAGGATCGTATGATGGAGGTGATTATGGATAAATCTCTTTTGAGTAAAAAGTATCGTTATAGTTGTCTTGGATTTATTTTATTACAGCGAGCAGTTGAAAATATATCTGGAATGAAGATGGATGAGTTCTTGGAGCAAAATTTTTATGAGCCCATGAAGCTTGAAATCATGTACAATCCTTTAACTAAAATAAATAAAGAACAAATAATACCCTCTAATGATGATCGTTTTTTTAGGAAAGAAGTCTTACAAGGTTATGTGCATGATGAAACTGCAGCATTATTAGGAGGAGTTTCTGGTAATGCAGGATTATTTGGTAGATCAGAAGATGTAGCTCGTGTTTACCAAATGCTTTTGGATGGGGGAGTTTATCAGGGAAAAAGATATTTAGGTGAAAGCACCTGTAAGTTGTTTACAACGAAAAAATCAAAAATTAGTAGGAGAGGGCTAGGTTTTGATAAGCCTAATTCCATAAAAGGACAATCTAGTCCATGTAGTGAATCTACTCCTTTGGAAACTTTTGGTCATACTGGTTTTACTGGTACTTGTGCCTGGGCAGATCCTGTTCATAATTTAGTTTATGTTTTCTTGAGTAACCGTATTTATCCCTCGGTATGGCCTAATAAATTATCTTCTTTGGAAGTAAGAGAGAAAGTACAAGAAATAATATATCAATCGTTAAAAGAAGAGATATAGATTGAATAAAACAAGAAAAGCAGCGATCGCTGCTTTTCTTGTTTTCCTATATCCTATTTAAATAGAGGCTTTATTAGTTGGGGTATTTCAATATTATCTGCTAGAATCTTTTTAAGGAGCTTTTGCCCATTCTCTGTAAGGCTAAAAAACATTTGTCGTTTATCTTCTTTTCCAAGACTTCTAACGATAAGTCCTTTATCTTCTATACCGCCTATTATTTTAGAAGTATGAGCAGGTTTTAACTCAGTACGCTCAGATAGGGCTGAAGATGTCATTTCTGAATCAGCCTCTTTTAAAGAACATAATATCATGGCTTCGTTAAGAGTTACCCCGTATGCTGTCTCAAAAGAGTTTTCAAATTCCGATAGCGCCTTATACAGGTCTCTCATAACGCATATTGTTTTCATATTCCTTTCTTTTTAGATGAATAAATTACCATTGGCTTGATCGGCTCGCTCCATATAGGTTGCTACTCCACCAATAGTTACTTCTGGTAAAAGTTCTTCTTTATCAACTCCCATTACGTCCATAGACATTTGACAAGCAATAAATTCTACTCCAGACATAAGAGCCTGTCTGCGTAAAGATTCTAAGGAGTCAATGTTTTTTGACTTCATAACGTAACGCATCATTTTACGTCCCATACCACCCATATTCATTTGAGATAACTTCAGTTTTTTAGAGTCTGAAGGCATCATCATGCTAAACATTCTACTGATTAAATCTTTCTTAAGTTTTGGTTTATTAGCTCTCTTAATAACATTTAATCCCCAGAAAGTGAAAAATATGGTAACTTTTTGTCCTGTGGCTGCGGCTCCATTTGCCAAAATAAATGTAGCAAGGGCCTTGTCTAAATTATCGCTGAACATGATGAATGTTTTACCTTTAGGCGAAGATACAGCTTTTGCACTATTTGAATCTTCTGGGGAACTCTTTTTTATTAAAATAGTGTGTTTCCCTTTTTCTGAATTCTTACTGATGAATTGATTTCCAGTAGATCCGCACCAAGCTTCAGCATCTCTAGCAAAAGCAGGATCAGTAGATGTGATTTGTATGCATTGGTTGGGTTCAATTTCATCAATGCTTTGTTTCAATTTCATAATTGGACCTGGACATTGAAGACCACAAGCATCAATTTTTATTGTTTCTGAAGGAATTGTGTTTTCTTTTATTTCGTTTGCACGTATGCTATTATTTGAACTATCATTCTTTTTGGGAGCTGTATCCATTGTTGCAGCCTTGTAGATCTTTGTACCACCACTCAGGCTATACATATTGGTAAATCCTTGTCCCGCTAGTAATCGATAAGCAAGATAACCTCTCAAGCCAACAGCACAGAATAAATAAACATCCTTATCTTTAGGAATGTCATTTAACCTATTTCTCATATCATCGAGAGGGATATTTAAAGACCCCGGTAGTGTACTTACAGCACATTCTGCTTCAGTACATACATCGACTAATACCACTTTATTTAAATCAGTGTTTTTTAGATCTCTCCAAGTGACTATTTTAAGTTTGCCTTTCAGAATGTTTTCAGCCGTGTATCCTGCTATTGCAACTGGATCTTTTGCAGAAGAGAAAGGAGGAGCATAAGCATGTTCTACCGCCATTAAATCATATATCGTTCCTTGGTGTTTGATAATAAGTGCTATTTGATCTATTCTTTTATCTACACCATCATAGCCTACTATTTGTGCTCCATATAATTTCCCATCTTTAGGAGAGAATGTTATTTTGATACTTAAAGGTAGTGCATCTGGGTAGTATCCTGCATGTGAGCTGCCATGAGTTGTAGATGAAAGATATTCTATACCTTCTTGTTTTAATCTTTTTGCTGGCAACCCTGTAGAGGCTACTGTTAAGTCGAAGACTTTAGCTATTGCTGTACCTATAGCACCTTCATACTCTCTATTATCTCCAAGAATATTATCTCCAGCAATTCTACCTTGTCTATTGGCTGGTCCTGCAAGATAATTTAACCAGGGTTTACCTGTGATAGGATGTGGAAATTCAATGGCATCACCGATAGCATAAATATCTTTATCTGACGTTTGAAGTTGTTTGTTGACTTTAATTCCACCTGTCGTTCCAAGTTCTAAATTAGCTTCTTTAGCTAGAGTTGTAAGAGGACGAACACCTATAGATAAAATTACTAAATCTGTTTGTAGTTGTTTTCCACTTTTAAAGTTTACTATAAGTCCTGCATCCTTTTTCTCAAAGGAAGTTACAGCCTCCTTCAAATAGAGATCAACATCTTTTTCTAATAAGTGTTGATGTACAAGAGAAGCCATAGAAAAATCAATAGGCGCCATTACTTGGTCAGCCATTTCTACAATTGAAACTTTTGCTCCAGCTTCTTGTAAATTTTCAGCCATTTCTAAACCAATAAAACCACCTCCTATAACTACAGCATTTTTTACATTTCTATTATCAATAAAGGCTTTTATTTGGTCGGTGTCATTTACATTTCGAAGAGTAAATATGCCTTCGCTATCAATGCCAGGCAAAGGAGGTTTAACGGGTGTTGCACCAGTTGAGATAAGTAATTTATCATAGGATTCTTCATAAGAGCTTCCATCATCTTTTTTGATTTGAATGGTTTTGTCTTCTTTGTTAATATGTATAACCTCACTATTAGTGCGCACATCAATATTAAATCTGTTTCCGAATGATTCAGGTGTTTGCACAAATAGCCTATCTCTATCAGTAATTACTCCTCCTATATAATAAGGTAATCCACAATTGGCATATGAAATGTATTGCCCTTTTTCCAAAAGGATAATTTCTACTTTCTCGTTGTTTCGTCTAATTCTTGCTGCAGTAGTAGCTCCACCTGCAACTCCTCCGATAATTACAATTTTACTCATTATTATTCTTTGTTATAAATAGTTTCCTAAGGAAATAACATTTACTGTGTAGTAAAGGTTCATTTTTTACGAGAAAAAGTTTGAAAGGACCGTGAAAACAAATCAATATTTGTATATTGGAGAAATATTTCTGTAAGTAATTATGAAAGGCTGTTGTTTGCTATAAAGTTGCATAAATTCTGTATTTATGTGCATTACAGCATAGATAGTAAATAGAGGATATGCGGTATAGTGATTAATAATTACTTATGAAATAATAATTAACCTTTTATTTTTTATCTAAATTCAATACGATGAATACTATGTTATTAACCGCTGCACAAGACATGATGCTCAATGTAAATTGGCTAGATGTGTTGATGGCAGTAATTCCTGTTTTACTCTTAATTATTTTATTGGGGGTGATGAAAGTGTCTGGAGACAAAAGTGCTGTGCTTACATTGGTGGCTACTATTATTATTGGAATAGTAGGTTTTAAATTCCCTATTGCTGATACAGGACTTGCAGTATGGTATGGCATACTTAAAGCTATTTTCCCTATTCTTATTATTATTGTGATGGCTATTTTTAGTTACCAAATATTGGTTTATACTAAAAAAATGGAAATCATAAAGAGTCAATTTACCTCTATCTCGTCTGATAAATGTATTCAAGTATTGTTGTTGACTTGGGGCTTTGGGGGGTTACTCGAAGGTATGGCTGGGTTTGGTACTGCTGTAGCTATCCCTGCTGCTATTCTTATTAGTTTGGGTTTTAAACCCGTGTTTGCAGCTGTTGTCAGTTTGATAGCGAATAGTGTTGCTACTGGATTTGGGGCAGTAGGAACTCCCGTAATTGTGTTGGCACAGCAAGCTGGCGTAGAAAGTATTCAAACTTTAAGTACACAGATTGTAGTTCAGCTATCTCCATTAATGTTTATCATTCCATTTATTTTATTATTTATGACAGACTCTCGAATGAAGTCAGTCCCTCGTCATATTATATTAAGTATATTGGTTGGTGGAGTTTCTTTATTTGTACAATATATAGCTGCTAGGCATATGGGAGCAGAGACTCCTGCTATCTTAGGAAGTATAGCTTCTATTATAGTTATAATCGCTTATGCTAAACTCTTCCCTACAAAAGAAGATAAAGAGAATAAAAGAGAGAAGGAACACTTTACTTCTAGTCAGATTCTTAAAGCATGGAGTGTTTATGGCTTGATTCTTTTACTTGTAATATTAACAAGTCCAATACTACCATTTAGAGCTTCACTAATGGAAATGGTAAGTACTACTTGGACATTCTCTATATTTGATTCTACAGCTGGTGAGGCACTGAATAGATCTCTTTCTGTTTATTGGTTGGTAGATACAGGTGTACTATTATTCTTAGGTTCTATAATAGGAGGTTTAATTCAAGGAGCTTCTATAGGTGAACTATTCAAATTACTGGGTAAGGTGTTAAAGATGCAATATAAAACTATTATTACTGTTTGTTCTTTGATTGCCCTATCCTCTATTATGGATTTCTGCGGCATGATAGGTGTTCTTGGTATTGCACTAGCTACCTTAACAGGTCCTCTATATCCATTATTTGCTCCAACAGTAGGTTGTTTAGGTACATTCCTTACAGGTAGTGATACTTCTTCAAACATCCTATTTGGTAAGTTACAAGCTTCAGTAGCTCATGCCACAGGTGCTGATCCTAGTTGGTTGGCTGCAGCCAATACAGCAGGAGCAACAGGTGGCAAAATTATATCACCACAAAGTATCGCTGTGGCTACTTCTGCATGTGGTCAGCAAGGTCAAGAAGGTGCAATTATGAAGAAGGCTATTCCTTTTGCTTTAATCTACATTGTTGTAGCAGGGCTTATGGTGTACTTCGTTCCTAAAATTGTAGGAGCTGTTGTTTTTTAATTTAATAAAGATTTTAATATTTGGTATAAAGAAGGCTGTCACGTGACAGCCTTCTTGTTTTGTATATGTTTGATCTTTGAATTTCAACTATCACAAAGGTTACTATTATAAGGGTCTTCATTTATCCAATTTCCTTGTACTATTTTTAAATAAGTAGAATCAACTCCTCTAATACATGCAAAAGTACCAAGGATTGAATTTTGTTCTCTACAAATAAAACAGTTTTGATTGTTTATGTCGTTTAAGAGCACTTCTTGAGATGGATAATTATCTTGCCACTGGGAAGAATTACCCATTTTCTTCATTTCAGCTCTTGCAAAAGAAAATATTTCTAGGATAATTTGTAAATCTTGAACTGTAGCTAATTCTATTGTCATGACTTTTATTTCTAAAGTATTTAAATAATCATAGATAGAGCAAATTTATAAGTTTTGAATTGAGTTCAAGAGTTATTTGTTAAGATTTTAAGAGAATAGAGTTACATTTCAATACTAGTATGATATTAGCATATCGGTGTCATCGCATCTGCATATCGGTGTCATCGCATCTGCATGTCGGTGTCATCGTATCATCATGTCGGTGTCATGATAGTACTCTGTCTGGATTTAAAAAATAGTTTTATTTATGCAAAAGTATGAATCAGAACTCCAATTTATATGTATGAATATATTATGAGTAGCTCTGAAATAGGCTGTAATGAAATATCTCAATTTTGGAGAATAAAAAAAGAGAGTTGTTAGACACACAACTCTCTTTTCTTTTGTAGCGGGACCGAGACTTGAACTCGGGACCTCATGATTATGAATCATGCGCTCTAACCTGCTGAGCTATCCCGCCATCACTTATTTCGTGATTGCGAGTGCAAATATAGAGCTTTAATTTTTACTCGCAAAAAAATACGCCTGTTTTTTTAAAACTTTTTGTTTATATCATTTGTCAATGGATTTTCAACTTGTTAAATAACTCCGATGGTTACTTATTTAGATGTATTTATTCTATATTCGCAAAAAGTAGTTATATTACTATTTACAATCACAACAATAATACTATGGCAAGAAAGAAAATACACTTAGAATATATCCTTGACTTAACTTCAAAAGATATTGTTTGGGATGCTATAAGTACTCCCTCAGGACTTGAAGGTTGGTTTGCAGATCATGTAGAATCCGATGATAAAACGGTCACCTTTTTTTGGGGCGAAAATGATGAAGAAAGTAGGCAGGCAGAAATTGCTGGTATTAGGACCTATTCTTATATTAAATTTAAATGGCTTGATAACCCTAATAAAAGAGAATACTTTGAACTACGAATGAACGTAAATGAGCTAACAAATGACTTTGTGTTAGAGATAAAAGATTTCTCGGATGCGGATGAAGTAGATGACCATGAAGAATTATGGGATAGCCAAATAGAAACATTAAGACGAATAAGAGGTTTTTAATTAACTATATGACTCATTCTTTTTCCATGCTCCTTTTTTTGTAGTAGTTTTGTATACTGAATTGCATACGAATCACTTTTAGGATGCTGAAATTAAAAAAACTAGATAAATTTGTTTTAAAAAGCTTTGGGCTTTTATTTATCGCTACCTTCTTTATATGTCTGTTCATCTTTATGATGCAGTTTTTGTGGCGATATGTGGATGATTTGGTTGGTAAAGGTCTAGAGATGACAGTTCTTGGTCAGTTCTTCTTTTACTCTGCCTTAACATTGATACCTGCCTCACTCCCTTTGGCTACACTTTTAGCATCACTTATTACTTTTGGTAATTTTGGTGAGCGCTTTGAGTTGTTGGCTATGAAAGCGGCTGGAATTTCTTTGTTTAAGATAATTCGTCCACTTATGATTCTTGCTGTTTTATTATGTGGAATATCCTTTGTGTTTCAAAATAATATAGGACCGAAAGCTTTCTCTAAGCTTACAACCCTCCTAATTTCTATTCGTCAGAAATCTCCCGAACTTGATATACCAGAAGGTATATTTTATGATGAAATAGATGGATATAATATTTTTGTTAAAGAAAAGGATCGCAAAACAGGTCTACTCTACGATGTAATAATCTACGAGTTCTCTGAAGGCTTTGATAATGCTCGAATTATTGTTGCTGACACAGGTCAGTTGGCTATGACTGCCGATAAACAGTATCTTTATTTGCACTTGTATTCGGGTGAAATGTTTGAAAACATTAGACAAACAGGTGTAAGTAAAGGAAATGTTCCTTATCGCAGGGAGTCTTTTAAAGAGAAACATGCCTTAATAGAATTTGACTCAGGTTTTAATATGGCAGATGCCAGTATTATGGATAAGCAATCGGGTAGTAAAAATATGCAAACCTTGAGGCATTCTATAGATTCTATGGTTTTACAAAATGATAGTGTTGGTATAGCCAATTATGAGTATGCCCAAGATAGGTCTTTTGATGTAGATCGAAACTTATCTAAATCGGACTCTATAAAAGTGGAAGAACAAAGGATTTTAGGAACTATTAATGTTGATAGTTTGTTCAATGTTTCAACCTTGAAGAAAAAGCAAAGTGTGCTTAATCTAGCTAAAAGAGATATCGAGTCACTAGCTACAGATTGGAGTTTTAGGGAAGTTGAAGTTAAAAATACGGATCTTCAAATACGAAGACACCTTATGGCATGGCATGAGAAGATAACACTTTCATTTGCTTGTTTAGTATTCTTCTTTATTGGGGCCCCACTTGGTTCTATTATACGGAAAGGTGGACTAGGAATGCCCGTTGTCATTTCTGTGCTAATCTTTATTATCTATTATATAATCAATACTATGGGTTCTAAGATGGCCCGAGAAGGAGAATGGATAGTTTGGATTGGTATGTGGATGAGTACTCTTATTTTGGCTCCAGTGGGAGGCTTTTTAGCTTATAAATCTAATAGAGATTCAGTAATTTTAAATTCAGACTTGTATATCGGTTGGATAAAGACAATCCTAGGTATTCGTCCTGAACGGCATATAGTACGTAAGGAAGTTGTCATTGAAGAGCCTAATTATAATGAGTGTCTATCTCGAGTCTATGACTTGACCAATAAGTTCAATGCTTATTTAAAAACTCATCGTTTACTAAAAGCACCTAGTTATTTGAAGTTGTGGTTTGCTAAAGTTGAACCCAATGAGATTAGTCTATATTTAGACGAATTAGAATTAATTGTCGAAGAGTTATCAAACTCTAGATCTTTAGAAATATTGAATGCATTAAATAAATATCCGATTATTCCGCATAGAGCACATACAAGACCTTTTAAATTTACATGGTTGAATACCATCTTTGGTGTTGTGTTCCCTATCGGATTATTCTTTTATGTTAGAGTATGGATATTTAGAGTGCGTTTATCAAAAGATATAAAAAAGGTATTAGCCGTTAATAATGAGCTAGCAAATATTATAGAGAGGAATAAGTAATTATGAAAGAATTTGAATTAAATACCATAGAAGAAGCGATAGCTGACTTCAAAGATGGTAAGTTTGTTATTGTTGTTGACGATGAAGATCGTGAAAACGAAGGGGATTTTATAATTGCGGCAGAAAAAATCACTCCTGAAAAAGTGAACTTTATGCTTCGCTATGGTAGAGGAGTACTTTGTACACCAATTACTGAAGAACGTTGTGATGAACTTGATTTAGAAATGCAAGTATCTGCAAATACTTCAATGTATGAAACTCCTTTTACTGTAACTGTAGATAAAATTGAAGGTTGCACCACTGGCGTTTCTATGCATGATAGAGCTGCTACTATTTTAGCTTTGGCTAATCCTAATACTAAACCAACAGAGCTGGCTCGTCCAGGTCATGTAAATCCACTTCGTGCTCGTTCAAGAGGAGTGTTGCGAAGAGCAGGTCATACCGAAGCGACTGTAGATCTTTGTAAACTAGCAGGTTTATATCCTGCAGGTGCATTGATTGAAATTATCAATGAAGATGGAACCATGGCTAGACTTCCTCAATTAATGGAAGTATCTAAACGTTTTGGCATCAAAATTATTTCTATAGCAGATCTTATTAAATATCGTTTACACCAAGAAGCTATTGTAGAAAAAGGAGAAGAAGTAGATATGCCTACAGAGTATGGTCATTTCAGATTAATCCCTTTTAAACAGAAATCAAATGGACTAGAACATGTTGCCTTAATAAAAGGTACATGGAAAGAAGATGAACCTGTTCTTGTTCGTGTTCACTCTTCTTGTGTAACTGGCGATATCTTTGGTTCTCGTCGTTGCGAGTGTGGTGACCAATTACATGAAGCTATGCGAATGATTGAAGAGGCAGGTAAAGGAGTTGTTGTATATATGAATCAGGAAGGTCGAGGAATTGGCCTTATGAATAAAATAGCTGCATATAAACTCCAAGAAGAAGGCTTAGATACTGTAGATGCAAATCTTCATTTAGGTTTTAAAGCTGATGAAAGAGACTATGGTGTTGGTGCACATGTCTTACGTGAAGTAGGAGTCTCAAAGATGAAGTTGATGACGAACAATCCGATTAAACGAATTGGTCTTGAATCTTATGGTCTTGAAATAGTAGAGAACGTAGGTATTGAGATTAAACCTAATAAATACAATAAGGTTTATTTAGAAACCAAGCAGAAACGAATGGGACATAACTTGCATGTTGCCAAATAAATAATAGAAGAAAAGGCTGACCAATTGGTCAGCCTTTATTTTAAATTGAATTTGTTTTCAATTTTTATTCTGCAGGGTGGATAGCTTCTGATGGGCAAACATCTGCACAAGTACCACAGTCTGTACAAATATCAGCATCAATAGAATAGATATCACCTTCAGAAATAGCTTCTACTGGACACTCGTCAATACAAGTACCACAAGCTATACAGTCTTCATTAATTACGTAAGCCATTTTTCTTTAATTTTAAAAAGTTATTAGTACTAATTTAGTCTCAGCAAAAATAAGAGTTTATTTGATTACTTACTACCTTTATCTAATATTTTTGCGAAGACTGTACTTAAAAGTACTTTTGATAGAATGGCTATAAATTCTCTATATTAAGTTATTACGGTAAAATTTCAACTATCTGATAAGAAAGACCTGTTTTCGTTTGATATCTATTCTTTTTAGTAATTTTGTAGCCTGAATATTGTAAACTTTGAGCTTATGCCACTAAACATACCCAACAACTTACCTGCAATATCATATCTAGAAGAGGAAAATATTTTTGTTCTAGATGGATTTAGAGCGATATCACAAGATATTCGCCCTTTGAAGATTGCTGTTTTAAATTTGATGCCTTTAAAAATAGAAACAGAAACAGATTTGATCCGTTTGTTGTCAAATACTCCATTGCAGATAGAATTAACGTTATTGAAAATTGGCTCTCATATTCCCAAGAATACCCCTGCGGAACATATGGATCAATTTTATGTTGATTTTGCAGAAATTGAATCACAAAAATATGATGGATTAATAATCACAGGAGCTCCTGTCGAGAATATGCCCTTTGAAGAAGTTGATTATTGGGATGAGTTAGTTACTATTTTAAACTGGTCAAAGACGCATGTTACTTCTACAGTACATATTTGCTGGGCTGCTCAAGCAGGTTTATACCATCATTATGGAATATCTAAACATCTTCTGAAACAAAAGATGTTTGGCGTTTTCCCTCATCATATATTGGTGAAAAATCACCCCTTGTTTAGAGGCTTTGATGATGTGTTTTACGTACCGCATAGCAGACACACAGAAGTAAAAATAGAAGATATATTGGCTTGTCCCGAACTGCAACTTTTATCTGTCTCAGATGAGGCTGGAGCATATATGGTCTCAGCTCGTAATGGGAGAGAAATATATATAACAGGTCATTCAGAGTATACCGCATTTACGCTTGATAATGAATATAAGAGAGATTTGTCTAAAGGCTTAAATATTCAAATTCCAAGAAATTATTATCAAGGAGATAATCCTAATAATGATCCCGTTGTACGATGGAAAGCACATGCCAATTTATTGTTTTCTAATTGGCTTAATTATTTTGTTTATCAACAAACCCCATTTAAAATAGAAGAGATAAGATGAGAAAAAGAGAAATAGAACTGTTAGCTCCAGCTAAAAACCTAGAATGTGGCATTGCTGCAATAGATCATGGTGCTGATGCTGTATATATAGGTGCTCCTAAAATGGGAGCTCGTGTTGCAGCCAACAATTCTTTGGAAGATATTGCTGCTTTGGTTGATTATGCCCATCTTTTTAAAGTAAAAATCTATGTGACTGTTAATACTATTATAAAAGAAGAGGAGTTGCAAGAGACAGAAGCTATGATCTGGGATTTGTATCGTATAGGTGTCGATGCTCTGATTATTCAGGATATGGGAATTTTAGAAATGAATCTTCCGCCTATTCCTTTACATTCTAGTACACAAAATGATAATCGAACAGTCGCCAAAGTTCAATTTCTTGAAAAAGCTGGTTTTGAACAGGTCGTTTTAGCTAGGGAGTTATCTCTAAATGAAATACGAAAAATTCACGAAAGCTGCCCTAATGTAAAATTGGAGATTTTTGTTCATGGAGCTTTATGTGTTAGTTATAGTGGACAATGTTATGTTAGTGAAGCTTGTACAGGCAGAAGTGCAAATAGAGGAGCTTGTTCTCAGTTTTGCCGATTACCCTTTACCTTAAAAGATAGTACAGATAAAATCATAGCTACAGACAAACACTTTTTATCAATGAAAGACTTGAATCAAATAGATCGCTTGGAAGAGCTACTTGATGCAGGAGCTTATTCCTTGAAGATAGAAGGTCGGTTAAAAGATATTAGCTATGTGAAAAATGTTACTGCTGCTTATCGTCAAGCTTTAGATAAGGTAATGGAGCGTAGAGAAGAATATATGCGTTCTTCTTCGGGTATTACTCAATTTACTTTTGAACCCCAATTGGATAAAAGCTTTAGCAGAGGTTTTACAAACCTCTTTTTAGATGGTCGTCAGTCTGATATTGCTTCTTTTGATACACCAAAATCATTAGGTGAAGAAATGGGGTACATGAAAGAGGCTCGCAGAAACTTCTTGATTGTGGCTGGAGTAAAACCTTTTCATAATGGTGATGGAGCTTGTTTTATTGATGAAAATGGTAAACTTCAAGGTTTTAGAGTGAACAAGGTAGAGGGGAATAAAATTTATCCTCAGGAGATGCCAGCTATTAAGCCAAAAACAATTATCTACCGAAACTTTGATCAAGAATTTGATAGACTATTGTCTAAACCTTCGGCAGAACGCTTGATAGCAGTCCAGATGTTGTTTGAGGAAACCGCAAGAGGATTCCGTTTGAAGATGGTCGATGAAGATAACTTTTCAGTATATGTAGATGTTGATGCAGATAAAGAACTAGCAAGATCTCCTCAGTATGATAATATTCATCGACAATTAAATAAATTGGGTAATACACCTTTCTATATGGGTGAAATTCAAATTAACTTATCTCAAGAATGGTTCATACCTTCTTCTATTCTGGCTAATGTGAGAAGAGATGCAGTAGATGCTCTTATTGAAGTACGCAAAAAGGAATATCCAAGAGAAGAGATCAAACTGAGTCCAACTTCTCATCCCTTTATCGTGGATAATTTAACTTATTTGGGAAATGTAATGAACACAAAAGCTGAATCATTTTATGTTCGTCATAATGTTAATCACATAGATCCAGCTTTTGAAAAGCAGCATGTAGCTGATGGCGTTCTTATGTTTTGTAAACACTGTATACGTTATTCTATGGGATGGTGCCCTACTTATCAAAAGAATAAATCACCATATCAAGAACCTTACTATTTGGTTGATCCCAATGGAAATGAATTTAAACTACAATTTGATTGTAAAAATTGTCAGATGAAAGTACTGAGGAAGTGATCTAAATTTGATTCGTATCAATATAACCATTTATTACAGCATAAATAGTTAGCCCTGATACAGACTTTATACCTAGCTTATCTGTTATATTCTTGCGGTGGGTAATAACGGTTGTTTGACTAATGCTTAGCTTTTTAGCTATTTCTTTATTGGTTTTACCAACAGCAATTAGGGATATAACATCTATTTCTCTTGGACTCAGCTCATGGACTTGATGGGCATTAATAGCCTCCATATTCTTTGAATGGTTGGGTTCATGAGCATTTCTATGTAAATCCATTATTGATTTGATAATCCCTTTTTCGTCTTGGTGTATATTTAGTAGTTTGACACCAGAAATTAACATCATTTGATTTTCTGGTGACATAACAATAGTTCTTCTCTTTCGAGGAAGAAAGAAAAAATTATGTTCAAGATATATTTGTCCCGTAATAAAGTAGTGAGCATACATATCTGGTGTGTCACTCATAAAGTGTTCGAAACTATGAAAAACCCGAATAATAGCAATAGGTATGAGTTCTTGCAAAATAGATTTTAGTCCTAATGCAGCAAGAATATTGGGTTCAACAATTGCTATTTCTGGCTTAGGTCCGTTTTTTGATGTATGTGATGGGTGTTTCATTCGCTTATCCAAATAGGAATCTAAAAGCTTCTTCTACTTTTCTCACAGGGTTTAGTTCTATGTTTAGATTCTTCGTATCAATCCCCTGCAGGTTAAATTTAGGCAAAATAAATCGTTTAAACCCTAATTTATCGGCTTCTTTTATCCTTTGTTCAATGCGATTAACTGGGCGAATTTCTCCTGATAACCCAACTTCTCCTGCTACACAGATTGAATTGTCTATAGCCACATCCATGTTTGATGATAGAATAGCACTGATTACAGCTAAGTCTATTGCAGGATCACTAACTTTTATCCCTCCAGCAATATTCAAGAAGACATCTTTTTGAGCTAATTTAAATCCTACTCTTTTCTCTAAAACAGCCAATAGCATATTCATTCTTCTGGTATCAAATCCTGTTGCAGACCGTTGAGGTGTGCCATAAACTGCTGAGCTAACCAAAGCTTGAGTTTCAATAAGAAAAGGTCTTACTCCCTCTATTGCTGCTGCTATTGCAACTCCACTCATTCCTACATGCTCTTGCGACAGTAATAATTCAGAAGGATTGCTTACTTGCCTTAATCCATCTTGCCTCATTTCATAGATACCAATCTCTGAAGTACTACCAAATCTGTTTTTAATGCTCCTAAGGATGCGATATAGGTGTTGTTGATCTCCTTCAAACTGCAAAACTGTATCCACTATATGTTCTAAGACTTTAGGTCCTGCTATACTACCTTCTTTATTAATATGACCAATAAGGATAATTGGTATATGACTTTCTTTTGCTAAACGTAGTAAATCAACAGAACATTCTCTTACTTGCGATAAACTTCCTGGTGAGGAATCCACTTTCTCTGTAGCAATAGTCTGAATGGAATCAATTACTATTAAGTCGGGAATTACATTTTTTATATGTGAAAATATCCTTTCTAAAGAGGTTTCACATACGATGTAACAATTTGTTGAACTCTTATTTAGTCGTTCTGCTCTTAATTTTAATTGCTTGGCACTTTCCTCGCCAGATACATATAATATCTTTTTGTCATTAATTTGTAATACTGTTTGCAAAACGAGTGTAGATTTTCCAATACCAGGTTCTCCTCCTAATAGTACTAATGATCCAGAAACTAATCCTCCACCGAGTACACGATTCAATTCTTCATCGTGCATATTAATCCTTTCTTCCTGTGAGGTACTAATCTCCTCTATTAGTTTGGGCAGATTTTGCTTTTGCTTTTGAGAATCCGAGAAACTATTAGAACTCTTTTGTTCTACTATCTTATTCTCTATAAAGGTGTTCCATTGGTTGCACATAGGACATTTCCCTACCCATTTGATAGACTCATATCCACAGTTAGAACAAAAATACACTGTTTTTTCTTTAGCCATAATTTCAGTAATCCTTTCTATGCAAAGGTAGCCATTTAGACTTAGAGCTATAAACATTGGCGGTAAAAAATAAGATATAGATGAATGTTTTTTGTGTGAACAATCTCTATAATAGACTTGTTAATAGATGAATTCGTTGTGATTTTTTAATTAAAATTTGTACAAGTGTAATATAAATAGCTATATTTGCTCATTAGATAAATTGAGATAGAATGAACATCTTTTTTATATAGTTGTTTATATAGTTGAAAGTTCATTGACTAAATGAACAACTTAAAAGATGAATTGAAAATGAAATATATTGAAGAGGTATTACTTAAAGGTAAAGAAATAGTACTTAATGTTTCTTCATTCATTAAATTAAAACTTTAAAATTTAGGTAAAGAGAGAGATAAAAAATTAACTTAATTTTAATTTGAACTTAATAGAAACAGACATGAAAAAGAGTTTACTTACAGCTGTATTTGCGTTAGCTTCACTTGGTGGTGTTGCTTATGCTCAAAGCAATGACAACATTTCTGTGAATACAGACAAATACAAAGTTGAAACAAATCGTTTTTGGAATAATTGGTTTATTGACGCTAATGGTGGTGTTCAAGTTTATTTTGGAGATTCGGATGCAAAACAATCATTTAGCAAGAGATTAGCTCCAGCAATGGATATTTCTTTAGGTAAGTGGTTTACTCCAGGAATTGGACTTCGTATCGGATATATGGGGTTGCAATTAAAGGGAGCATCAACTAGTCCTAATGCTGATTTTGCTTCATGCAATAGTTTTACAAAGGATGGTGAAACATATTATAAACAAAAATGGAACATGATGAACTTACACGGTGAAGTAATGTTCAATTTATCTAATATGTTTGCTGGTTATAATCCTAATCGTGTTTACTCATTCATCCCTTATCTAGGTATGGCATGGTTACACTCTTGGGATACCCCTAAAAATGATGAATTAGGAGCAACTATTGGTCTTATTAACAAATTCCGTCTATCTCCAGCTTTAGATTTAAATATTGAAGCACGTGGTACTTTAGTTAAGGATCGCTTTGATGGTGAAGTTGGTGGAAAAAAATATGATGGGATTGGTGCAGTAACATTAGGTCTTACTTATAAATTCAAACAAAGAGACTTTAATAGAGGTACTGTAATTTCTACAGGTATTAGCGAAAGCGAAATGCGTCGTCTACAAAATCAATTACGTGATGCTCAAGCTTACAACAATCAGTTGAAAGACGAAATCGAAGCTTTACGTAATAGAAAACCTGAAGTAGTTTACAAAGAAACTTCTGCTAACGATTCAAGAGTTGTCTTCTTCCAAATTGGTAAGAGCAATTTAACTAGCAGAGATCTTGTAACAGTTCAAATGATGGCTGAATCTATCAAGGCTACAGATAAGACTTACAAAGTTGTAGGTTATGCTGATAGCGCAACTGGTAGCAAAGCACTTAACCAACGTTTAAGTGAAGCTCGTGCTAACGCTGTGAAAGATGCACTTATTAAAGAAGGTGTAAAAGAATCACAACTTGAAGTTGTTGGTATGGGTGGTGTAGATTCTGTATTTGGTAAAGACAACCAATTAAGCCGTGTAGTAATTGTTAAATAATTAACATACAGAATTAATAATAAAGAAAAGGATGCCGGTTGGCATCCTTTTTTTGTTTCCGTATATTTACAAAACAAATAGATACAAACACTTATGAAAGTTATTAAGTTTGGAGGTTCATCTGTGGCTTCTGCAAATACTATAAAGCAGGTTAGGGCCATTGTCGAGTCTAAATCAGACACTCCCGTAATTGTAGTAGTATCCGCTCTAGGAGGAATTACTGACCAATTATTGTCAACAGCTCATTTAGCAGCTGATGGTAATGTTGCATATGAAAAAGAGATTCTGTCTTTGATTAATAGGCATGAATCTGTAGTCAATGATTTATTTGATGATACAAAGAACCGAATGCAGCTTTCAATGCAAATGAAGAAGCTTTTGGATGAGCTTATTAATATCTTTAAGGGTGTTTATTTAATTAAAGATTTATCATCTAAAACTTTAGATACAATAGTTAGTTACGGCGAAAGACTTTCTTCGTTAATTGTATCGGCTTCTATTCCCAAAGCCAAATGGGTCGATTCACGTGATATTATTAAAACAGAGTTTAAACATGGCAAACATGTGCCTAATAGTGAACTGACAACTGAATTGATTCAGCAAGCTTTCAAATATACTCCTAAAGTAACCGTCATGGGCGGTTTCATTTCTTCTGATGTTACCTCTGGAGATACTACAAACTTAGGTAGAGGTGGCTCCGATTATACTGCAGCTTTAGTAGCTACAGCTTTACATGCGTCTTGTCTTGAAATATGGACAGATGTAGATGGGTTTATGACAGCTGACCCAAAAGTTATTGATAAAGCTTATACTATCGAAGAGTTAACGTATGATGAAGCCACTGAGTTATCCAACTTTGGTGCAAAAGTGATCTATCCTCCAACGATTTACCCTGTATGTCATACTAATATTCCTATTCTTGTTAAAAATACATTTAATCCTTCTGGTGCTGGAACTGTAATTTCTTCCACTACTAAAGGAGCTTCTAAGCAAGTAATTAAGGGAATCTCTTCTATTGATAATACAAGCTTAATTACGGTACAAGGTTTAGGTATGGTAGGAGTTATCGGAGTAAATTACCGTATTTTTAAAGCTCTTGCTAAAAATGGTATTAGTGTATTCCTTGTTTCTCAGGCTTCTTCTGAAAATAGTACCTCAATTGGTGTAAGAGGAGAGGATACCCAAAGTGCCTGTAATGCATTGAATACAGAGTTTGCCAAAGAGATAGAGCAAGGAGTCATTTCGCCTATGAGGGCTCAAGAAGGTTTAGCAACTGTAGCTGTTGTTGGTAAAAATATGAAAGGCAATGCAGGTATTGCTGGACGTCTTTTCCAAACTATTGGTAGAAATGGGATTAATATTATTGCTTGTGCTCAGGGAGCTTCAGAAATGAATATCTCTATTGTAGTAGATGGGCATTTGCTTAGAAAGGCATTAAATGTAATTCATGATTCGTTTTTCTTATCAGAATACAAAGAACTTAATCTGTTTATATGTGGAATAGGGACTGTTGGAAGTAGCTTAATTGATCAAATTAAATCTCAACGAAAGCGTTTAATGAATGAACAGCATCTAAAACTAAATGTGGTAGGGATAGCTAGCAGCTCTCGTTTATTGACCAATAGAGAAGGTCTTAATTTGGAAAATTACAGAGAAGTGCTTTATGATGCTGGTATCTCTAGTTCTCCATCTATCCTGAGAGATGAAATTATAAAGATGAATATTTATAATTCTGTATTCGTAGATTGTACTGCGAGTGAATCTATAGCCGATTTATATCAAGATTTGTTAGGGCACAATGTTTCCATTGTTGCGGCTAATAAAATTGCTGCTTCATCAGCATACAACAATTATGCTGCATTAAAGAGAGTGGCACTCGATAAGGGTGTCAAATTCTTATTTGAGACTAATGTGGGAGCTGGGTTACCGATAATTAATACTATTAATGATTTAATTAATAGTGGAGATAAAATACTGAAGATAGAGGCAGTACTTTCGGGTACTCTAAACTACATTTTTAATGAGATAAGTAAAGATGTGCCTTTTAGTAAAACAATACAGAATGCTCAAAAAGAAGGATTTTCAGAGCCTGATCCTCGTATTGATTTAAGTGGTACTGATGTTATTCGTAAACTAGTAATTTTAACTCGGGAAGCAGGTTATAGAATAGAGCAGTCAGACGTGGAAACGCATTTATTTATGCCCAATGAATTCTTTGATGGAACATTAGATGAATTTTGGAATCGTGTTCCTAGCTTAGATGAAGTTTTTGAAAAACGAAGGGCTGTATTAGAGAAAGAGAATAAGAAATGGCGATTTGTTGCTAAATTTGAAAATGGACAGGCTTCTGTCGGGTTGAAAGAGGTTGATGTTTCGCACCCTTTTTATAATCTAGAAGGAAGCAATAATATTATTTTACTGACAACAGATAGATATAAAGCATATCCTATGCAAATTCAGGGTTATGGAGCAGGTGCAGGTGTTACTGCGGCGGGTGTTTTTGCAGATATTATGAGTATAGCTAATATATAAGCTTGCGAAAAGCTACTAAAAAAGGAGGTTTAAGCCTCCTTTTCTAGGCTTGGATTAGAATTTCTATTTCGCTATGAACTAATTTCCTGATAATAACGAATGATCTGTTGTGACTTTTCCTAAAAAAGGTAGACAGATTTCATTAATCATATACAGTTATGAAATCAAAGAAGATGAATAGATATACAGATAGTGAAAGATTATCTATTCTGCGAGATCATTTTGAAACAGGTTCAAGCCGGGCATCCACAGCTAGAAAATATAATCTAGCTACTCCTAGTCTAATAAATTCATGGATAAATCGATTTCGTTTTGAAGAATTAGAATTATCTTCCGACTGTAAATACAGCCAAGAGATGAAAAAGAAACAGGAAACAACCTCGACTGAATCTAGTTTACAATCTCGTATACGAGATTTAGAAAAAGCTTTAGCTTACTCTAAACTGGAAGTTCTAGCATTGAACACTCTTATAGATATCGCTGAAAAACAAGAAGAAATTACTATAAGAAAAAAATCTGGGGCCAAGCAGTAAAACAGCTTCATGAGCAGCATAGTTTGCCAATACAGACTGCTTGTGGATTGTTTGGCCATTGTAGGCAAGCATATTATCAGTTAAAAACAAATTATTTTGAACGTTCCATGCGAGAAAATCAATGGATTCAAGTCGCTAAAGAGATTCGCTGTCAAGCGCCAGGAGTAGGTTCTATAAAGTTACACAAACAACTTAGTGAAATTTTTGGAGCAGAACATATGATTGGTCGGGATGCTTTTATAAAGCTATTACGTAAAAAAAAGATGGTATTACCAGCTCCTAAACCACGACATACAACCAATTCAAATCATCGTTTTAGAAAGTATAAAAATTTAATTAAAGGTATTCAACTAAATAGACCAAATCAGCTGTGGGTAGCTGATATCACCTATATTGACACACAGGTTGGTTTTACTTATTTGCACATAATAACCGATGCTTATTCTCGTCGTATTATGGGCTGGAAGCTGGCTGAGACTCTTAAGGCAGAGCATACATTAGAGGCTCTTAGAATGGCTATATCATACGCAGGGAAGAATAATCTAACAGACTTAATACATCACTCAGATAGAGGTGTGCAATACTGTAGTACAGATTATGTAAACGAGCTAAAAACGTATGACATTAACATCAGTATGACAGAAGACTCAAAACCAACAGATAATGCTATTGCAGAAAGGGTTAATGGAATTATTAAACAAGAATTAATTTATAGACTTAAGCTTGTTAAAGATATAAAAGAACTAGAAGTTAAACTCTCATCCTTTATTGAATACTATAATATAAGGCGACCACATATGAGTTTAGGTATGCAGGCCCCAGATAAGGTTTATCTTCAGAGTGGACAGCAGAATAGACTATGGAAACCTAGAGTCTTTAAAAAGAGTAAGCAAGTAATAATACAACCATAATTTATTATTTAATTTTAAAATCAGAAAAGCTAAGAAGACATCTTTTATACCCCAAATCCGATTGTGACTATATATTCAGGTTGTGTATAAATATTATGTCTACTTAGTTAGTTATTTAACAAGAAAACTGTCTACCTATATCAGTATAAGACACACCGACATGATGATACCATAACACCGATAAGTTATTATCATATCGGTGTCAGATATTTGTTGTCTGATCTTATTTGAAAGCAACAAACACAAGAAACTTCCCATGTCCATCAATTTCTACAAGTTCTTTACTACTTTCATTTAAGGTGCCTTGCCACCAATTGGTGAAATCTCGTATAGGATAAACAAGGCTATTTGTCTTTAGGTGGGTAGCTCCAAAATTTATAATTGAAACTTGGCTACCTAGTGTTATTATTTCTTGGAAATGATCAATACACGGGTAAAATATTCCATAATCGGTAATCATCTTAACTTTTATATTTTGGATATACTCCATCAATAAGCTAATGTTTCCTAATGTATGATCTTCTCTTTTTCCTGTTGCCCCTACAATCGTAATATCATTATAGCCTCTATTCATAAGAAATGTGATGGCCTTTGTTAAGTCGTTAGTTTCTTGTTCTGTATAGATTTTGATAATAGAACTGTATTTCTCTTTGTTTGTAAGACTGATAGAGTCGCCATCTCCCACAATAAAATCAGGAATAATTCCCTTACTTATTAATTGATCTGCTGCTCCATCGCAAGAGATGAGGTAGGAGGCCTCATTTATATACCTTAGAGGTACTAGGTGAGTAGGGTAGTCTCCATTAGCTACAACTACTGCTTGTTGCCATTTTCTGTTCATGTGTCATTATCTTTTTCCACTTCATATAGCCCAAAACTGCAATAACAGTATAAATGAAGTATAAACCAGCAGTGAGATATAGTTCTTTATAAATATAAAGTCCACTGCTTACAATATCGACAAGTATCCAACTGAGCCATTGCTCTACATACTTCTTGGCTAGCATCCACATACCTACAATGCTGAGTGCTGTGGTAAAACTGTCGAGCCAAGGTACATTACTATCTGTGAACTCAATAAGAATCCATGCGATACCTATAAAAAACACAACAAATGTACATAAAAGAGCTAGATAAATACGAGTTGGAGCATGTGTTATGGGTAAATAATTGGTCTCTTTATTTTTCCCTCCATAGGTCCAATAAAGCCATCCATAAATTGCTGCTAAAAGATAGTAGATATTGATTCCAAAATCGGCATATAATCCAGCATTATAATATACGAAAATATAGATAGCAGGCATAATTATGCCTGTTATCCATAAATAAATACTAGCCTTATATTCTAGCCATAAATAGATTAAACCAACAAGGGTTCCAAATAATTCTAATACTGTCATTGAGTTAGAAAGATAGTGTTATATGTGCTAGAACATTGGTTCCAGCCATTGGGTAGAATCTAGGATCATGTGATAGGATTTGTCCTTCGGTGTCAATACTTGTTTGTGAATACCCATTCGTTTCATATTTAAGATTGAATAAGTTATAAACACTTGCACCGACAGTAGCTTGTTTTATATAAGGTAATTTAAAGTCATAAGATAGATGAATGTGATTTACGATAAATGGATCTAATGAATTGTCTTTTAAACCTAGATTGTCTAAATACTGTCTTGTTGAATATTGGGTTTGAAATGAAGCATTGAATCCTTTATAATTAGCTGAAATAATGCTATTACCCATAAATGAAGGAGAAAAAGAAATAGGAGTATCCCCCCAATTTAAGGTGTGTTGCTTATAATTAGAATCACTAAAATAAGCTACATAGTCTTTGATTCTGTTTTTGCTCCAAGTTCCGTTAATATCCCAACGTAGCCATTTCGTAAGCTGTGCGCCTAAAGAGATTTCAATACCCATACGATAACTCTTATCTACATTTTCGGAGATAGCTCTACCTATTTCGTTTACTTTACCGTTGAGTACCAATTGATCCTTATAATCCATGTAGTATAGGTTTACACCAGCATTAAAACACGGATTGTTAAAAGTATAACCTAATTCGTAATCATACAACTTCTCAGCATTCGGCTTTTGAGTGAATAGTGCATCAGTATAGTTACTCCTAGTAGGTTCCTTTTGTGCTACAGAAAAAGAAGCATAGGTAGAATGATAAGAATTAATTTGCCATGACAGTCCTAGTTTAGGATTAAAGAAGTTGAATTTTTCATCAAAGCTTAAGGATTGTAGTTGTTCGGGGTTAGAAGTCCAATTCCACTTATCGCTCAAACCGCTAAGTCTATAGCGTAAATGTCTAAACTGAGCATCAGCAAAAAGGCTTAAACCATCGGTTACTTCAAAAGAAGCTTTTGCATAGATGTTTCCATCTGTCTTTCGTCCTGTGTTGTCATAGTAATGATTGTCAGGCATAATATCTCCTATGTAGTTTTTAACCCATAGAACCTTGCCAAAGTGATCATTTTTGTAGTAATTAAGTCCCCCACCCAAAGAGGCTTGTAGTTTTTCTCCTTTATGGTTGAAAGAGAAAATACCACCACCGAATCTGCTTTCAGTAAATTTCTTACGAATTAAATCAGATTTTTTGACTGTCTCTCCATTGTGCTCGAATGGTTGAAGTCCATACTCTTTTAGGCTTCTTTTATTTTTGTATTCTTCGTAATAACCATCTCCATCAGTATAGTGGAATCCTACATTCAGATTCCATGTATTAGAGAGATATTGATTGATAAGGAGGTGATAGTTCTTCTGCACATAATGGTCTATTTGATTATCATAAAATCCAATGACATTGCCTTTGCTATCCTCTATTTCTCCATTAGGGTTATATCTTCTATTTGATTTCAACATATCTTTCGATATTCCATCCCATGCGTGATAAGTTTCTTCTTTTCCTCCAAATGTTATCAGTTTTACACTTGTCTTTTCTCCAAAATAACCTCCTTGTAAGAAATACGATTTTAAGTCAGATGAAGCTCTATCCCTATAACCATCACTTTGGATATTGGATATACGTGCATCAAAAGCCCATTTATCATTGATAAGACCTGTTCCTAAACGGAAAGTCTCTTTGTGACTGTTGAATGAGCCGTATGAACCTGATACTTCTGCATATTTTTGAGGAAAAATAGCTTGTGTTCTCATATTTATACTAGCTCCAAAGGCACCAGCTCCATTTGTAGAGGTTCCCACACCACGCTGTACTTGAATGTCTTCAAGAGAAGAAGCTAAGTCGGGAGTATTTACCCAATACAGTTCATGACTTTCGGCGTCATTCATAGGGATGCCATTTGTAGTAACGTTAATTCGGGTTGCGTCAGTACCTCTTATTCTTATTTTAGAATATCCTATCCCTGCTCCTGCATCGGATGTTGTAAGAATAGAGGGAGTAGTACTGATTAGAAAGGGAATATCTTTTCCGATATTCTGTTTTTTGATGTCTTTTTTAGAAATGTTTGTAAACGCTACGGGAGTTTTGGCTGAAGCTCTAGTAGAAACAACTTCTACCCCTTCGAGTTTAACAATGCGCATACTGTCTTTTACATTTACTTGTGCAAATGTAGCTGTACCTGCAAGAATGCAGATACCTAGTAGTGATCTCTTTTTCATTATAAGTTTAGTTTTATGCAAGAGAAAAAAGGGGAATATTTCTCTTTTATTCCTACGCCAGCATTACCTGGATCAGGTTAATGGGTATGATCTCAGCCCGTCACTTTAGGGCACCCCTTTTTTGAAATCATTCAAAATTAATTCTTAATAAGATAGATTCCAAAGAATAGTGAGAAAACCTATTTATTATTACTATGCTATACAGAGCTCATTGCCTTGTCGCCATAAATATGTAATAAAGAAACTAAATGTTTAAGCTATGTTGTGGAATAAAGTAAACATAGATCCTATTTTAGGTGTTTATTCAACTTAAAGGTTAAATTTGTAATTATACAGGATTTTAAATTAGCTACATTTTTAAATTAATAAGTTATTATAGAAGATGATTTTATTTAATCTATTATCAACAAGTGAGGTTTTAGAAGAGACAGTAGACGCAGTAAGCTCTGCTGCTAGTACAGAAACAACATCTATTTTATGGGATAAGTTTATGGACTTTTTAATCCGTGGAGGAGAAAAAATATTAATAGCCATACTTGTCTTAGTTGTTGGAAAATTTCTTATAAGTCTTATAAAAAGATTAGTACGAGGATTTTTAAATAAAAGAAAAGTAGAGCCAGGGGTTAAAAGCTTTTTAATGAGTCTAGTAAACATCTTATTGCTTACACTATTGATTGTATCAGTAGTTAGTGCTTTAGGAATAAATACAACGTCTTTTGCGGCATTAATAGCTTCTGCTGGTGTGGCTATCGGTATGGCTTTATCAGGCAATTTGCAAAACTTTGCTGGGGGAGTGATTGTCTTACTTTTTAAACCATTCCGTGTAGGTGATTTTATTGACTGTCAAGGAGTGAGTGGTACAGTAAGAGAAATACAAATATTCCATACCGTGATTACAACGCCTGATAATAAAGAGATTTTTATTCCTAATGGTTCTCTTAGTAGTGGTGTTATAACCAATGTAAATAGTCAATCAACACGCCGTGTTCAGTGGGTAATAGGTGTAGAATATGGAGAAAACTATCTGGAGGTTGAAGCTGCTATACGTGATATTTTAGCTTCTGATGAACGAATTTTAAAGAGTCCTGAGCCTTTTGTTGCTTTAAACGAATTAGCTGATAGTAGCGTGAATTTTGTTGTAAGAGGTTGGGTGGTTACATCCGATTATTGGGGTGTTTATTTCGAAACAAATAGAAAAATTTATGAAGAGTTTAATAAGAGAGGTATTGGATTCCCTTTCCCTCAACTAACTATTCATAAAGCTGAAGCCTAGTGGATTGATTTTTTAAAAAACATTATTTGAACCGATGGAAGCTATCCTATAAAAAAGGATAGCTTCTTTTTTTATGGATAATCGTTAATTAGATATATTCTAAGTAGCTTTGATAGAACGAATGATTGTTTCATTTGTTTATACATTAATTGTAGAGCTAATCAAGATGAATATCTATATAAAAAACATGGTTTGTCCTCGTTGTATAATGGTTGTTGAGTCGGAATTTGAAAAACTTCAAATACCGATTTGTTCTGTAAAACTAGGAAAAGTAGAGACGGAGCGTAATCTTTCTGACGAAGAGGTTGCTAAATTGTCGGTAAGGTTGGAAGAGCTTGGGTTTGAACTGATAGATGATAAAAAAAATCGTTTAGTAGAACAGGTTAAAACCGCTATAGTAGAGCTTATCTATAAAAACGTAAAACTGACAACAAATCTATCAGATTTTATTGGTGCTCGTTTACACATGGATTATACTTATGTAAGCAATCTCTTCTCAGAGATTGAGGGGACTACTATAGAAAAATACTTTATAGCTCAAAAGATAGAGAGAGTAAAAGAACTCTTGGTTTATGATGAGCTTTCATTAAGTGAGATTGCTTTTGAAATGAACTATTCTAGTGTAGCTCATTTAAGCTCTCAATTTAAAAAGATAACAGGTAAAACTCCATCACAGTTTAAGTTAAATGGATTAGAAAATCGTAAAACGATAGATAAAGTGTGAAAGATATAAATCTATCAGTAAATTATATAACACTTCTTACTCTACTTCTATTGATCTTTGTAAATAAGAAAAATAGTAAATCTTATGGCAAAGATAAAAGAAACTTTTCCTGTACTAGATATGTCATGTGCTGCATGTGCTATGCATGTGGAGAAGACATTGAAAACCCAAAAGGGCGTAGTGAAAGCCAGTGTTAACTTTGCTACTACTTCTGCCCAAGTCGAATTTAATTCAGATGAAACGAGTCCTATCCATCTACAAAAAGCAGTAGAGGAGGCAGGCTATGGTTTGATAATCAACAAAGAAGAACAAGATAGTGAGGCTGTTGACCAATTAAGAGAAGCCAAGTTTAAAACCCTAAAGAGAAAAACTCTTTGGGCTGTGATCCTATCAATTCCAGTAGCTACTATAGGTATGTTTTATATGGATATGCCTTATGGTAATTACATTATGTGGGTACTTTCCACTATTGTCTTATTTGGATTTGGTACAGACTTCTATGCGAATGCGTGGAAACAAGCCAAGCATAGAACATCGAATATGGATACTCTAGTGGCTTTAAGTACTGGTGTAGCTTACTTATTTAGTGTGTTTAATACATTATATCCATCTTTTTGGACTAGTAGAGGGCTTGAGCCCCATGTCTATTTTGAAGCTGCATCGGTAATCGTAGCCTTTATTCTCATCGGACGTTTGTTAGAAGAAAAAGCAAAAGGAAATACTTCTTCTGCTCTAAAGAAGTTGATGGGTTTGCAACCCAAGACTGTAGTAAAACTGAATGCTCAGAATGAACAAGTAACCGTTCCTATCGAAGATGTTCAAATCGATGATATTATAGTCGTAAAACCAGGAGAAAAAATAGCTGTTGATGGCAGCGTCGTTTCTGGAAGCTCATTTATAGATGAGAGCATGTTGAGTGGTGAACCTATTCCCGTAGAGAAACAGATTAATGATAAGGTTTTTGCAGGAACAATTAACCAAAAAGGAAGCTTTCAGTTTAAAGCAAAGAAGGTAGGGAAGAATACTATACTTTCTCAAATCATTGCTATGGTGCAAGATGCCCAAGGAAGTAAGGCTCCTGTTCAAAAACTAGTGGATAAAGTGGCTGGGATTTTTGTACCTATCGTAATTGGTATTTCTATACTTTCTTTTGTTATTTGGATGGCTTTTGGTGGAGAAGGAGCATTCACACAAGCACTTTTATCCTTAGTAACTGTTTTGGTTATAGCTTGCCCTTGTGCTCTTGGACTAGCTACCCCCACAGCTATAATGGTGGGAATTGGAAAAGGTGCCGAAAATGGGATTTTAATTAAAGATGCCGAAAGCTTAGAACTAGCAAAGAAAATAAATGCTATCGTTTTAGATAAAACAGGTACCCTTACTGAAGGAAAACCTAAAGTGACAGATGTGTTATGGCAAGATTTACGCGATGAGTACATTCGTGTGTTAGTTAGTTTAGAAAAATACTCTGAACATCCCTTAGCTGAGGCTGTCATTAGTCATTACCGAGAAGCACAAGAGCTTGAGCTGTCAAACTTCCAAAGTTTAACAGGAGCAGGAGTTAAAGCAGACTATCAAAATGAAACTTTCTACATTGGAAACATGAAGTTGATGAGAGATAATGATATAGCACTATCTCCAGAACTACTTGGGAAAGCTGCTGAATATACTAGTAAAGCTCAAACGATCATTTGGTTTGCAAATAGTAAAGAAGCATTGGCTATTCTTGCTATTGCCGATCAAGTAAAAGCTACATCTGCTGATGCTATTAAAGAATTGCATAAAATGGGCATTGAAGTTTATATGCTTACAGGAGATAATGAAGCTACAGCAAAGGCTATTTCTTCTGAACTCGATATCGATCATTATAAAGCTGAAGTGTTACCCGATCAGAAAGAAGATTTTGTGAAAGAATTGCAAAATCAAGGCAAACTTGTAGCTATGGTGGGTGATGGTATTAATGATAGTGCAGCCTTGGCTAGAGCAGATGTCAGTATTGCTATGGGTCAGGGAAGTGATATTGCAATGGATGTTGCAAAGATGACTATCATCTCTTCTGATTTAATGAAGATACCGATGGCTATAGAGCTGTCAAAGCAGACTGTAAATACGATTCGGCAGAACTTGTTTTGGGCATTCATCTATAATATTATTGGAATACCAATTGCTGCGGGAGTACTATATCCTATAAATGGTTTTTTATTAAACCCAATGATCGCAAGTGCAGCTATGGCATTAAGTAGTGTAAGTGTGGTGTCAAACAGCTTGAGATTAAAATGGAAAGGAAATAAAAGATTTCAGAAATATTCTGATTCTAAGAATAATTTAACTTTAAAATTAAGAGAAATGGAATTTAAATACCAAGTAAGTGATATGATGTGTGGCCATTGTCATGCGAGAGTAAAGAAAGCCCTAGAAGGAGTTGCAGGAGTAAGTAGTGTAAAGGTTGAGGCTCCATCAACTGTGCTAATTTCTGCTGAAAAGGAGATAGATTTATCTATTCTGCAAGAGGCATTAAAAGCTGCTGGAGATTATAAGATTTCAAAATAATAAATAAACACAAGAAGGAGAGATTCTTTTTTGCTTATGGCTTAAGTTAACACCGATATGTTAAGAACATATCGGTGTCATCGTATCGTCATGTCGGTGTCATGACGATACGATGACTTAGTCAAAATTTTCTTTTATTCTTGTTTTAAGTGTTACTCTGTTTAAGAAAATTTTAATATCAATCTTTACTGCAATTCTAAATTTTCAAGAACAAGAGTAATTAATATAAAATAAAAAAAGGTTACTGAAATTTCAGTAACCTTTTCTGTGATCCGTCTGGGGCTCGAACCCAGGACCCCAACATTAAAAGTGTTGTGCTCTACCTGCTGAGCTAACGAATCATACCTTTGTTGCGGTTAAGCGGTTGCAAAGATAGAGGCTTTATTTTATTCTGCAAGTGATATTACTCTTTATTTCACAAAATGTATAGTTAAAAAATCTTTCACTCTTGATCCTCAGTGTTTTCAAGATGGTTCTTTCTAGGAAATATTTTCTCTCTATTGATTATGAATCTTTGATAGTAGGATAAGATAAGTGTTGTGAGAGGTAATGCTATAATCATACCTATCAACCCCATTAGCGATCCCCATATTGATAGAGATAGCAAGATGATAGCTGGGTTTAATCCTGTTATTTTGCCCATAATCTTAGGTACTAAGAATCCATCTTGAATAATTTGAACTACCGCAAATACAATCAGTGCACTAGCTAATATAATCCAGAAGTTTCCGCCTGTATCGGATGCTTTTAATATAGCCAATAGTATGGTGGGTATAAAACCTATGGTTTGTAGGTAGGGTACCATATTAAGTAGTCCTACAAACAATCCAAGTCCGATGGCTAAAGGGAAATCAATTATAACAAAGCCTATACTCATTAAAACACCAACACAAAAAGCCACTAGAGCTTGTCCTCTAAAGTATCTATTCATACCTGCTTGTAAATCGTTAACAACGCTCTGAGTGAATTCTCTGTATTTTTCAGGAAGAAGATAAATCCATCCTTCTGCTATAGATTCATAATCTAGTAAGATAAATACAATATAGAGTAGAATTAAGAAGAAGGTAAATAAATTGATTAGAAAGCTTACCGACTCTGATAATATAGCCCATACTTTAGGAAGTGTTTGTTCGATAATGTTTAGGAAATTATCTTTTTCAAAGAAATCACTTACAGCCTGTATATCTAAAGTTTCTTTTATAAATAAAGATAGAGATTTAGGTATATGTGCCCCTTCTTGAACCCCCGATTGTAAGTACTCAAAGAGTAAGTCCTTCACTCTTCCCATCTCTACCACTAGTGGAGGAATAAGGAAGTAGGATAAGCCAACTCCCACTACTGTAAGAGAGAGTAGAGCACAAAGAATTGCCAGAGGTCGACTTCTAAACCTTAGTTTATATTGGAAAAACTTAACTAGGGGATAAATCATATAAGCAATAATCCATGCCACGAAAAAGGGGAGAAGAACGCCCCGGAGTCTGTTGATAAGCATCAATGCTGCAATGATCCCAACGATGACAATTGTGACACGTATGAAGCGATCAAAAGTGATTTTCTTTCTTTGTTCAACCATAATCTTAATATATAAAAGAGGATTTCTACGGTCTGCACATTATAAAATCAGTGCATTGTGAAACAGCATAATACTCCATGTCTATAGAAGCATTAAATACATAATATAAAGATAATAAGGTTTTAGCGAATTAAGCTTCTTTGAGTGTGTTTTGTTGTTTGAGAGCCTTTAGATAGCATTTTCTGCATAGGGGTTCATATCTTTCTGTTTCACCTAGAAGAACTTGTTTGTTGCAATTTACAGTTCGATGTGAATAAAGAGCTAATTGTCCACATTTTACACAGATAGCATGTACTTTAGATACTTCGTCTGCAATGGCACAGAGGTGAGGAATTGGTCCAAAAGGAGTTCCTTTGAAATCCATATCTAAACCTGCCACTATTACTCGAATACCCATATTGGCTAATTCGTTACAAACATCTACTATGCCGAGGTCAAAAAACTGAGCTTCATCAATGCCTACCACATCAACATCTGATGCAAGTAGTAATATGCTAGAAGAAGAATCTACAGGTGTTGAGTTTATATAGTTCTTGTCATGCGATACTACATCACATTGGGAGTAGCGAGAGTCCACAGTGGGTTTGAATATTTCAACTTTTTGCTTTGCGAATTTTGCTCGTTTTAGCCTACGGATAAGCTCCTCTGTTTTACCTGAAAACATTGAGCCACAGATTATTTCTATACGACCTCTACGGTTCGTCTCTTGAGTTTGATCTTCGGAAAATAGTGCCATGATTACTGCTTTTGAACTCTGCAAAAATAATACTTTTGTTTACTATACCTTATAAATTGATTATTTATTTCTACATTTGTCTCTATTGATAATAGTTACAATTAGCATGAAAAAACTTCTTACAGACATAGAATTAGATTTCTACGAACTGAAATGTCTTTTGGAATACTTGGATAAAAATCCAGAAGACTCTAACTTATTTAAAGTAGCAGAGCGAAGTCTAAATAATTTATCAGAACGGATGGGTGAGTTAAAAAAGGAGTTTGCTCATTATAAAGCTGTAGAATCACTTCAGAAAGAAACTCCTGTTGTGATTGATAGAGTTGATGAAAAACCATTTGTTAAGAAAAAAGAAGACTTAACTACATCTGAATCTATTAATTGTGAAGAGATTCAGAAGGATTCTGATGTTGTCAAACAAGAAGAAATACTGCAAGGAAAAGTAATGACACCAGAATCTGGCTCTATGTATAGAGCTCTAAGTCTAAATGATGTTTTTAGATATTCTCGTGAATTATTTGATGGTGATTCAAACAAACTGAAAGAAGTTGTGGCAGAAATGGAAAACTTAGGGAGTTATGAACAGGCTGTAGGTTATTTAAGTACGGTGGTTTCTTGTAGTATAGAAGATTATGCTTTTCAAGATATGGATGACTTTCTGCAACGATATTACAAAATATAATTAAGAATGGGAATACTATTTGTGGTTCCAACACCCGTAGGGAACTTAGAAGATATGACTTTTAGGGCTATTAAAGTACTAAAAGAAGTTGATTTAATACTAGCAGAAGACACTAGAACTTCTAGTGTTTTATTAAAGCATTATGATATAAAAAATCCTTTACAGTCTCATCATAAGTTTAATGAACATAAAATGGTGGAGAGTGTTATAAATAGAATAAAGGCAGGTGCAAATATAGCCTTAATATCAGATGCAGGAACTCCTGCTATTTCTGATCCAGGGTTCTTAGTTGTGCGGGAGTGTATACGAAATGGTATAGAGGTACAATGTTTACCTGGAGCTACAGCTTTAATACCTGCTGTTGTTTCATCAGGCTTGCCTAATGATCGATTCTGCTTTGAGGGCTTCTTACCTCCTAAAAAAGGAAGAATGACTCGCATGAAGGAGTTAGCAGAAGAAGTTAGAACAATGGTTTGTTATGAATCTCCTTATCGCTTGGTAAAAACACTAACTCAATTTGCTGAGTATATGGGAGAAGAAAGACAAGTCTCCGTTTCTCGTGAAATATCTAAGTTGCATGAAGAAACAGTTCGTGGTACCTTGAAAGAAGTGATAACTCACTTTTCTGAAAACGAACCACGTGGAGAAATTGTTATAGTAATAGAAGGTGCTCATAAAAAATAAAGTTGTAAAATTAAATTGGAAAAACGTATGAAAAAGAGTTTATTTTTAGTCCTATCTTGTGTTGTATTTCTTACAGCATGTGACTTTGGTGGAAAGAAAAAACTACAAGCTGAGAAAGATTCTTTAGCGCTAGAATTATCTCAGAAGAACAATGAGCTAGATGAGTTTTGGGGAGTATTCAATGAAATTCAAGAAGGCTTCCGTCAAATCAATATTGCTGAAGATAGAGTTGATCTTCAAAGAGGATCTCTTACTGAGCAAGGAGCTACTGCTCGTCAAAAAATCAAAGAAGACATGGAATTTATAGCAAAAACCATGGAAGACAATAAAGCTCAAATTGAAAAGTTAGAAGCAATGCTTCAAAAGAATAAAAACGCTTCAGCTAACTTAGTTAATACAGTTGCATCTCTTAAAAAAGAGTTAGCAGAAAAAACAAATCGAATTGGTGAACTTCAAACAGAATTGGCTTCTAAGAATATTCGCATTCAAGAATTGGATGCAGCTGTAAGTAATTTGGCAGCAGACGTTGAATCACTAGCTGAAGCCAATGATGCTAAAGCTGCAGCTGTAGAAAAACAAGATAGATTGTTAAATACTGCGTGGTTTGTATTTGGTACAAAATCAGAATTAAAAGATCAAAAAATTATTACTGGTGGTGTCTTCAAGACAAGAGAAGTAATGACCGAAGAGTTTAATAAAGATTACTTTACTGAAATTGATATTAGAACTACCAAAACAATTGAGTTGTATTCTAAATCTGCAAAACTATTAACTACACACCCTGATGGTTCATTTACATTAGATAAAAATAGTAAGGGCGAATATGTTTTATCTATTACAAATGCTAAAGACTTTTGGAGTGTAAGTAAATATCTTGTGATTCTTGTGAAATAGTAGAATTATATAAATAAATAGTAAGATGGGTTGTAGAAATACAGCCCATTTTTTATATCTAGTATTCAAATAACAGTAGAACATAAATGTATAAAGCTATATTTTTTGATTTAGATGATACGCTATGGAGTTTCTCTAAAAATGCAGAGGAAGCTTTTAGAGAAGTTTATCACCAATTTTCCTTTGGCCGATATTTTATTGATTTCAATCACTTTTATTCTCTCTACCAAGAGAAAAATAAAGAGTTGTGGTATTTATATGGGCAGGGTAAAATTGATCGTAATACTTTAAATTCAGTCCGTTTTCATTATCCACTAGTGCGTGTGGGAGTTTACGATGAGGCTCTAGTGAATAATTACTCTAAATACTTTTTTAGATTAATTCCTACAAAGTCCAATCTAATTGAAGGGGCAATTGATGTGCTTGAGGCTAGTGCATCCAAGTATCCTTTGTATATCTTATCCAATGGTTTTAAAGAACTTCAATATGAAAAGATGAGGAATAGTAATATACTTCAATATTTTAGTGGTGTTATCCTGTCTGATGAGGTTGGTGTAAATAAACCAGATGCTAGAATTTTCAATTATGCACTTCAAAAAGCAGGTGTGATAAACTCTGAAGCCTTGATGGTAGGAGATAATTGGGTGGCAGATATAGAAGGTGCCAAAAATGCAGGAATTGATCAAGCTTTTTTGTCTAAAAAGGTATCTCCAAACAATTCCTTTATTCCTACTTATCAAATTAGTAGTTTGATGGATCTAATAGATGTAATAAGATGATTTATAATGAACTAGGTTTATGTGTGTATTGTATGTTAAAAAAAGTATCTGTTGTTTTTAAAAATACCTCTATGTGTTGTTTAGTTTGTTAATATTTTACTTAATGATTGTTTAGGGTATTAATTCGTGTCTATATGTGATTATTAGTATTGATTAATGTGTTTTATGTGTCTCGTGTAATTATTATTTATGTGTTAAAATGATGTAAGAATATTCGTAATACTTCCATTTTGATTTTTAAACGATGTTTTTATACTAAAAAAGTTGTTTAATTAATAAATTTTATCAATATTACACAACGTTAACGAGCACTAACTAATAAAAACTTGTAGATATGAGAAAATTAATGATGTTTTTGAGTTGTCTATTATTCAGTATTGGATATATGACAGCCCAAACTCAGAAGGTATCAGGTGTGGTTCTTTCTGAGGATGATGGTTCGCCTGTAATTGGAGCTTCAGTGTTGGTTGAAGGAACCAGCTTGGGGACAATCACGGATGTTGATGGGCATTTCGAATTGCTTCGAGTTCCTAATGATACTAAAACTTTAAAAGTATCATTTATTGGAATGAAAACAGTTAGCGTACCTATAAAACCTGTAATGAGGATTGTTTTACAGTCCGATACGGAAGTTTTAGATGAAGTGATGGTAGTGGCATATGGTACAGCTAAAAAATCGTCATTTACAGGGTCTGCTGCTACAGTTAAAGGTGATGATATTGCTAAAATGCAAGTGTCGTCAGTTTCTAAAGCTCTGGAAGGGGCTGCACCAGGTGTACAAGTTATTAATACAAGTGGACAACCTGGAGAAAATGCCAAAATTCGTATTCGTGGTATTGGTTCATTTAGTGCTTCTTCCGCACCATTATATGTAGTAGATGGCATGCCATATGATGAGTCGGCTGTTAATGCGATTAATCCTTCTGATATAGAGAGTTTATCCATTCTTAAGGATGCTGCTTCTGCATCTCTTTATGGATCAAGAGCTGCTAATGGTGTAATTATGATTACAACTAAAAAAGGGTCTGCACATAAATCTAGCGTAGATGTTGAAGCTAGATGGGGTATAAACCAGAGAGCTGTTCCTGAATATAACATAATGAAGGATCCGAGACAATTTGTATTAGCTACTTGGAATGTACTTAAGAATTCAGAAAATGGAACACCTGAAAATGCATCTATTGATTTAATTAAAAATTTAGGATATAATCCATTTGTTGGAATTTCTAATGAACAAATAGTAACCCCAGATGGTCTTGTAACAAATGCCCCACTTCGCCATCATGATAATTGGGCAGATGAGGTCCTTAAAACAGGTTTTCGACAAGAGTATAATGTGAGTTTTCAAGGAGGAAGTGATAAAACTAAGCATTTCTTATCTTTTGGTTATCTAAATGATGAAGGGATTTTAAAAAGTACTGATTTTCAACGTTTTTCAGGTCGTGCAAATATTACTCATGAAGTGAATAAATACTTCGGTGTTGATGGCGGCTTATCTTATTCAAGAGGTGAAAAGAATGCAGGTCAATCTCAAGGAGCAAGTTTAAGTAATTATTCAAATGCTTTCTTTTTTACTCAAGGTATAGCTCCTATTTATCCTGTTTACGCTTATGATAAGGAGACTGGTGAAAAGCTCTATGATGAAAATGGTGTAATTTATGACTTTGGTGATGGTACTTATAGTTCGAGGATGGGGGGATTTGCGAATCAAAATCCAGCAGCTAATAGTAAGTTAGATACTCATGAAACTCTAAATGATAACTTTAGTGGGAGAGGCTCTATGTATATTAACTTTTTGAATGATTTTAAGTTTACTGCGAATATGGGGTATGACTTAATGACTCAAGCACGAACTGATCATATGAATCCATTATATGGTGATGCTGCTAAAGTTGGTGGAAGAACTTATAAATATAACAATAGAACTCAGACCGTAACTTTTAACCAGATTTTAAGTTATGCTAAAGATATTGAGAAACACCATATTGATGCAATGTTAGGACATGAGTCTTATTCTTATAAATACAAATATCAATATGACCACAAGTATAATTTCTATGTTATTGGTAATCCTGAGTTTAATAATGCTACAACAATGGGTGATATGTATTCTTTTACACAAAGACATAAAATGGAGAGTTTCTTTGGTCGTGTAAATTATGACTATGACAATAAATATTACTTTTCAGGAAGTATACGTTCAGATAAATCTTCAAAATTTCATCCAGATAATCGTAGAGGAACATTTTGGTCAATTGGTGGATCATGGAGAATTACTCAAGAAGAATTTATGAAAGAGATTGACTGGCTGTCAAATTTAAAACTAAAATTGAGCTATGGAACCCAGGGTAATGATGGAATTTTAGATATAAATGGTTCTCCTGTTTATGAGCCTTATTTAAAACAATATACAATATCAAAGAGTGATGATGGGTTCAGTGTAGTTGAAACTTATCGTGGTAATAAAGATTTGACATGGGAAACCAGTAAAAACTTAAATATAGGTATTGAGGCAGGTTTCTTTAATAATAGGTTAACTGTAGATTTAGATTATTTCTATAAAAAGACCTCAGATATGTTATATAATATGCCTTATCCGACATCTTCAGGTATTGAATACATTCCTATGAACTTGTTAAATATGAAGAATCAAGGGTTTGAGTTTACAATAAATGCTACTCCAATAGTTTCTGATGATTTTGTGTGGACACTTTCTTTGAATGGTACAACATATAAAAATAAAATATTGAAGTTGCCAGAAAGCAATAAAGAAGCTGGCATTATCCATGGGGTTGGTAGTATGTTCAAATTAACAGAAGGAGGCTCTATATATGACTTGTATATTAAAGATTATGCAGGAGTAGACCCTGAAAATGGTGCAGCTCTGTGGTACATGGATGTGTATGATGAAAATGGATTGTTTTTAGAAAAGAAAACAACCACGGAGTATGAAGATGCAACTAAATATGATAAAGGTTCCGTTTTACCAGATTTTCAAGGTGCATTTTCCACCTCACTTACATATAAAGGTTTTGACTTAGGTATCGGTTTTAATTTTCAAATTGGTGGTAAAATTTATGATAGCATGTATGCTTCATTTATGCATGCAGGTAATAGTAAAGGAAGTAATTGGCATAAAGATATATTAAATGCGTGGACACCAGAGAATATATATACCAATGTCCCTATTCTTAATGGTTCTCAAACACCTAATAGTCAATCTACAAGATTTTTAACAAATGCATCCTATTTAAATTTAAGAAATATAACTCTTGGTTACACTTTCCCTACGAAGTGGATGAAGACAATAAACATGAATACAGCTCGTATTTATGTAACTGCAGATAATGTGGCCTTGATTTCTCGCAGAAAAGGTATGGATCCACGCCAATATGCATATGGTTATTCTGCTGCTAACTATTCTGCTATAAGAACTATTTCTTTAGGTTTAAAATTGAATTTTTAAAAGAATACAATTATGAAAAAATTAAAATATATATTATTACTAATTGTAATGCCAATTCTGATATCGGCATGCTCTAGTAGTTTTCTTGATACAGATCTTAATGAAAATGCCTCAGATGATCAGGTTCAAGATGCTATAAACAGAGATCCTTCCAAAATAAAAGGATATATTTCTGGGTTCTATAAAAACTTGTTTGCTCCAGAGTCTCAACGTAGTCATGATGACTTTGGCTTAAAAGGAATTGAATTAGCAACAGATATGATGGGTGAGGATATAGCTTATCTTACAAGCCATTTTTTTGTATATGATTATCTCTTAGACAACAGAGGATCATCTTATCGAAGACCTGCATCAACTTGGCAGGAGTTTTATGCTGTGATTAATGGTACAAATGAAGTTATCTCTAAATTGATTGAGCAGATAGATTCAGGGGATGAAACTGTTGAAAAGATGCTTGGAGAAAGCTTCGTTATAAGAGCATATAGCTATTTTTGGTTAATAAATATGTATCAACATCCATATCAATGGAATAAAGATAAACCAGGAATTCCTGTTTATAATGAAACTGATATACTTCTAAACAGAGTTCCAGTAAAAGAAGTGTATAATCAGATTCTCTCCGATTTAGATAAAGGTTATAATTTACTTAAGGGTAAAAAAGCGGCAAGTAAAGGTGAAATAAGTGAGTATGCAGCAGCAGCTATTTATGCTAAAGTATTGCAGTTTGTTGATGATTATCCTAACCAGTGGGAGACTGTTGCTAAATATGCACAAGAAGCTATTAAAGGAGGTTCTTTAATGACAGAAGCAGAGTTGCTCTCTGGTTTTAATACCGTGGATCTCTCAGAAGTTTTATGGGGAGCTCTAATTGATGGAGAGAGTAACACATTCTATGCTTCGTTTATGAGTCATATGGATCCGTATAGTCCTGGTTATGGAGGAAATTTGGGTAATTATAAGATGATTGCAAGTGATCTATATGATAAGATTCCTGAAACTGATATCAGAAAAAAATGGTTTGGTATTAAAATTGAATCAGAAGATAATCCACATTATCATGTTCAACAGTATATTCAGAAGAAATTTGTTGACGTAGGATCTTTAGGTAAAGGAGGAACTTTTACCTCTGATTATATTTATTTACGTACAGCTGAAATGTATTTTGTAGCTGCTGAAGCATTTGCTAATTTAGGAAAGAATGCTGAAGCCCAAAAACTATTAGAAGAGGTAGTTAAGTCCCGTAACCCTGATTATTCAGCTAGCGGTAAGGATTTACTTGAAGAAATAAGGATTCAAAAGAGGATTGAAATGTGGGGTGAAGGTGTTAGACTTTTTGATATGAAGAGAAGAGGAGAACCCTTAAATAGAAAAGGCAGTGTAAATCACTCCTCAACAACAGTTCATGAACTCCCTGCTAATGATAAGAAGTTTATATATAAAATACCAGATGACGAAATGAATGCTAATAAGGAGATAGGTGAACAGAATGATTAGTTATAAGTAAAATTATTTTTTATGAATTAGTCATAGACTAGTATAAATATTTATCCCTTATAAGATCTTAATATAAAGCATGTTGTATAACATTAATACAACATGCTTTTTTGTTTATAATTACTTTTTAAGTTAATATCTGTAATGTAATATTACTATTGTGTGTTAGTAAATATTTTGATTTGTGAAAATGTACTGCTATGTAGCTCTGATATAGTCTGATTGATAGAGGATTAATACCCTTATGGGTAAATAGCTTGAATTTGACTGCTTAATTTGACATATTGATAATGTGATTAATCTATATGCTCTTAAATATATTTATAAATGCTTATTCTGCTTTCATTTTGATAAGTTGTGTTGGGTTTTAAAAAGAGAATATGTAATCGAAAAAGGATATTCTGTATAAAAATCGTAGATATATACTCTTTTTAGCTTACATTTTATTGCTTAAAGTCAATTCTTTGCAAAAAATATTGATTGTTTTATATTTTTTAATACATTTGCAAACTGTTAAAGTCAAAAAATATTATTTAATAAAGCTAAGACGAACTTTAAGCAAAAATTATGGAAAAAAGATTGATGATGTTATTTACCTACTTAATGATTGGGGTAGGTTTAGTGACAGCCCAAAACAGAAATGCAGCAGGAGTGGTGCTCTCTGAAGAAGATGGGCTTCCTATTATTGGTGCTACAGTATTGGTGCAAGGAACCTCTGTAGGTACTATTACAGATATTGATGGAAATTTTAGTATTACTAATATTCCATCAGAAGCTAAAAACCTTGAATTTTCATATATCGGAATGAAATCTCAAGTATTGCCTATAAAACCTCAGATGAAGGTTAGTTTGATTTCTGATACAAAAGTCTTGGATGAGGTAATGGTTGTGGCATTTGGTAAAGCTAAAAAATCAGCTTTTACAGGTTCTGCTGCTACTGTTAAAAGTGAAAAGATTACTTCGCGTCAAACTTCTAATGTAACGAATGCATTGTCGGGTCAGGTGGCTGGTGTACAAACTACTAGTTCTAATGGTCAGCCAGGTGAGTCTGCAAAAGTAAGAATTAGAGGTATCGGTTCTATTTCAGCAAGTAATACTCCATTATACGTTATTGACGGTGTTCCTTTTGAAGGTGAAATGTCTTCGCTAAACACTCAGGATATTGAAAGTATGACAGTGTTGAAAGATGCTGCTTCAAATGCTTTATATGGAGCGCGTGGAGCTAATGGTGTAATATTGATTACTACTCGTAAAGGTAAATTAGGTAAGCCTGTTATTAATGTTGATGCTAAATGGGGTAGCAATAGAAGAGGAGTCCCTAATTATGACGTAATCAAAAATCCAGGTACATACTATGAAATGGCTTATTCTGCCATTTATAATGATTTAATAAGAAATAATACTCCTGAAAATGCCCATGCTAAAGCAAATTCAACTCTATTGACATCTAAAGAAGGTGGTGTAGGTTATTTAGTTTATACTTTGCCTGATGGAGAGAAACTTATAGGAGAAGATGGTAAATTAAACTCTAATGCGACATTAGGCTATTCTGATGGTGATTATACTTATCGTCCAGATGATTGGTTTGATGAAATTTTTGATAAAGGAAACCTGAGACAAGAGTACAATATCAATATTAGTGGAGCAACAGATAAAATTAACTATTTCATGTCTGCTGGATACCTAGATGATAAAGGTATTATACCTAACTCTGGATTTGAACGTTTTTCTACTCGTTTGAAGGCAGATTATCAAATGTATGAGTGGTTGAAAGTGGGTGCAAATATGAGTTATGTATCTTCAAAGAGTACATACCCAAGAGACCAATCAGGATCTTCTTCTGGAAATATATTCTATGTTGGAAATTTGATAGCTCCAATTTATCCTTTATATGTAAGAGATGCTGAGGGACAGATAATGAAAGATAGAAGGGGATTTACTATTTATGATTATGGTGATAAAACTTCTACTAATTTTACTCGTTCTTTTATGGGGATGTCTAACCCTGCTTCTGCAATTGAACTAGATAAACGTGTCTATCAGACTGACTTTTTTAGTGGAAAATGGTTTGCTAATATTTCTTTGATGCCAAATCTTGTTTTCTCAACAAATATTGGTACTGATATTACAAATCAAAAAATGAATATGAGACTGAACCCATATTATGGTCAGTTTGCTGAGCAAGGAGGAGTTCTTTCAGCTCAATCATATCGTATTGCTACTCTAAATAGACAATTCTTACTCACTTATAATTTTGATATTGATTTACATAGCTTTGATTTTCTCGTAGGTTATGAGGCTTATAATATGAAGTCTGAAGGTCTGTATGGATCAAAAAGTAATGTATATAATCCTGATGTTATTGAGTTAGATAATGCTATTAATGATCCTAATACTTCGGGAAGTATTGATAAATACAATACAGCTGGATACTTAGCTCGTGCACAGTATAATTATGATAATAAGTATTTTGCTTCAGTGTCTTTTAGAAGAGATGGTTCTTCTCGTTTTCATCCAGATAATCGTTGGGGTAACTTTTGGTCAATCGGTGGTGGTTGGTTAATGAATCAAGAGAATTTCCTATCAGATGTGAAGTGGATTAATATGCTTAAGTTTAAAATGAGCTATGGTGTACAAGGAAACGATGATTTGTTATTTGTAGATGGCCGTTCTAATTATTATCCATATATGGATCAATTTAGATTAACGAACCTTAGTGGTAATCATGCTATTTCTTTTGACTATAAAGGGAATAAGGATATTACATGGGAAACTTCACATAGTTTCAATACAGGGTTTGATTATGAGTTGTTGAATAACAGATTAACAGGTTCTATCGAGTATTTTTCTCGTAAAACTACTGATATGTTATATTATAAACCTACACCATTATCTTATGGTTATGCTCAGGTTCCTATGAATATTGGTTCTATGATTAATAGAGGTTTGGAGCTTGACGTTAACGGAGTGCTTTATGATTCAAGAAAAATAACATGGGATATGAATTTCAACCTTACTTTCTTTAAAAATAAAGTATTGAAGCTTGAAAAATCTTTAGGAGGTGAGCTTATTGATGGTTCTCGTATTTACAGAGAAGGCGAATCTTTATATCAAATGTATCTTAGAGAATATGCTGGAGTAGATGAAGCAACAGGGAAAGCATTGTATTACAAAGATGTGAAAGATGAAAACGGAAAAATAATGAAAGAAACAACTGGTGATTGGAGCAATGCTACTCGTTATGCTACTGGTGATATTCTACCAAAAGTATATGGTGGTTTTGGTTCTTCTCTAAAGGTTTATGATTTTGATTTTTCGGTATCTTTTGCATACCAACTAGGAGGTAAAATTTATGACAATACTTATGCTGCATTAATGCATGGAGGTGCTGCTTCTAATGCAGGTACAAACTGGCATAAGGATGCTTTAAAGTCATGGACTCCAGAAAATACGAATACATCAGTTCCTCAAATTAATAGAGGTCATTTATACAGTAACAATTTATCTGATCGTTTTATAACTAGCTCAAATTACTTGAGTTTACAGAATATAACTTTAGGATATAATGTTCCTAAAACATTATTGAAAAAATTACAAGTTTCAGCTTTACGTTTATATGTAGTAGCAGATAACGTCGCTCTATTCTCTAAACGCAAAGGACTTGATCCTAGACAGGGTTATATGAGCTCTGGTAATGATGTATATTCTCCAATGAGAACTATATCTGGTGGTATTAATATTTCATTCTAATTTTTAAGTAGGTTATTATTATGAAAAAATATATATATATATTATCTCTTTCATCTTTACTAGGATTGTCGGGCTGTAGCCTTGATGCATTTCCTGGAGGTGATATAATTACTGAAGACCAAAAAGAAGATTTATTGGCAAAGAATCCTGAGAAAATCGAAGCTGATATTAATGGTCTAGCTGCAAATATGATTAAACTCAACACCTTGGAGTTATCAAAAACTCAGCATTTTGATTTCGGTTATCCAGCTATTTGTATGATGTTTGATTCAAGTAGTGCTGATATGACAGCATTTACCAGTGGGTATAACCACTTTTCTAGCCCTCAATTATTTAGAGATAGATCGGTTACATCCTATAATTCTGAAGTAATCTGGAGAATGAGTTATAGTATTATTAAAGGAGCTAATGATGTCTTAACATCAATTGAGACTTTATATGAAGCAACAGATTCGAATGATAAAGGAGCTATTAAAACATTAAACTATTATAAGGCACAATCTTTATCTTATAGAGCTTTTAGTTATATGTTATTAGCTCAAACATTCCAATTTACTTACGTAGGTCACGAAGATGCACCATCAGTGCCTTTAATACTTGTACCAGGTGATGAAAGGAATACAGATAAAAGAGCGTCAGTGTCGGATGTATATGCTGTTATTTTAGATGATCTAAATATTTCAATTGAACTACTTAAAGAAAACTCACTGCCTAGAGGCTTAGACAAATCAAAGGTTTCTTTAGAAGTGGCTTATGGTTTAAGAGCACGTGCTAACTTGATTATGAATAAATGGGAAGATGCTGCTAAGGATGCAAAAGCTGCACAAATAGGCTTTATTCCTTATTCTTTAAAAGAAGTATCTCAGCCAACTTTTAATTCTGCTGCATCAAAGTCTTGGATGTGGGCGAATATGATAACTAAAGATACAAATGCTGGTGGATCTAATATTATTAATTGGCCGTCACATCTTTGTTCTATGGCCGGAGGAGCTTATACAACTATGGTTGGTGCTTATCGTAGTATTAACCTACCATTGTGGAAGTCTATACCTGAATCCGATATTCGTAAGCAGTGGTGGTTAGATGAAGATACTCACTCTGTGCTAGTAGATGATATGCTTATTGATAGTGAGCCTATTGCTGAGGCTTATGGTTGGGAACCTCTTGTGAATGTGAAATTCCATGCTTTTGAAAATATACCAGGAAATTCTGTGAAAGCAAGTGACTGGCCTATTATGCGTGTGGAAGAAATGATTTTTATTGAAGCTGAAGCTCTTGCAATGAGTGGAGATATTCAAGGTGCTAAGAGCCTATTAACAGATTTTATCAAAGCAAATCGTAATCCTGAATATACTTGTAAAGCTACTACAGCAGTAGAAATGCAAGATGAAATCTGGTATCAAAGGAGACTAGAATTATGGGGTGAAGGATTTTCTTTATTTGATACTCTTCGTTTAAAGAAACCAATTGAACGTATTGTTAAAAATGAAGAAGGTAAATTTGAAACTTCTTTTCCTTCATCAGCACAATATAACGTGAAAGCTGAAGATCAGATTCTAATTTACATGTTACCTGAAAAAGAAATTGAAGGTAATCCACTATTAGAGTCTTCTGATAACAATCCTTCGGGAATTGTTCCTCAGCCCGCTAAACTTGAAAAGTAAAAACCTTACTTAATTAAGATAATTTGAAAAAGACCAGTCTAATTTATTTAGGCTGGTCTTTTGTTTGCTAGATAGTAGGTGTATAATAATACAATTCAAATATTGTATATTCATTCTTGTTATCCGTGTAGTAATCAAAGTACCATCATGACACCGACATGATGATACTTTGACTAAGTCATCGTGTTGTTTTGACTCTGTTAAAACAAGATTATATCCCTAATCAATTTAAGTATGCATATTTATAAATTTTACTAATCGGGTAATAGAATTAGTAATTTGACGTATACTATATAACTTATAGTTAGTCTAGTTTTACTTTAAGATTCAAAATGTGTCAAAGTAGAGTGATATACATATATATAAGTCTATTTTATTGACTTTTCTATAACTACTCTTGTCTGAATTTTGTTATATTTGTTAGTAAGAACTATAAAAGATAAGAATGAAAGATTTTGTAATATCAGAAGTCCAGGTTGAAACAGCTGTTTTAGTGGGCTTAGTTACCCCATTCCAAGATGAAAGAAAAACTGATGAGTATTTAGAGGAACTGGAGTTTCTTGCTGATACTGCTGGTGCTGAAGTTGTTGGGAAATTTACTCAAAAATTAGATAAAGAAAATCCTACCACTTATGTAGGTAAAGGTAAACTAGAAGAAATACGAGATTATGTGAAAGATCATGAGGTCGGTATGGTTATCTTTGATGACGAATTATCTGCTAAGCAAATCCGTAATATTGAAAAGGAATTACAAGTTAAAATTCTAGATAGAACCTCTCTAATTCTAGATATTTTTGCTATGCGTGCTCAAACAGCTAGTGCAAAAACTCAAGTGGAATTGGCTCAATATCAATATATGTTGCCTCGACTAACTCGTCTTTGGACTCACTTAGAAAGACAGGCGGGTGGTTCTGGTAGCGGAAAAGGAGGGTCGGTAGGACTTCGTGGTCCTGGTGAAACTCAGTTAGAAATGGATAAGCGTATTATTGGTGATCGTATATCCTTTCTTAAAAAACAATTAGAAAAGATTGATAGACAAAAGGCTACTCAACGCAAAAATAGAGGAAGGTTAATTCGTGTGGCTTTAGTAGGTTATACCAACGTAGGTAAATCTACTATTATGAATATGTTAGCCAAGAGTGAGGTTTTTGCTGAAGATAAGTTATTTGCAACTTTGGATACTACTGTTCGTAAGGTTGTTGTTGGTAATCTCCCATTCCTTTTGTCGGATACAGTCGGTTTTATTAGAAAGCTCCCAACAGACTTAGTAGATTCCTTTAAATCTACTCTAGATGAGGTGCGAGAAGCCGATTTGTTGATTCATGTGGTTGATATATCACATCCTAGTTTTGAAGATCAGATAAAAGTAGTAAACCAAACATTGGCAGATATTGATAGTTCTGATAAACCCACTTTTTTAGTATTTAATAAAATTGATGCTTATTCTTATATTAAGAAAGATGAAGATGACTTAACTCCGATAACTCGAGCAAACTGGTCCTTGGAAGAACTTATGAACACCTGGATGGCAAAAAATGCTGATTGTATTTTCATCTCAGCTAAGGAACGGACTAATATTGAAGAGTTACGACGAAAGATATACGATAGAGTAAGAGAGCTTCACGTGCAAAGATTCCCTTATAATGATTTTCTATATCCAGTTTATGATGAAGAAGATTGGTCTGGTGAGGAAGTAGAACAAGAATAAGCTTAAAGTATCTCTTTTAATTAAAGAATTATTTCTCCAATATGTCGTTTTTCGACACTAAATAAGTTAACTTTGTGCATCGCATAGATTTAAAATAACATATAAAAAACAATATTTATGGCAACACCTCCATTTAAGTATCAAGATCCATTTCCAATGGGTAAAGATACTACCGAGTATTATTTACTTACAAAAGATTATGTTTCTGTAGGTGAATTTGAAGGAAATGAAATTTTAAAAGTACAACCAGAAGCATTAACTGTTTTAGCGAATCATGCATTTCGTGATGTAGCATTTTTACTTCGTCCTGCTCATAACGAACAAGTAGCTAAAATTCTTAATGATCCTGAGGCTAGTGAAAATGACAAGTATGTTGCTCTAACATTCTTGCGTAATGCCGATGTATCAGCTAAAGGTAAATTACCTGTTTGTCAAGATACTGGTACAGCTATTATTTTAGGTAAAAAAGGACAAAATGTATGGACTGATGGTGGAGATGCTGAAGCTCTTTCTAAAGGTGTTTACAAAACTTACACAGAAGAAAACTTACGCTACTCTCAGAATGTGCCATTGGATATGTACAGAGAAAAAAATACAGGATGTAACTTACCTGCTCAGATAGACTTAATGGCTGTTGAAGGTGGTGAGTATAAATTCCTTTGTATAGCAAAAGGTGGTGGTTCAGCAAATAAAACATTCTTATACCAAGAAACAAAAGCTTTACTTACTCCAGAAAAACTAGTTCCTTTCTTGGTTGAAAAAATGAAGACTCTGGGTACTGCTGCTTGTCCTCCATACCATATTGCTTTTGTAATAGGTGGTACATCAGCAGAAGTAAACCTTAAAACAGTGAAGCTTGCTTCTGCTAAGTATTATGATAATCTTCCTACCGAAGGAAACGAAGGTGGTCAGGCATTCCGTGACATTGAGCTAGAAAAACAAGTTCTTGAAGAAGCTCACAATATTGGTTTAGGTGCTCAGTTTGGTGGTAAATACATGGCTCACGATGTGCGTATTGTACGTTTACCTCGTCATGGTGCATCTTGTCCTGTAGGTATGGGTGTTTCTTGCTCTGCAGATAGAAATATCAAAGCAAAGATTAACAAGGAAGGTATTTGGATTGAAAAACTGGATGATAATCCAGCTCGTTTAATTCCTGCAGAAATGCGTGAAGCAAATGAAGGAGAATCAGTGAAGATTGATTTGAACCAACCTATGCCTGAAATATTGAAAGAACTTTCTAAACATCCCGTATCAACTCGCTTATCACTTAGTGGTACTATCATTGTAGGTCGTGATATTGCACATGCTAAATTGAAAGAACGTTTAGATAGAGGTGAAGGTTTGCCTCAATATATTAAGGATCATCCTATTTACTATGCTGGTCCAGCTAAGACTCCAGAAGGAATGCCATGTGGCTCATTAGGACCAACTACTGCAGGTCGTATGGACCCTTATGTTGATCTATTCCAAAGTAATGGTGGTAGCTTAGTTATGTTGGCAAAAGGTAATCGTAGTCAAGCTGTAACAGATGCTTGCCATAAATATGGTGGTTTCTATTTGGGTAGTATTGGTGGTCCAGCAGCTATTCTTGCTCAAAATAATATTAAGAGCATTGAATGTGTAGAATACCCTGAACTTGGAATGGAAGCTATTTATAAAATTGAGGTGGAAGATTTCCCTGCATTCATCCTTGTTGATGATAAAGGTAATGATTTCTTTAAACAGCTTAAACCTCGTTGTACTGGTAAATGTGATTTGAAATAATATAGATTATTATCATATATAAAAAGAAGCTTGTCAATTGACAAGCTTCTTTCATTTCTCTATTTACGATTCATAAGTAGATATAAAAAGCGGTCAGGAGTAATACCTCAGACCGCTTTTTCTGTATGTTTTAGAATAAAAATCGTATTCAATACTTAAAAAGGTGCACGATATTTCTCTTCAAAATCATCATCCATCATACTTAGGTAAGAATGATATCTAGATTCACTGATATAATGCTCTTTTACTGCTTCTAGTACTGCACATCCAGGTTCATGAATATGAATGCAGTTGTTGAATCTGCAATTCTTAGAAATCTTAAATATTTCAGGGAAGAAATGAGCTATCTCTTCTTTTTCCATATCAAAAGTTCCAAATCCTTTAATACCAGGAGTATCAATAATATATCCACTTTGAGGTATTTCAAACATTTCAGAGTAGGTAGTAGTATGCATACCTGTATTATGGTAGGTGGATATTTCGCTAACACGTAAATCTAAATCGGGTAGCATCTCATTAATAAGGGTTGTTTTACCAACACCAGAATGCCCTGAGAATAGAGTTACCTTTCCTCTTAGTTTTTCTTTCAAATCCTCAATGCCCTCACGGGTTACGACAGATGTTTTAATACAAGTGTAACCAATGGTAGTATATAGATGAATTAATCCATCAATATATCTAAGTTCATCTTCATCGTACAAATCAATTTTGTTGAAAAGTAGAGTAGTAGGAACTCTATATGCTTCTGTTGAGGCTAAAAAACGATCTATAAAAACCGTTGATGTCTCTGGGTGATTTACCGTAACAAACAGCATGCATTGGTCTACATTAGCAGCTAGAATGTGCGACTGTTTGGAGAGATTAGAAGATTTGCGAATGATATAATTCTTCCTATCTTCTATTTTTGTGATAAGAGCAGTTCCCTCTTGATTGGTTTCAATAAATACATAATCACCTACCGCAATAGGATTAGTACTATGAAAGCCTTTCAGTCGAAAGTTTCCTCTTATCTTGCAATGGATAATTTGTCCATCGTCAGTCTTAACGTGATACCAACTACCCGTGTTTTTTATAACAAGTCCGCGCACTTTCGTTTCGTATTAATTATACAGTCATAATTTCTTGATCTTTTTCATTTAGGAGCTCTTCAATCTTCTTGATGAACTTGTCATGAAGTTTTTGAAGTTTTTCCTCACCACTCTTTTGAGCATCTTCTGGTAAACCTTCTTTAACAGCTTTTTTAAGATAGTCGATACCATCACGACGTGCATTACGCACACTTATTTTTGCTGTTTCACCTTCACCTCTGCATTGCTTAGTTAATTGAATACGTCTTTCTTCAGTAAGAGGAGGAATACCAATACGAATTACTTCTCCGTTATTTTCGGGCATAATACCTAGATCAGAATCAATGATTGCTTTTTCGATCACTGAGAACATGCTTTTGTCCCAAGGTTTAATCAAAATAGAGCGAGCATCTGGAGTTGTAACTGCTGCCACATTGTTGATAGGCATTAGGCTACCATAAGAATCAACTCGGATTCCGTCTAGTAATTTAGGATTTGCTTTTCCTGCACGAATATGAGATAGAGACTCTTCTAAGTAGTCAATAGCTAATTCCATATTCTCTGTTGCTTCGTTGATACAAGTATTAACGTCCATCATATATAAATTTTAGTTTTGGTTAATTTAGAGGTATTATTTAATTGTGTACCAATGTCCCGATAGGCTCTCCGTTGATAACCTTTTTTAGGTTACCTACAGTATCCATGTCAAACACAATGATAGGTAAATTGTTTTCTTTGCACATTGCTGTAGCTGTCAGATCCATTACTTTTAAACCTTTATTATAAACTTCATCGTAAGTTATGGTTGCAAACTTCGTAGCTGTAGGATCTTTTTCAGGATCAGCCGTGTAAATGCCATCTACTCTTGTACCTTTTAGCATAACATCAGCTTCAATTTCGATGCCTCTTAAAGAAGAGCCTGTGTCAGTGGTGAAGAAAGGATTTCCTGTACCAGCTGAAAATATAGCAATTTCTCCGTTTTCGAGAGCTTCAATAGCTTTCCATTTGGTATAAAACTCACCAATAGGTTCCATTCTAACAGCAGTGAGTACTCTCGATTTTACTCCTACAGAACCAAGAGCAGAGCTAAGAGCAAGGCTGTTGATAACTGTTGCTAACATACCCATTTGGTCGCCTTTCACTCTGTCAAAACCTTTTTGGGCTCCAGATAATCCTCTGAAAATATTTCCACCACCAATTACAATACCTATTTCGACACCTAGGTTGTGAATTTCTTTTATCTGCTCAGCATATTCTGATAATCTTTTTTCATCAATGCCATATTGTTTTTCACCCATTAAGCTCTCTCCGCTTAACTTTAAAAGGACTCTTTTATATTTTGCCATAAAACACTCTTTAGTTAATGCAAACTTACGTAAAAAAACGCATAAGTTAAAAAAACGGTAAACAATAACATCGTATATTTGTATTGTATAAATGCAATCAAATTGCTATGTTATAAGATAACAAAAAAGCTCATCTCTTTGATTATTTCAATATGAAAAAAATACTATTAGCCCTATTTTCTGTCACATTGCTCTCTTTTTCAGTAAAAGCTCAATTCGTTGATTCTTTAGTTTCGAACTTGATGATTAATTTAGAAGAAGAAAAATGGGATAAAGTTGTTGAATTATTTCATCAATTTGCTGAGCAAGATCCTGAAAATGCAGAAGTATTTTATTGGGTGAAAGGGGCTGATAAGAAATTGATAGCAGATTCCTTATCTTATACTTTAGCTGAAGTATATCATAAGCGAGGAGAGTTAGATAAGTCTTTGTCTTTTTATAAGCTTTATATAGCTAAAGCAAATTGTTCAGTTGAAGAGCTTTTAGTCTTGGCTCAAGTGATAATCGATTTAGGTGATGTTAGATTGACGCAGCAGATTTATGAGCGAGTTATAGAGCTTGACCCAAAGAATGTAACTGCCAATATCTTTTTAGGTAACTATATTTATTTGAGGGCTGAGCGTGAAAGAAAAAGGTTGGATTATCAATTTAAAAAGATTAAAAAGCCAACTCGAATGGAGTATGCACGTTATAGACAACAGTTGAAGGATTTATATCTGTTCTCTTATGTTCATGCTAAAACGCATCTAGAAGAAGCCTATAAATCATTAAAGTCTGTTGAGGTAGAAAAAACCTTATCTCATATTGACGATATTCGTAAAGAAGCTATATAATATATTGCACTTCTTTAAATAGATAAGCTCTTTCTTTACCCTGTTCATCCGTAAGTCTAAAAGTTCCATCACTATCTACAGTTTTTAGTTTTGCAGAGAAAACGCCATGTTGATCAGCATACAGATGGAATCCTTTTGAGCGGTAGAGGTTTTCTATGTACAAGGCTTCTATTTTATTCCATTGATTTGTGTTTAGAAGATTATATAGTTCTTTGAAACGTAGAATAAATAAGTTTAATATATCATCAAGTGGAAGAATTTTATTGGTGATTTGGGCTAATGAAATAGGGTTGGGAGCATCACTATAGAAAGATACTTGATTTACATTTAAGCCTACTCCAAGAATACTTTGGCTTATTTTATCATCCATCAAATCATGCTCAATGAGTATCCCGGATATTTTCTTGTCTTTCCAGTAGATGTCATTGGGCCATTTTATGGATATGTTATCTGTAAATTGGCTTAGTGTTTGAAGGAGAGCTAAAGATACTACTTCTGATAATAAAAATTGATATTTTATAGGTAGGGCATAGGGTTTGGCTAGTAAGCTAAACATAAGATTCATATTCTTTTCAGACTCCCAATAATTACCTCTTTGTCCTTTTCCAGCTGTCTGATACCGAGCGGTCACAACGGTAAATTCGTCTAGCTCTTTGGTTCTACTTAATTGTTTTAAATAATTATTAGTTGAATCTATTTCATCTAGCTGGATAAGATTGAATGAGAACTTTGATTTTTGTGTCATAATTAGAATAAAAACGAAGTAAATACATCTTCAAAATGCTCTACTTCTACTTTTTTTGAGTTGGCTATGATAGAGATAAGGTCAAATCGAATAGGATTATCAATATTATGTTCATGAATATACTGATTGGCTGCATTTAAGATGTTTTTTTGTTTTGCTTTGGTTAGTGCCAAACACGGTTCTCCAAAATAATTATTTTTTCTTGTCTTTACTTCGATAAAGCAAAGTATATCTTTTAGCTTAGCTATTATGTCTATTTCTAAATGTTTATACCTCCAGTTTGTTTCTATGATGGAATAACCTTGTTCCTGAAGGTAAGAAAGTGCTGTATTTTCGCCGTTTTTCCCTAAATCGTTATGTTTAGCCATGTTTTTTGGTAAAAATACACTTTTTTATTTTTTACAATCCAATAAGTAAAGGTAAATTTGTAAAATAATGAAAAAGAGAGAGAAGAGTACATCTAATAAGTCTGTATGTCAGGAAGTAAAGAGGTATCAGAGAATGACCTGCTTCTTGAGTGAAGAAGAACTGTCGTTCGTCGAAGCTTATTTAGAAAAAAATAAAATAAGCAATAGATCAAGATGGTTGAGAGAGACTATTCTCTTATTTATTCATAAAGATTTAAATGATAAATATCCCACTCTTTTTGATGAACATGATATGAGGAGGTAAATATATGGGACACGATGATTCTTATTTTATGAAAATGGCCTTACAAGAGGCGGAATCTGCGATGAAAATGGGTGAAATTCCTGTTGGAGCTGTTGTTGTATCTCATGGGCAAGTTATAGCTAGAGCACATAATATGACAGAGCGTTTAACAGATGTTACAGCTCATGCTGAGATGCAAGCCATTACAATGGCAGCTGATCTGCTAGGAGGAAAGTATCTAAGTGATTGTACTCTATATGTTACTTTAGAGCCTTGCGTTATGTGTGCAGGTGCAATTAGTTGGGCACAATTAGGTAAGTTAGTCATAGGAGCTAATGATTCTAAAAGAGGATATAAATTGCTAGCTCCTGATGTTTTGCATCCTAAAACGGAAGTCATTGAAGGAGTGTTGGCTGACAAGTCGACAGAAATGTTACAATCCTTCTTTAGAGCACGCAGATAAGTCTTACTTCACTTCTTCAAAGTCAACATACTCTCCCTCATCTTTTCCTATTATTTTTTTCTGATTTAATGGAGTATCTTCTGTTCTATTATTAGACTGAGTTGTATTCTGGTTATTTTGTTGTCTGTAAGTATGTTGTCTACCCTTATTTGTTTTCTTGATTCCAAAAATAGACCGTAGAATTTGACCTATTATACTGATAAAAAAAACAGCAATAACTAATATTATAATAAAAGGGATAAGAAGTATCTTGAGCATAGTTTTTAAAATTAAATTAGTAGCTATTTATCAAGACACAATTACTGTGCCACATTCCACATTCTTAAGCTTTCTTGTTTTGAGTAACTAGTGATAATAAGATATACCATGCTATTACTGCTGCTATACCACTTAGCTTAAAAACAATAAGTAGGGGTATGGATACTAAAATAAAGAAGTAGCGTATCTTGTTGTTTTGCCAGCTTAAATCTTTAATCTTTAAAGCAAACATAGGTATTTCTGCTACGAGTAGCCACGAGAAAAGAAAAATTAATGCTATTATTATAAGTACATTAATATGCATTAGTATAAACTCTCCAGATCCAACAATTAGTGAACCCCAAAAAAGTGCATTGGCCGGAGTAGGTAAACCTATGAAAGAGCTTGTTTGTCTTTCATCTATATTGAATTTAGCTAGTCTTAGAGCAGAAAAAACCGCAATAAAAAAAGCTATATAAGGAACGTATTCTCTTACGCCTTCTAAGAATGGGGGATATATCATGCTAGACTCTTTCAAAAAACTAAAAATGATAAGAGCAGGAGCTACTCCAAAGCTAACATCATCTGCTAAAGAGTCTAATTCTTTGCCAATTGGTGATGGTGCGTTAAGGAGACGAGCAGACATTCCATCGAAAAAATCGAATATAGCACTTAGAATAATAAAACCAAGTGCTAATTCATGTTTAGATTCAAAGGCCATTACACAAGCAATGCACCCTGAAAACAAGTTTAAACATGTAATAGTGTTGGGAATATGACGAGTAATGGCATTTGACATAATCTTATTATTTAAGTTTTGCAATTATAGTTTGATTACCTGTTGTCAGGTCGCCAAGTTTTACACAAGGTTTACTGCCTATAGGTAAGTAAACATCTACACGTGAGCCAAATTTTATAAAGCCCATGTGTTCATCAATAAAGCATTCTTCTCCTTCTTTGGCATAAGTAACAATACGTCTAGCCATTGCTCCAGCTATTTGACGAGCCATAACTTCTACTCCTTCAGGTGTTTCTATTACAACAAGTGAACGCTCATTATCTGTACTTGCTTTAGGTAGCCATGCTTTCATGAATTTTCCATTCTCATGTCCTACTTTTTTTATAGTACCTTCTACAGGGTACCAATTTGCATGCACATTTAATACACTCATGAAAATTGAAATCATAAGTCTTTTCCCTTGGAAGTATTCATTTTCTTCAACTTCTTCAATGACTACTACTTTTCCGTCGGCAGGTGCTACAACGGTCTTTTCCACGTCTCCCTCAAAGCGTCTAATAGGACATCTGAAAAAGTTTACTAGCAATAAATAAATAGCAGTACTAATAGTAGCAACAATGTAAAAAGGTATTTTACTTTTTACAAACTTGTATAGTACAAGGTTGATGATTAAAAAAGCAATCAAGCTTACCACCAACGTTGAGATTCCTTCGTGGTGGAGTCTCACTTTTTTAAGTTTTTTCAATCTTGTTGAACGGTTCATAAATGTGATAAAATCTGTTTGTAGGCAAAAGTAGAGTTAATTTAAAATATCAGCAAACAAAAAGAGCTTATAATATGGTTTTGATGATAACTTTTTACTATATACCTTTGTGTTATCTAAAGTAATAGTACATTCGCTATACAATTCAGTATACATTTTGATAATGTGTGCAAATGTCTTATTAATACTTATTTAAGATAGTCAAAACGATTTTAATACCCTATATATTATGCAGAATTTTACTCATTTACATGTCCACTCTCAATATTCTCTTCTTGATGGGCAGGCTAGCATTAAAGCACTTGTCGATAAAGCGGTTGAGGATGGTATGAAAGGAATTGCTCTGACAGACCATGGGAGTATGTTTGGAATTAAAGAATTCTATAATTATGTAAAAAAGAAAAATGCACCAATAAATGGTGAGATAAAACAGCTTAAAAAGAAAATTGGTGCTGCAAAGAAAGAGGGTAAGTCGGAAGATGAAATTAGCCAACTAAGTGAAGAACTTCGTGAAAAGCAGAAATCTTTATTTAAACCGATTATTGGTTGTGAAATGTATGTGGCACGAAGAGGCTTACATATAAAAGAAACTAAATTTGATCAAAGTGGGTACCACCTTGTTGTTCTTGCTAAAAACGAAAAAGGATATCATAATTTGATAAAACTAGTTTCAACAGCATGGACAGAGGGCTTCTATATGCGTCCTAGAACAGATAGGACTGAGTTGGAAAAATATCATGAAGGATTAATTGTAAGTACGGCTTGTCTTGGAGGGGAAGTTCCAAAGAAAATTACTCAAGGAAAGATTAGTGAAGCTGAGGAAGCTGTACAATGGTTTAAAAAGGTGTTTGGGGATGACTTCTATTTAGAACTTCAACGTCATAAGGCTGCAATCCCAAGAGCTAATCATGAAGCTTATCCACTTCAGGTTAATGTGAACAATCACATGTTTGAGTTGAGTAAAAAATATGGGGTAAAGATTATATGTACGAATGATGTTCACTTTGTAGATGAAGCTCATGCTGAAGCTCACGATCGATTAATCTGTTTAAGTACTGGTCGGGATTTAGATGATCCAAAAAGAATGCTTTATACTAAACAGGAATGGATGAAAACTCAAGCAGAGATGAATGAGCTTTTCAAAGATGTTCCTGAAGCTTTGGCAAACACAATGGAAATATTGGATAAAGTAGAACATTATTCTATTGATCATGCTCCAATTATGCCAACGTTTGAAATTCCTGAAGATTTTGGCACAGAAGAAGGATATAGAACTAAGTTTTCTGAAGAGGATCTCTATGATGAATTTACGCAAGATGAAAATGGAAATGTTGTGCTTTCCAAAGAAGATGGAGATACTAAAATAGAGCGCTTAGGGGGATATGAAAAACTCTATCGTATTAAGTTAGAAGCAGATTATTTGAAAAAGCTAACTTATGATGGAGCGAAAGAAAGATACGGAGATCCTTTATCCGATGAAATAAAAGAGCGCTTGAATTTTGAACTTTACATCATGAAAACTATGGGTTTCCCTGGCTACTTCTTGATTGTACAAGATTTTATTCATGCGGCTGAAAAGAAATTAAATGTTTCTGTCGGTCCAGGACGTGGTTCTGCTGCGGGATCAGCTGTTGCTTACTGTCTGGGGATTACTAAAATAGACCCTATTGAGTTCGACTTGCTGTTTGAACGTTTCTTGAATCCCGATCGTATCTCTCTTCCTGATATTGATGTTGATTTTGATGATGATGGTCGTGGCGAAGTATTACGTTGGGTAACCGATAAATATGGACAAGAAAAAGTAGCACATATTATCACTTATGGTACTATGGCTACAAAATTAGCTATTCGTGATGTAGCGCGCGTGCAAAAACTTCCACTTCCTGAGGCAGATCGATTGGCTAAATTAATTCCTGATCGGATTCCAGATAAAAAGATTAACCTGCAAAATGCAATCAATTTCGTTCCTGAGTTACAGGCTGCAGAAGCATCTCAAGACCCTATAGTACGGGATACTATTAAGTATGCTAAAATGCTCGAAGGTAATGTCCGTGGAACAGGTGTGCATGCTTGTGGTACTATTATTTGTCGTGATGACATTACAGACTGGGTACCTGTAAGTACAGCTACTGATAAAGAAACAGGAGAAAAAATGCTGGTTACTCAGTATGAAGGTTCTGTAATTGAAGATACGGGGTTGATTAAGATGGACTTTTTAGGTTTGAAAACTCTGTCTATCATCAAGGAAGCTGTTGCTAATGTGGAGGAGTCAACAGGTGAAAAACTAGATATTGAGAAGATTTCATTTAAAGATGAAAAAACATATAAACTTTATAGTGATGGACGAACGATAGGTACATTCCAGTTTGAATCTGCTGGTATGCAAAAATACTTAAGAGAGCTAGAACCTTCAACTTTTGAAGACTTAATAGCTATGAATGCTCTCTATCGTCCAGGACCAATGGATTATATTCCCGATTTTATTGATCGTAAACATGGACGTAAACCTATTGAGTACGATATTCCTATTATGGAAAAGTACTTGAAGGATACATATGGCATTACTGTCTATCAGGAACAGGTCATGTTGTTGTCACGACTATTAGCAAACTTTACTCGTGGTGAGTCGGATGCTCTTCGTAAAGCAATGGGGAAAAAGTTGAAAGACCAACTAGACGTACTCAAACCTAAGTTTATATCGGGAGGTAAGGCTAATGGTCATGATCCTAAAATACTAGAAAAAATTTGGGGGGATTGGGAAAAGTTTGCGTCTTATGCTTTTAATAAATCACATGCTACTTGTTATTCTTGGTTAGCTTATCAGACAGCTTATTTAAAAGCAAACTATCCTTCTGAATATATGGCGGCGGTGATGAGTCGTAATATTTCAAATATTGTCGAAATAACAAAACTTATGGATGAGTGTAAATCCATGGGTATGAAAGTCCTAGGTCCTGATGTTAATGAAAGTAATCTAAAGTTTACCGTAAATAAAGAAGGAAATATTCGCTTCGGTTTAGGGGCTATTAAAGGTGTCGGAGAAAATGCCGTAAAGAGTATTGTTGATGAACGAAATAGAAATGGACAGTATAAAGATATTTTTGATTTTGTCCAAAGGGTCAATTTGAATGCTTGTAATAAAAAGAACATGGAAAATATTGCTTTAGCTGGAGGTTTTGATGCTTGGGGTGTAAAGCGTGAGCAGTATTTTACAGAGATGAACACAGGTGATGAAACCTTTATGGAGGCTCTTATGAGATATGGAAATAAGTACCAAGCGGATCAAGAAATGACAATGAATTCATTGTTTGGAGGAGATAATGCGGTTGAAATAGCTACTCCTGATTTACCTGAATATGAACCATGGAGTGATCTTGAGCTTCTAAATAAAGAAAGAGAATTAGTAGGAATTTATTTATCGGCCCATCCCTTAGATGATTATTCTGTTATTTTACATTATGTGTGCAATACGAAAATGATAGAGATAGATGATAAGCAAGCTTTGGCTGGCAGAGAAATTACGATGGGAGGTATTGTAACTAGTGTTCGTAGAGGTATGACTAGAAATAATAACCCTTTTGGAATAGCTAAAATTGAAGATTATTCGGGATCTGCAGAAATTCCATTTTTTGGTAAGGATTGGATAAACTTCCAAGGATTTATTCATGAGGGAATGTTATTATTTATTAAAGCAAGATGCCAACCTCGTCAATGGAATCCAGATGAGTTGGAATTAAAAGTAACTAGTATAGAGTTACTAACAGATGTAAAGGATGATTTAGTAAATACAATAACAATTCATATTCCATTAGAAGAGTTGAATTCAACTTTGATTGCTGAACTTTCTGACCTTACCAAACGTTCATCAGGAACAACAGAGCTTTATTTTAAAGTTACCGATAGAGAGTTAAATCAAACATTAGATTTACATTCTAAGGGTTTGAAGATTTCTGTAGGTAAAGAATTAATTAACCTGTTGAAAGAACGAAAAGAGTTATCGTTTCAAATCAATTAATAGAAGTATATTTACTTTATAGACATATTAAATTTAAACTTAGATTAAAATGGCATTAAATGTTACAGATAGTAATTTCAAAGAATTACTAAACAAAGGTCAGTTAGTAGTAGTGGATTTTTGGGCTCCTTGGTGTGGTCCATGTAAAATGGTAGGTCCAGTTATTGAAGAACTTGCAAAAGATTATGAAGGTAAAGTTATTATTGGCAAATGTGATGTAGACGAAAATAGTGACCTTCCAGGTGAATTTGGTATTCGTAATATCCCTACAGTTCTTTTCTTTAAAGATGGAGAAGTTGTGGATAAACAAGTAGGTGCTGCTCCTAAAGCTACTTATGACGCAAAAATTAAACAACATATGTAATTAAACGACTTTTAAAAAGGTCGCAGTATCCAAAGATTATGAGCAAAGACGATTTTTTATTAGATGATCTTGATGATGAAAAGACAGTAGAGTTTATCAAAAACTATCTTCCTCAAGATTTAAAAGAGAAGTTTTCAGATGATCAAATTTATTACTTTTTAGATTTGATTGATGAATACTATATGGAAAGTGGTGTTCTAGATTCTAGCACAGATTCTGATGGTTTCATCGATATTGATTTAGATGAGATTGTAGAGTATGTCATCAAAGAATCTAAGAAAGATGATATGGGAGAGTTTGATCCAGAAGATATTCTTTTTGTAGTACAAGGAGAAATGGAGTATGGGAATTCTCTTGGGCTTGTTGAATAAAGACTAGATACTGTTTATCGAAATAGAAAAAGGGTTGTGATTTATTTCACAACCCTTTTTATTTTATCTTATTTTTTCGAAAGAGATTTGCTGCAGATTATAGTAAAAGAAGAGAGCTAAGCCCATGAGAACTACTCCTATAATGGCATAAATAATTCGAATACCTTTTCGATTGAAGTATTTTTTAAGGTATGCTACATTTCGAGAAGTGAAAAACCATTTTGCATCTGCTAGTGCTGCTAAAAAACAGACTGCACCAGCAATAAAGAATATGGCTTGCATGATGTAATGAGGAATAAGGCTAGGAACTTCTTGCATTTTATCTAATTAATATTTAGTCTATAGTTACTAATCTACTACCATCTTCTTGTTCTTCGATCTTTACTTGTACTGCATCTCCTGGCAGAAGATCATCAATGAGTTCTGGCCATTCTATAAAGCTTACAGCACCACTGTAAAAATAATCCTCGTAGCCCATATCGTAGACTTCCTCGAGCTTTTTAATTCTATAAAAGTCAAAATGATAGATCAGTTCTCCTGTACTATCCGAGCGATATTCATTAACAATAGCAAATGTTGGAGATGTAATTACGTCTGTAACACCTAACTCTTCACATACTGCTTTAATAAATGTAGTTTTACCAGCACCCATTTTTCCATAAAATGCAAAAACTGTGCGATCTCCCATAGCTGCAACAAATTCTTTGGCAGCTTGCTTTATGTTTTCTAATGAATCTATTTTAATTTCCATAATTGGATATTTTATTTGATAATCTTTTTTAATTGAATTGTTTTCAAAAGCTTACATGAGACATAAATCAAGATAGAGAAGAATATAATGGATGCTCCAGATGGCACATGTAATAAGTAAGATAGGAATAATCCACCTAAACATCCAACAAACCCAATCGCTATGGATGAAAATATAATTTTTATAAAGCTATTGGTGAATAGGTTAGCTGTCATTTGGGGTATAGTGAGTAGGGATATAACTAAAACAATTCCCACCATATGTAGGCAGGCAACTATTGTTAAAGCTATAAACAGCATTAGTGTATATTCAAAGAAATGTACAGGTAGTCCTTGTGATAATGAAAATTCTCTATCAAAAGAAATAGATATAATAGGATGTATAAATAAGGAAAAAAAGGCAATAAGTGCAACAGATAGAGTCCCCAGCATGATTAAATCCACTTGGCTAATAGTTAAGATGTTCCCAAATAAGTAAGTAGATAATTCTGGAGTAAATCCAGGGGCTAGGAATGTGAAAATAACTCCTACAGCCATTCCGAAAGTCCAAAATATTGCGATTGCTGAATCTTCACGGGTGTCTTTTCTCTTGGTAAGCCACTCTACTCCGAATGCGGATAATACTGAAAATATAGCAGCAGAAATTAAAGGTGAAAATCCCGAATATAAACCAATTCCTATTCCTCCAAATGAAGCATGTGTTAATCCTCCACTAATAAAAACTAATCGTCTAGTCACAATATACGTGCCAATAATACCACATGCTATACTAGCTAGTAAACTACCTATTATAGCAAATTGAAAGAATTTGAATTGTAATATCTCCATATATCTTATTAATGAAATCTTCTTTCTCCTACGATGAGGAATACTTCATCCTTAATAGAATTGGGTAGTCCTATACCTCTAAGCATTAAACTCCGTACCCATCCTGCTACATCTGTCTCCTGCATGGTGTAAAATACATCACGGAACATATCTGCTTGCTTCTCGCTATAGTCTTCAGGGCTATAACCAATGAACTGATCTAGTTCCTCGTCGTCGTAATACTCTATTTCTTTACTTACTGCAGCGAGCAAACTATCTTTCTCACAGATAGAATGTTGCCCACAACACTCTGTATCAACTTCTTTAACCTCAGGATAAGATTCTAGTTCTCCACTTTCAATCTTTTTATCTATTTTTTTATTTCGTAAAATACCAGCTAAAAAAGCGATAATACCTATTGCAATTAAAAAAACTATAAGTACTCCCATAATTATAACATATATTCATCTACAAAGTTAGCTATAATAATGGCTAACTTTTCTATTCTTTCATTTTTTTAGCAGATTTACACCTGCTTTGGTTAAGTCTTCCCAATAGTTAGGATAAGATTTTGTTACTACATCAGGTTCATTGATGAGTAGGTGTGGAAAGACAATTGCTGCTGGGGCAAAAGCCATAGCCATTCTATGGTCATCATAAGTTTCAATGATGGGCTGTTGCTCAGCAAGACAGCGTTCTCCTTTCCATGATAGCTCCTTATTTCCTTTTTCTACTAAAATATATCCTAGTTTCTTCATTTCTTGAACTAAGGCATCTATTCGATCTGTTTCTTTAATGCGAAGGGTGTCTAGTCCGGTAAATTTAAAAGGAACATTTAGTAACGTTGCAGCGACTACAAAGGTTTGAGCTAAATCGGGAATTTCTGTAAAATCAATTTCTATGACAGAGCTTATCTGATTCGTTTTGAAAAGATGTAATCCTTCAGGAGTCTGTTTATAACGAACTCCTAATTTTTCAAATTCCTTAGCTCCTTTAAAATCTCCTTGTAAACTAGGTATAACCATATCGGTTAATAAAATCTCAGCTTTATCTGATAGAGCAACGATGGAAAACCAATAAGATGCTGCACTCCAATCAGGTTCTATATTTAAAGTTGTAGGCTTATAGGGTTGAGGCTCCACTTGTATTGAGTTTGACATATACCAATAGGCTTTTGCTCCACACTGATTCATCAATGCTAGAGTCATGTCGATATAAGGTTTTGATGCAATATGTCCTTTTAGTTCTATTTGTAATCCTTTTTCTAGTGTCGGAGCTATTAGTAGTAAAGCAGTAATAAATTGAGAACTGATACTACCATCTAAGGATAATTTACTGCCTTCCAACTTTTTCCCTACGATCCGTAAAGGTGGAAATCCTTTTTTGTCAGTGTATTGGATATCAGCACCAATCTTCCTTAATGCATCTACAAGTATATGAATAGGTCTGTTTTGCATTCTTTCGGTTCCAGTAATAATTCTTGTTCCTGTAGTAACCGATAAGTAAGCAGTTAAAAAGCGCATTGACGTACCAGCTGCTAATATATTAATAACCTCATTAGTTGAAACTAATGCTGTTTTCATTACGTCTGTGTCATCACATACGGCTAAATGATTTGGTAAGATCCCGTTTTGTGTTAGAGCATAGATGATAAGTGCCCTATTGCTGATACTTTTAGATGTAGGCAACGTGATTTTTCCTTTTATTTCGGGTGGAAACTGAAGTTGATAACGCATTTTATCTGAGATTTATTAAGTAAAGTATGTATATTACAAAGTTAGAAAATATAGTGCATTCCAAAAATAAAAAGAAGTTTAACAACAAGCTCTTTGCATTTTGTATCTTTGCTTGACAACCTAAAGTTTTTTGTAGTATGAAAAAGTCACTTTTATTATCCTTATTAATTCTTTTTTCATTCTCTGTTTTTAGTCAGACGCCTATTGATAAAGCTCTAAGAAGTATTACGATTCAGGCAGCTCAATCTCATATTAATTTTTTAGCTCATGATGAATTAGAAGGTCGTGAAGCTGGATTTCATGGCGGAAGGATTGCTAGAGAATATATTATATCACGATTGACAGAATTAAACATCACTCCTTTAGATTCAGCTTATGTCCAACATTTTGAAGCATTTCGTGTGGATAATCAAAAGAAAGGCAAATGGCAGGTTGATTCCGACTCTATAGATTTGATTCAAAAAAGTACTCACCAGAAGTTGGCTATGTCAAATATCTTGGCATGTATTTATGGGAAAAAGAAAGATGAATATGTTATTGTTGGAGCACATTATGATCATTTAGGTATTGATCCTTATTTACATGGAGATAAAATTTATAATGGAGCTGATGATAATGCTTCTGGAGTTTCAGCTGTACTTCAGATTGCAAAAGCATTTGTAGAAAGTGGAGTCCAACCTCAGCGTACAGTTGTTTTTGCTTTTTGGGATGGAGAAGAAAAAGGTTTATTAGGTTCTAAATACTTTGTTCAAAACTATAGTCATTTATCTCAAGTTAAAGGTTACTTGAATTTTGATATGATTGGTAGAAACAACAAACCCGAGCAGCCCCAACATGTGGTCTGTTTTTATACAGAGAGTCATCCTACATTTGGCCGATGGCTAGAAATAGATTTGATAAAGTATAATCTTGACTTGGAGCCAGAAATAAGACCATGGGATAAGCCGATTGGAGGAAGTGACAATGGTCCATTTGCTCTTCATAATATTCCTATTATATGGTATCATACTGATGGACATCCCGATTATCATAAACCTACTGATCATTCTGAACATATCAATTGGGAAAAAGTAGTTGAAATCACTAAAGCTTCTTTTTTGAATATGTGGAGAATGGCAAATGAAGATATTTTTTAATTGTTTTCTCAAAAGGATAGAGGCTGACTAAGTAGTTTAGACAGCCTCTGTTTTAAATAAAAAAAAAGGAAAATGGGCAGTAGTATAAAATGGTAAGATGAAAAATAGCTGTTTAGAATTATCACAAGATAGTTTTGGCTAATCTACAAATAGGATCTGTTTTTCCCATAGTGTAAAAATGAATCAAGTTAAATCCTTTAGAATATAAATCTTTTGATTGTTCTATCATCCACTCTATCCCAATCTCTATGACATCTTCTTTCGTCTTTGCTTTTATTACGTCATTGGCTAAATCTATGGGTATATCCACATTAAAACGGTACGGTATTAAATTTAGTTGACGTTTGGTTGATAAAGGTTTAATACCTGGAATAATGGGTGTAGTGATACCTGCTGCTCTACATTTTTCTACAAAATCATAGAATTTTTGATTATCGTAGAAAAGTTGGGTGATAATATAACTGGCACCTGAATCAATTTTTTGCTTTAGAAATTGTATATCAGCATCCATATTGGGAGATTCAATATGTTTTTCAGGGTATCCTGCCACTCCTATACAGAAATTAGTTTTTGTTGTATTCAGTAATTCATTGTCGAGATAAATTCCTTGATTTTGATTATCTATTTGTCGGACTAGCTCGTTAGCATATCTATGTCCTTGCTTTTTGGGCTTGAAGTATATTTCGCTTTTTACTGCATCTCCTCTTAAGGCGACGATATTATCTATTCCTAAAAAATGGAGATCTATTAATAGATTTTCGGTTTCTTCCTTTGTAAATCCACCACAAAGAACATGAGGAACAGCATCTACTCCAAAACGATTTTGTAAAGCGGCACAAATGCCTACTGTACCTGGTCGCTTGCGAATAATACGTTTTTCCCATAATCCCTCTTTCGTTTCTTTATATTCATATTCTTCTCTATGGTAGGTAACATCCACAAAAGTGGGTTTTATTTCCATTAGGGGTTCTAAGGCTTTAAATATGTCTTGAATGTTTTCTCCTTTTAGGGGAGGTAAGATTTCTACAGAAAAAGAAGGTTTATTATTACTATATTTTATATGTTCTGTTACTTTCATAGTTAAGTGGTTTTAAATGTATGCAGCTAACCAATGTTGTATTTCTTCTGGTTTTTGTCCTCTTCGCTTGGCATAGTCTTCAATTTGGTCTGAATTTATTTTGCCAATGGCAAAGTATTTACTCTGTGGGTGTGAAAAATAGTATCCAGAGATAGATGATGCTGGGTGCATCGCATAATTAGTTGTGATGCGAACGCCTATATTTTTGTCTATTTGGAGAAGTTTCCACAATGTTCCCTTTTGTTGATGATCAGGACAAGCAGGATAACCAGGAGCTGGTCTAATTCCTTGATAAGTTTCATCTAGTAAATCTTTGTAGGATAGAGATTCATCGGGAACATATCCCCATGCTTTTTTTCTAACATATTCATGTAGATACTCTGCACTAGCTTCAGCTAGCCTATCTGATAGAGAGGATAGTAATAAAGCTGTATAGTCATCCCCTTCTTTTTTGAGTTTTTGAACTTTTTCATCCACTCCGAAACCACTTGAAACACAAAAGAAACCGATATAATCTTTTTTACCACTAGATTTTGGTGCAATAAAATCTGCTAGTGCAAAATTGGGCGAGCCATTATTCTTCTTCATTTGTTGACGAAGGGTAGGGATGGTTTCTAATATTTTACCTTGTTCATCATATACTTCAATATCGTCCTCATTTACTTGATTGGCTGGCAAAAACTCATAAATAGCTTTGGGTAGAATCCATTTGTTTTCTATAATCTTTTTAAGGAAAGCTTTTGCATCTTGGTATAAGGAGGTTGCAGATTCACCTACGACAGCATCATCTAATAGGTCTGGAAATTTACCATGAAGTTCCCATGCTGAGAAGAAGGGTGTCCAGTCAATGTAGGGTATGAGTTGTTGTACATCTAGCTGTTTTACTTGGATACCTTTATCCTTGGGTAAAATAGGAGTGTAAAGGTTCCAATTGGTTGAAAACTTATTTTTTCGAGCCTCATCTAACGGTATGAATTTTCGAGGTTCTTTTCTGTTCTTGTACTGGATACATATTCCTTCATACTCTTCTTTAATTTGATTTATAAATGTAGGTGCGGTTTCTGGATTAAGTAATAAACTAGCCACTGAGACAGAACGAGAAGCATCTTTTACATGAATAACAGGGGCACTATATTCTGGTGCTATTTTTAGAGCAGTATGAAGCTTAGTTGTAGTGGCTCCTCCTATCATTAAAGGAATTGTACATTGTGCTTTTTCTAATTCTTGAGCGACATGAATCATTTCGTCGAGTGAAGGCGTGATTAGTCCGCTTAAACCTATAATGTCTGCTTGTTCAGCTAAGACCGTTTGAATTATATTTTCAGTGGGAACCATCACACCTAAATCTATGATATGATAATTATTACAGGCCAATACAACAGAAACAATATTTTTACCAATGTCGTGTACATCGCCTTTAACAGTAGCTAGTACAATTTTGGGCTTTGATGCATTTAGTTGATCTTGTGCCTTTAACTTTTCAATAAAAGGTAGGAGGTAAGTTACTGCTTGTTTCATTACTCTAGCAGATTTTACTACTTGAGGAAGGAACATTTTTCCATCTCCAAAAAGTTGACCTACTAAGTTCATAGCAATCATAAGATGCCCTTCAATTATTTGTATTGGGTGTTCTACAGATTGCCGAGCCTCCTCAACATCTTGTTCTATAAAAGTAGATATGCCTTTAATTAAAGCATGATTAATACGTTCTTGAAGACATCCTTCTCTCCATACTAAATTGGGCGTAGCTGTGTTTTCTACTTTCCCCTTTAGAGATTCTGCATATTGAAGTAAGGTATCTGTAGCATTCTTCTTTCTGTTGAAAAATACATTTTCAATAAGTTCTAATAATCGAGGTTCTATTTCATTATATATTTCTAGAATAGTAGGGTTTAGTATGCCCATAGTTAACCCGTGTTTTATTCCATGATATAAGAAAATAGAGTGCATAGCTTCTCTTACTGTATTATTTCCTCGAAAAGAAAAAGACACATTGCTAATACCTCCACTAATGTTGGCAAAGGGAAGATTATTTTTTATCCATTTTGTACTCTTGAAAAAGTCTATAGCATTGTTTTTATGTTCTTCCATACCTGTTGCTACTGGAAATACATTTGGGTCGAAGATGATATTGGCTGCAGGAAAGTGTACTTTATGAACAAGTAAATTGTAAGAACGTTGGCAGATTTCTATTCGTCTTTCTAAAGAATCGGCTTGTCCATTTTCATCAAAAGCCATAACAACTACTGCAGCTCCATATTGTTTTATCTTCTGTGCATAAGTGATAAATTTTTTCTCTCCTTCTTTTAAACTAATAGAGTTAACCACTCCTTTTCCTTGTAAGCATTGTAAGCCTGCCTCTATAACTTCCCACTTTGAACTGTCAATCATAATAGGAATTCGTGCGATATCTGGCTCAGAGGCTATAAGGTTGAGAAACGTTGTCATTTCTTCTGTTCCGTTGAGTAATCCTTCATCCATATTTACATCTAGGATTTGTGCTCCTCCCTCTACTTGTTCCCGTGCTATTTCTAAAGCTTCTTCATAATTCTTATTCTGAATAAGTCGTAGAAATTTTTTAGAACCAGTGACATTCGTTCTTTCTCCTATGTTTACGAAGGTGATGTTGTCCGTATATCGAAAAGGCTCTAATCCCGAAAGTTTTAATATTTGCGCCTCCTCAGCTTGTTTAAAAAGGGGAGTCTGTTGGTTTTGTTTATCAACCAATAGAGCAATGCACTTAATATGTTTAGGAGTTGTCCCACAGCAACCTCCCACTATTCTTACTTGGGGGTTGTTAATAAAAGAAAGGATATCATTTCCCATCTGTTCTGGAGTCTGGTCATAGTGCCCAAACTCATTGGGTAGCCCTGCATTGGGATGAACAGAGAGAGGAATACGAACCTCTTTTCCTAACTGGATAAGATAGGGTATTAGTTGTTTTGCTCCTTGAGCACAATTGAGCCCAATGGAGAGTAATGGAATATGAGAAACGGATATGGCAAAAGCCTCAATGGTTTGTCCAGAAAGAATTCTTCCTGAAGCATCTGTAATAGTGCCCGACAGCATGATAGGAATAGATATGTTTCGCTCCTTATTGATGTCTGTTATCGCGAAAAGAGCAGCTTTAGCATTTAGAGTGTCAAAAACTGTTTCTACAAGTAGTAAGTCACAACCTCCATCTATTAACGCTTCGGCTTGCTGCTTATAGGCAACATATAAATCTTGGAATGATACAGCCCTGTAGCTCGGTCTATTAACATCTGGAGATAAACTCGCTGTTTTATTAGTTGGACCAAGAGTTCCAGCAACAAAACGGGGTTTGTTAGGGGTAAGTTGAGTATAGTGTTCTGCTGCCTTCTTTGCTAATTGTGCCGATTTAAAATTAAGCTCATATACATACTCACCAAGGTTATAATCATTTTGAGCAATTGTTGTGGATGAAAAAGTATTGGTTTCTATTATGTCTGCACCGACTTCTAAATAGGCTTCATGAATCGCTTGCACAGCTTGAGGCTGTGTAAGCGATAGAACATCATTATTACCTTTTAGAGGAATTGTTGAGTCTGTAAAGAGAGTACCTCTAAAATCCTTTTCAGAGAAAGAATAGGATTGGAGCATTGTACCCATAGCACCATCTAATACTAATATCTTTTCTTGAATTAAATTCCGAATAAGGTCAAAGTTAGAGTTCATTTCTATAAAAGTTTAAAGGCTTGTTTCAAATCATTTTTAAGGTCGGATATGTTTTCTAATCCTACAGAAAGTCGAATTAAATCAGGAGTAACTCCTGATTCGATTTGTTCTTTCACGCTAAGTTGTTCGTGTGTTGTTGAGGCTGGATGAATAATGAGCGATTTAGTATCTCCTATATTGGCAAGAAGAGCAAATAGTTTTGTATTGCTCACTACTGTTTTAGCAGCATCAAATCCTCCTTTAAGTCCGAAGGTTACCACGCCACTTTGTCCTCTAGGTAGATATTTTTGAGAAAGAGAGTTGTATGGACTTGATTTTAAGCCAGGGTAATTTACCCAAGCTACTTCATCTTGTACTTCTAACCATTTAGCAAGTTCTAAGGCATTTATACTATGCCCTATAATTCTTAGTGGGAGAGTCTCTAATCCTTGTATAATTTGAAAAGCATTAAAAGGACTAAGGGCAGCGCCTAAATCCCTTAACCCTTCTACTCTCACTTTAGCTATGAATGCCGAATTTCCTAATGCTTCATGATAGATTAGTCCATGATATCCAAGTGAAGGATTGGTAAATTCAGGGAACTTACCATTGCCCCAATTGAATGTTCCTGCATCTATGATAGCACCCCCAAGTGAGGTTCCATTCCCTGAAATATATTTTGTGAGAGAGTGTATAACAATATTAGCACCATACTCTATTGGTTTTAGGAGATAGGGAGTAGCAACTGTATTATCTACGATCAGCGGTATTTTTGCTTCTTGAGCAATGCGAGAAACTTCTTCTAGATCAATTATGTCTAGCTTAGGATTGCCCAGTGATTCCACGAATATAGCTTTGGTATTCTCTTGAATTGCCTCTTTGAAATTGTTAGGTTTTAAAGGATTCACAAAAGAGGTATTGATACCAAACCTTGGAAGAGTAACTTGTAGTAAGTTGTATGTTCCGCCATAGAGACTGTTTGAAGATACAATATGATCACCTGCTTTTAGCAATGTAAGCAAGGCTGTGGAAATGGCTGAAGCTCCAGAAGCAGTAACTACAGCTCCGATACCTCCTTCAATAGCAGCTAGCCTTTGTTCTAGTACATCGTTGGTAGGGTTGTTTAGCCGTGTGTAGATATAAGTCGGAATTGAAAGGTTGAATGCACCTGCAGCATGATCTGCATTGTCAAAGACATACGATGTAGTTTGATAAATGGGAATAGCTTGGGTTCCCTCTGTTTTACTTGTGTTGTGCCCTGTATGTAAGGCTTGAGTTTCAAATTTGAGCTTGTTCATAATGTTTTGCTTTTAAAATTTTAGACATAAAAAAAGGAGCATCTGCTTTTCGCAAATGCTCCTTTACTCCTATATATTTAAAGAAATATAATTCTAATCCGTTAAGTTATGGGTATAAGCAAGCTTTGCGAAGTAAGAACTCCACATGAACATCATCATAGCTTGCATATTTGATAACTTATATCCCATACTTTTAGTATTCAATGGTGATAAATATATTACTTCTTTTTTAAAGAACAATAGTAAGAGTGTTAATTAACACATTAGGTACTCTATTAAGATTATTGATTAATCTTCTTTTCTAGTCGCCTTATATCTGCCTTGTTTTTTCCTTGTACTCTTGATGCTACCGCCCATATAGCAGCAGGTAGCCAGCCTATTAAAGTGAACTGTAGAATGAGGCAAATAATACCCGAAACTATTTTTCCTCTTAAGAAAAAAGACAACCATGGAAGGAGTACAGCAATTAAAATCATAGAAATAATTATTAGTGAATTTAGAAGTCCAATTTAGTTATATTATTTGAGAACTAACAGCAAAAGAAAGAGGTACTTGCTTGTTGTAAGTACCTCTTTCAAAATATAAGCTTTAATAAGTTATGCAATAGTTATATCCTTGTTGAGATATACATCTTGAATAGCATTCAATAATTCGACACCTTCATTCATAGGCTTTTGGAAGGCTTTTCGTCCACTAATTAAACCCATACCTCCAGCACGCTTATTAACAATAGCTGTTACAACTGCTTCGTGAAGGTCACTAGCTCCAGAAGATGCTCCACCAGAATTTATTAATCCTACTCTTCCCATATAACCATTTGCTACTTGATAGCGACATAGATCAATAGGATGATCACTAGTTAGTTTTGTGTACATTCTTTCGTCTGTCTTGCCAAAATGAATAGCTTTGAAACCTCCATTATTGCTAGGTAATTTTTGTTTAACAATATCAGCCTTAATGGTAACACCTAAATGGTTTGCTTGTCCTGTTAAGTCTGCTGCTGAATGATAATCTACACCATCTTTCTTGAAATCATTATTTCTTAAATAACACCATAAGATAGTAGCCATACCCAATTCATGAGCATAATCAAAGGCTTCAGCAACTTCAACAATCTGTCTCCTTGATTCTTCTGATCCAAAATAGATAGTAGCACCTACAGCAGTAGCACCCATATTCCAAGCATCTTCTACCGTTCCAAACATCACTTGGTTGTATGAGTTAGGGTAAGTAAGTAGCTCATTATGATTTAACTTCACGATGAATGGTATTTTATGTGCATATTTTCTTGCTACAGAAGACAAAACTCCAAAAGTTGAGGCTACACCATTACAGCCGCCCTCTATTGCTAGCTTAACAATGTTTTCAGGATCAAAATAAAGAGGGTTAGGCGCAAATGAAGCTCCAGCTGTATGCTCAATGCCTTGGTCTACAGGAAGTATAGAAACATAACCTGTGCCTCCTAATCTTCCATGATTTAATAATCTTTGAAGACTGTTTAGTGTTGGTAAGTTTCTGTCTGAGTCTATCCAAATACGGTCTATCGTATCTGATCCAGGAAGGTGTAGGAGAGACTTATCAATGGTTTTACATTCGTGGTTTAAATAATAATCGGATTCTTTACCTAATAAATCAATAATGTTTTTCATATTTTATCTCTTTAAAATCATTATGTACTTAACACATTGATTCGCTATACAGTTTTGATTAGAGCTATAAATAAACCTTTTTAACTATTATGTAAGTTGTTGGTAATAAGAATATTATTTGTTGTTATTATTTATCTCTCTATATCTTAAATTTGTTTGGATTCATATCTTTTAATAAATGTACAGAGTAAGATAAATCCTAGTAATGCAAAAGGTACACCCAATAGTGCAGGATGTTGATAACTGTATCCTGCATCGATAACTAAACCTCAAGAATAAGCTCCGATAGCATTACCAAGATTAAAAGCCATCTGTACACTTGCAGCACCTAAGAGTTCACCGCCTTTGGAATATTGAATGAGTAAAACTTGTTGCGGACTAGATAAAGCAAATAGTCCAGCTGTGCATAACATCATGAGGAGTACTGATGCCCATGAAATAGGAGAGAAGAAAAATAGGGCAAGTAATATAAGACAAACTAGTCCTTGGACGGATGCTGCTACCCTTGCGGGTGTAAATCTATCAGATAATCGACCACTAATTAAATTGCCAATAACCATTCCGAAGCCAGAGAGCACCATTAAAAAAGTGATTGAATTGATGGGGAACCCTGAGACTTGAGCCAGCAAAGGATTAATATAGCTATACCAACAAAATATCCCTCCATTACCCAGCATAGTTGCTCCTATCAAAAGCCAAGCTGCTGGAGATTTTAGAAAATGAAACTGACCTATAAATCCAGTGTCTTGTAGGCCCTCCACTTGTGGAACCCATTTCCAAATAGAATATAATATAACAATTCCCCATAGACTAACGAGTAAGAAGACGACTCTCCAGGACAGAGCTAAGCTAAGGCTTGTACCTAGAGGTACTCCAATTAAGTTTGCAAAAGTCATACCTGCAATCATAATAGATACTGCTTCCGATTTTTTACCTCTAGTAGCAAGTTTTGAAGCAATAATTGAGCCTACACCAAAATAGGCTCCATGGGGTAATCCTGATAAAAAACGTGCACCTAATAAAAAATGATAATTAGGAGCTAATGTTGCAGCTAAATTTCCAGCGATAATGATAGAGGCTAATATCAATATAATATTCTTGAGGGATTTTTTTCGAGCGAAAACTAGAATAGGAGCTCCTATACAAACGCCTAGTGCGTAGGCAGAAATAAGATGTCCAGCTTCTGTAATACTGATGTGTAAATCATTTGCAACATCTGAAAGGATTCCCATCATTACAAACTCCGAAATGCCTAATCCTAATGTCCCAAATGCCAGTGCTATTAAACTTTTTTTCATTATGATAATTATGAAGATGCAAAGTTAAATAAATATCAGAAAAGGAGTTGATATAGAATTAGATAATTCAATTATCATTCTTTTTCAATGTAGAGTTAGTCGCTGTTTGTACTAAGTCTTGTTGTTATCATGACACCGACATGAGTTTGCTTTGACACCGACATGTCATTACGATATCGGTGTCAGAATAATTTTTTATACGATTAAACTATTAGTTGAAATTCACTAAAATAGAATGTAGTATTATTTTAGTGGATAATATGAATTAAAAATAAAATAATATTTATATTAGTGATATGAGCAATAAAATAATATTTAGACCTAGTAAAATAGGTAAGAAACGATTAGTCATAAGTGTAATAGGCTTTATAGTACTAGTAGCTATCTTTTTGTACAAATTCGTTTTCTGAAAAGTCGCTTTTTTATAAAGTTTGTAAGTTAAAACAAATGGTTTGGGTGATAAAAGATACGAAGAAGAGGCTTTAAATGAGTAGTAATGCTTTAGCATTTAACAAAAAAAGCAGTTACAAATGAATGTAACTGCTTGAAACTCAATTTGTCGGGGTGACTGGATTCGAACCAGCGACCTCGCGCCCCCCAGACGCGCACTCTAACCGGGCTGAGCCACACCCCGAATCTGTTTTATATGATGACTGCAAAATTAGTCCTTTCTTTGAATTAAGCAAAATATAGAAGGCCTATTTCAGTTAACAAATCCTTTATCTTAGCCGCTTATACTTAGAATCCTTGGATTTAGATTCCCATGAAATCTCTAAAAAAATCAAAGCTTTCATAAATGAGATCTTTATCCACTGTTTCATCTAGGGATACAACTCCTCTTTCTTTGAGTAGGGGTATGCTTATGATTCCAGAGCCTTTTGTGTTTTTTTTATCATGAAGTATATATTCATATAACTTATCGTATGATTTGCATGTAAATTCAAAAATTCCATATCTATCTTTGATTAAGTCAATCAACTTTTTAAGCTCTTCTTTAGGAAAATTACACTGTCTATGGGCAATGTATAGTTCGCAAATTAATCCCCAAGCAACTGCATAACCATGTAAGATTGGTTTTTTACTGTGCATAGCAAAACTTTCAAAGGCATGACCGATAGTGTGTCCTAAGTTCAATATTTTTCTTACTCCTTGTTCATGAGGATCTTTGTTGACATAATATTTCTTTACGTCGATAGATTCTTGTACAAGGATGCCCAACTTATTTAAATCAGCATTTTTCTCAAATCTAAAATTAAGTAGTTCTTGATAGTTTGGGACATCAAAAATTAAGCCGTGTTTAAGCATTTCTGCATAGCCCGATAAATTGTTTTGTTTGTCAAGAGTTTTCAAAAACTGCATATTAATTAGCACTGCGTTGGCTTCATAAAAAGCCCCTACTTCATTTTTAAGACCGTTGAAGTTAATTCCTGTTTTTCCTCCTAAAGAGGCATCTACCATAGATAATAGAGTAGTAGGGATATTAATACAACGCATACCACGTTTAAATGTGGCTGCTGCAAAAGCGCCTAAATCGGATATCATTCCTCCACCTATATTGATCAGTAACGATTTTCTTGATGCCCCGAAAGAACTCAGACTTTTCCATACAAACATAAGAGATTGGATACTTTTGTTCTCATCTCCTGCAGGAATTGTACTGATATTTGCTTCTCCTAATAGAGGGTGATCCTTGATAAGAGGATAGCAAGCCTCGTGTGTATTAGAGTCTGTAAGAATAAATATTTTATCTGGCTTTAAAAGTTCTATTTCTTCTGTAAGACATTCATGAAGATGGTCAGTGATAATTATTTTTTGAGTTCCCATGATTTGTTTCTTTTTTGCTGAGTCAAATACAAAGATATACCTAATGGCTTTATTTGAAAAATAAAGTCATAAATTCTGATTTTAAAATGGACTTAATTTCTTTAATTGAATAATACAACATCATTTATGCTATCTTTGTTGCATAACATGAACATTTACTCTAATTATGAAAGCATTATTCCCGAAATTTTGTCGTAAAGCAGGCTATACCACTTTGGGTTTGGCAGTTGTATTTCCATTCATTGCGTGGAATTTAGAACTTCTAACGGATGATAACTTTTCAGTGTTTAAGGCTTCCATAAAATTGATTCTTATTGCAGGAGCTTTTCTTCTTCTTTTTGCTAAAAGGGGAGAAGAAAATAAAGAGATTGAGACCTATAGAGGACGTTCTATACTCTATGGATTGTTCCTTACATGGATCTATCTTTTTGCAGAAATGATGTATCACATAATTATTCAAGATATAAGTTATGTAGATAGCTCTTCTTTTCTTACTTTTTTAATTTTGAGTAATGTATGTTTTGAGTTTTTCACCATTCTCAAAAAATAAATTTATTCTAATTAAACCTTTTGTGATTATATGAGTCTTAATAAGTGAATCATTGACAAATATAACACAACCCCTTATTTATGAGTGTTTTTAAAAAAATAGGTTTACTTCTATCTTTGATGATATTTCCTATATCCTTATTTGGACAAGGAAACAAAGTGGAAATATATGGACAAATCTTTGATAAAGAAATGAATGAAGGCGTTGAGAGTGCTTCAGTTCAATTGCTTTCTCTTCCAGATAGTACTTTTGTAAAAGGAGTTTCTTCAGGCATAAATGGTCAGTTTTCTTTATCAGGATTGACAAGTAAAAACTATATTCTTAAAGTTTCTTTTATTGGATATAAGACATTGTTATATCCTGTTTCCCAAAAGAGCTTGAAGCAGAAAACGAATATAGGAAAACTTGAATTATTGACAGATGCTATTTTTTTAGAAGGAACAGTTGTTACAGCAGAGGTACCAAAGGTTACCGTAGCAGAAGATACTCTAGTATTTAACAGTGCTGCTTATCGAGTGCCACAAAATGCAATGCTTGAAGAATTAGTAAAGAAACTACCAGGAGCTCAGGTTGATACAGATGGTAAAATTACGATAAATGGGAAAGAGATATCAAAAATCATGATTGATGGGAAAGAATTCTTTGCTAAAGATCCTGACATAGCAATGAAAAATTTACCTGTAGATGTAATTGAAAAACTGAAGACTTATGATAAAAAAAGTGATCAATCTAGAATTACTGGAATCGACGATGGAAAAGAGGTGACAGTATTAGATATTAGTGTAAAAGATGGTGCAAATAAAGGCTGGTTTGGTAATGCTGATGTTGGTGTAGGTAATCATAATAGACATACCTTAAAAGGGATGTTAAATCGTTTTTCAGATGGTGATCAACTATCAGGGTTTTTAAATCTAAATAATGTAAGAGATGCATCTGTTGGAGGGGGAAGAAGATGGTCACGGAATAACGGAATTGAAGATAATAAGTCGGGAGGGCTAAACTTTAGTTTGGAACGTCCCAAAATTGATGCTGGAGGAAACGTGAATTACTCAGATACTGAACGTGATTTGCAATCTAAATATACATCTGAAACCTTCTTGCAAGAGAATTCTTCCTTTTCTAAAGGTTTTAATAATAGTATTAATGATAGTAAATCAATTAATAGTGACTTCAGAGTAGAGTGGAAACCTGATTCTTTAACAAATATATTAATTCTTCCTTGGTTTAATTATTCTCGCACTAATAGGTTATCCAATGGGGAGAGCCTCACAGGGGATATTGACGATTTTGATAATTGGGAAGATATGATGAACAATGGATTAGCAATAAATAAAAGTGTTGACAATTCATTCAGTAAAGGAAATAACTTAGGCTTTGGAACCTCTTTCTTTATCAATAGAAAGTTAAATACAAAAGGTCGAAATATAGCTTTAGATGTTGATTATTCTTTTGGCAATAGTGATGATAATGGAGGGAACTACTCTTTGATAGAGTACTTTAAGAAAGGAGAAAAGACTGAGCGCGATCTTATTACAAAGAATGATAATAATAATTATAGCTATCGTGTTAAATTAATGTATTCTGAACCCATCTTCAAAAATCGTTTTTTACAGTTTGGATACAGCTATAACAAGTCGTATAACAAAACTGATAGAAAGAGCTATAATTTAGATGGATATGTGGAGGGCGATAATTTGGAAGATTTCTTAGACTCTGAACTAAGTAAACTTGCACGTAATTATTATGACAACCATGATATTAGCTTGAATTTAAATACGATTCGTGAAAAATACAGATACAATATAGGGGTGTCTGTTCAGCCACAACGAAATAAAATGGAGTACACACAGGGGGAGCAAGAAATTGATACTACTCGTACTGTAGTGAATTTTACGCCAACTTTTGATTTTCGCTATCAGTTTCATAAGCAGAGTTTTATGAGAATAATGTATAGAGGTAATACGAGTCAGCCCAATATGATGGACTTGTTGCCAATAAGAGATATAACTAATCCATTAAACATCCGTGAAGGTAATCCAGGATTGAAACCTTCCTATACAAACTTCTTTATGATGTTTTATAACTCTTATTTTGCTAAGACTCAAAGAAGTTTGTCTGCTCATGTATTTTTTCAAAATGTGTTAAACAGTGTGAGTTCAAAAGTTATATATGACCCCGAAACTGGGGGTAAAGTTACTAGACCAGAGAATATTAATGGTAATTGGAATACAAGAGCTATGGTAAACTTTACTACTCCTTTTAAGAATAAGAAATTTACAATTACTACTTTTTCAAGATTTAATTTTAATAATATCGCGGGTTATCTTTCTTTAGATCCTAATAGTGAAGCTGAAAAGAATAAAACTAAAAATTTAAGATTAGGAGAATCGTTAAATCTAAACTTTAGAAATGATTGGTTCGAAGCGGGTATTGATGGTTCTGTGAACTACTCAAAGGTTACCAATACTATGCAGCCTCAGAGTAATAGAGAGACATTTGATTACAGTTTAGGATTAAACTCTAATATTAGATTTCCTTGGGATATAAACTTTTCTACAGATGGTTCTTATACTATCAAAAAGGGTTATAGCCAAGGAATGGATCGTAATGAGTTTATATGGAATGTTCAGCTGTCCAAAGACTTCTTGAAAGCTAAACAAGCTACAATAAGTATTCAATTTTTTGATATATTGAAACAAAGGAGTAATTTATCTCGTTCTATATCAGCAAGTATGCGCCAAGATACTGAGTATAATGAAATAACCAACTTCTTCATGGTGCATTTTGTTTATAAGTTAAATACTTTTGGAGGTAATGATAAAAAAGATATGCGTCGAAGAAGAGGGCCAGGAGGAGGTCGCCGTATGCATCGCATGTACTAGAAATAGCCTTAATAAGCATTTGTTCGGTTTGTTGCATGTCCTTTTTTATCTACATTTGTTAATATTGCGTGTAGATATATGATAGATCTAGGATTTTCATTAGCCGGATTGGCTGGTACTTTGTTTAAAATACTCTATTTTGCTGTTGTTTTTGGGACTATTATCATTGTTATTTTAGATAATAGAAATCCTTTAAAGACCATAGCTTGGTTGATGGTGCTTATATTTGTTCCTTTTATAGGGCTAATAATCTATTTTTTCTTTGGACAAGATCAACGTAGAGAGCGCATCATTAGTAAAAAGAGTTATGGAAATCTTTTGCAGAAACCTCGTGCTGAATATCAAGCTCAAGAGGCTGTGCAGCTACCTCCAAACTATAATTCACTCATTTCTTTATTTAGACGAACTAATCAAGCTTTTCCTTACGATGGGAATGATGTGACATTATTCACTGATGGTTATCAAAAGTACTCTACTCTAATTAAGGAGCTTTATAAAGCAAAAGATCATATTCATATTAACTATTATATTTTCGAGAATGACGAGTTGGGGCATCTTATTCGCGATGTTTTGATAGATAAAGCCAAAGAAGGTGTTATCATTCGTGTTATTTATGATGACGTGGGCTGTTGGAGTGTTCCTAATAGGTTTTTTGATGAAATGCGCTATGTTGGTATTGAAGTTAGAGCTTTTTTAAAAGTTCGTTTTCCTTTGTTTACTAGTAAAGTGAACTATCGTAACCACAGAAAGATAATTGTTATTGATGGTGTGGTAGGTTTTGTTGGCGGAATTAATATTGCTAGTAGATATCTCAAAGGAGTAGAGTGGGGGCAATGGAGAGATTCTCATATTATGATCAAAGGAAAGGCTGTTCATGGACTTCAAACCGCTTTTTTAGTGGATTGGTATTTTGTTGATCATACTTTACTATCCTCTGATCGATTTTTTCCTCGCATAGAATCTTGTGGAGAATCTCTATGTCAGATTGTGACTAGTGAACCAATTGGGCCATGGAGAGATATTATGCAAGGCATTGTTTTAGCTATTGGTCAGGCTCGTGAATACTTTTATATCCAGACTCCCTATTTTTTGCCTACAGAGCCTGTTCAAACGGCATTGAAGACAGCTGCGCTTGCTGGTATAGATGTGCGTATTATGTTACCAGACAAAGCGGATAGCAAATTAACACATTTAGGGTCTCGATCTTATATCGAGGACATGCTGAAAGCGGGTGTTCATATTTACCTTTACAAAGATGGCTTTATACATGCGAAGACAATGGTTTCGGATGATTGCTTTTCTAGTGTAGGAACTACAAATATTGATTTTAGAAGTTTCGAACACAACTTTGAAGTAAATGCTTTTATGTATGATAAAACGAGTGCTCTGAAGCTAAAACAAGCTTTTTTAAAAGACCAACATGTTTGTGAGGAAGTGTTTTATAAGAATTGGGTTAAACGGCCAATAAGAGTAAGGGTACTAGAATCTGCAGTAAGAGTTCTTTCCCCTTTATTATAGACATCTATTTCTGTCTAAAGAACGAGAAATTTACACTTCCGTAGATACGTTGCTCTAGGAATAAAGGGTGTTCTTTGTAAGAGTGATCTTTTCCATGTTCAAAAACTAGAATACCTCCTTCTTCTAGGATTTCTGCATCAAATATTTTTTGAGGTATGGTTTCCATTTCTTTTAGTGCATAAGGAGGATCGGCAAAAATAAAATTAAATTTTTGATGAGTCTTACTAATAAACTTGAAAGCATCTGCACGAACAGGAATACAGACATCTGTTCCAACCTCATTCATGATCTTTTTTATAAAGGAAAAGTGTGCTGAATCTTTTTCAACACTCACAACTTGTTCACATCCTCTAGAAACTAACTCTATACTAATACTTCCTGTTCCAGCAAAAAGATCAAGAGCAATTATATTGCCTTCTTCAAAATCAATATAATTATTGATTAAAACATTAAATAGGTTTTCCTTCGCAAAATCAGTAGTTGGTCTTGCTTTGAATGTTTTGGGTACAGTGAACATTCTTCTTTTATATTTTCCGCTTATAACTCGCATAAATTCATTGCTTTTAAATCTAAATATTCTGAAGGGTTGAGTACAGAAACATTGGCAATATATTTTTTTATGGCGTCTAAAAGATTTGTTTTATCTTCTAAATTTCCTGATAAAAATAATTCATCTCTCTCTTGAGAATAGGTTAGTTGCTTCCATATATATAATATATAATAAACTTGATTACTAGTTTCTGAGGCATTAAATGCATTCGTTAGTAATAGTTTTCCTTTATTTAAGCAAAACAAATGCATTGTTTCAGCTTGAATATGAACAAACATCTTTTTAGTATTGCCTTCTTTACTCTTTTGTGAGTAATAAGCTATTAAAGGAGTGTTTTGAGCGAAGAAGCGAGGGTTCCTGAAGTGTTCATTTAGAAATTTGTATAGAATCTTATTTGCCCCATAAATAATAGTAAGATTGTTTGCCTCTAAAGTGTTATAGCATACTTGTGTATTTGTGTTGAGTAGCTTTTGTCCAAAATAATAGAGTTCTTGGCAAATGTCAGGATTAAATAAATTGAGGGGGTGAACTATTGTTTTTGTATCTCCAATCAATATATTTACTCTCTTATAAAGTTGACTTAAAAAAGGATGATTGGTTACTAGTGCCTTGAAATTAGCAATCAAAGGAAGTTTTCTGTCAATATCTAAATCAAAAAAGGTATAAGGATTATCGCTTAATGGGTTGTAGATAGAAAAAGAAAATCCATCCGTATTAATACGGATGGATAATGTATATTGTTCCGATTTGCTAAAATCCATTTCTTGAATTGTAGTTATTGGAGACATATTCTAGTGTTTATAACTTCGATTAATTAGAAGTTAAGTTGTTCTCTATACTATTATAGAGATTCCCAGTTACCTGTTGTAATAGGTTCTTCCATAGAACCAACTCTAAGACCAGCATATCTGTCTAGTTGTTGGCGTAAGTAGGTCATGTTTTTAATTTCTTGTTCGTCAAGACCTTTTAAATAAACATGGTATGGAGTTTGAGCTTGGAAAAATCTTGCTGGACCTGATTGAATAGTATCAACTTTAGCTGAAAGTTCAAATTTAGCACCACCTGTAAATGGAACAAATTGAATTGAGTCAGCAACAAATCCCTTAGGATAAAGAGTTTCAAGAACAGGAACTTCAATCGTATCACGCTTGAATTCTGTTAAACCGTTCTTCTCAACTTCTTTCCAATCACCTGTAGCTTTTGCTTTATTGATGATCTTCATAGCTTTTTCTTCTGTAAGACCATCTTCTTTTTGAAGGTCGGTAAGTTCGCCAACTTTATATAGACTTTGAATGTTACCATGTTTGATGAAGTCAATCAAACTGTCAAAATCGTTAGCATAGTGGCTGAACTGTTTACGGTACTCTAATTGAGCTTCTCTAATTTCGATTAAACGAGCGATAACAGCTTTTTCTCTGATGCTTTTCTCTTTATCGAAGTTAATAGGGCCCATGATACTTGCATAGCACATGTAAAGTAAAGCTACCGCACAAATAGCTAATACGACATTAGTTACTTTTTTCATGATATGTATTATTTTTAGTTTATATTCGTACTTGCAAAAATAGAATAAATTAATCTATTTAACGATAGAATAGAAAAACTTTTTCACACTAATAGGATGTTATACACTTTTTTCGCTAAAAAGATAAAAGAAAACTTTAGATACAGTCCCACTGATCAACAAAATCAGGTAATTATCCAATTATCTCACTTCCTCTCATCTAAAAAAACAGATGATATTTTTCTACTGAAAGGATACGCTGGAACAGGTAAAACGTCTCTTGTTGGAGCATTGGTTAAAGCCTTGATTTCTTTACAACAAAAAGTCATATTGATGGCTCCTACCGGTAGGGCAGCTAAGGTTTTCTCTTCTTATGCTGATTATCCAGCATTTACTATCCATAAAAGAATATACAGAGAGAAGAAATTTGGTGCTGAAGATCGTAACTTTGAGTTAAATGTAAATCTTTATAGCAATACTCTGTTTATTGTTGATGAGGCTTCTATGATTGCGAATCAAGGTCTCTCAGGATCTTCTTTTGGTTCGGGTTGCTTGCTCGATGATCTTATTCACTATGTGTATTCTGGAACAAATTGCAAATTGATTTTGATGGGAGATACCGCGCAGTTACCTCCCATAGGAGAGGATTTGAGTCCTGCTTTAATCTCAGATCAACTTTCTGGCTACGGACTGCGAGTTCATAATTGTGAAATGACGGATGTTGTACGACAAGAAGAAAATTCTGGAATTTTATATAATGCAACGCAGTTACGGACTCATTTATCTGAGGGGGATGTTCTTAAATTGCCACAGATAAAACTTCAAGATTTCCTTGATATTAAAAATGTTCCAGGTACTGAGTTGATAGAAGAACTAAACACTTGTTATGGAAGAGAAGGGATGGACGAAACGATTGTTGTTTGTAGATCGAATAAAAGAGCGAATCTCTATAATAAAGGTATCCGTGCAGCGATACTTTATCGTGAAGATGAACTCAATACGGGTGATTTACTTATGGTAAATAAAAATAATTACTTTTGGTCTAAAGAGTATAAGGAAATAGATTTTATAGCCAATGGAGAAATCGTAAAAGTGGAGCGATTAAACAGTACTTATGAACTGTATGGTTTTCGCTTTGCCGATGCAACAATATCGCTACCTGATTATGATCACTATGAAATGGATGTGAAGCTACTATTGAACACATTGCATACAGATACTCCTGCATTATCTCGGAATGATCAAGAAAAGTTATTTTATGCTGTTTTAGAAGATTATGCGGATGTCTCAATTAAAAGAGAGCGAATTAAGAAAATTAAAGAAGATCCTCACTTTAATGCTTTACAAGTAAAATATGCTTATGCTATTACGGGACATAAGGCACAGGGTGGTCAGTGGAAAAATGTATTTCTCGATCAAGGTTATATGAGTACTGATTATTTAAGTACAGAATATTTTAGATGGTTATACACTGCGTTTACTCGTGCTACAGAGCATTTATATCTTGTGAATTATCCTGCGGATCAATTGATATAGTATAAAAAGAGAGTCAACTCATAGAATTGACTCTCTTTTTTATGTTATTAGTGGTATCTAAAATTATCTCAAATTAGCAGATTCAATAATGCTTTCTACTGCTGCATGTAATCCATCTGGATTTTTTCCTCCAGCAGTGGCAAAATGAGGTTGACCACCTCCTCCGCCTTGAATAAGCTTAGCTGCTTGGCGAACTAGGTCTCCAGCTTTTAGTCCTCTTTCTATTAAGTCATCGCTTAACATAACAGTTAACATCGGCTTCCCTTTTTCTATGCTACCAGCAACGAAGAATAAGTTTTCAGTAACTTCTCCACGAAGTTGGAATGCAATATTTTTTACAATATGTGCAGGAAGATTACTCACTGTTTGAATAACTTTTACTCCATTTATAACTTCTGCATTTTGAAGTAATCTTTCTTTGATTGAAGCCTCTTTTTCTTTCATATAGTCTTCAACTTGATTCTTCAATTCGGTGTTTTCTACAATGAACTTAGTTATTGTAGAAACAAGGTCAGGAGTATTATTGAATAAAGATCTTAAGTCTTTAAGTGTATCTTCTACCTCATATACGAGTTGCTCAACTTTTTCGCCTGTCCATGCTTCGATACGTCTGATTCCAGAAGCAATAGATCCTTCTGATATGATTTTAAACATACCTATACTTCCTGTTGCTGGCACATGAGTACCACCACAGAATTCAATAGATTCATCAAACTGAACTACACGCACTTCTTCTCCATATTTTTCACCAAAAAGGGCTATAGCACCTAAATCTCTGGCTTCTTGGATTGGAATGCTGCGATATTCTGTTAATGAAATATTCTGACGAATACGCTCATTTATGATTTGTTCTACTTGACGGATTTCTTCATCTGTTACTTTCTGGAAATGTGAAAAGTCGAAACGCAGAGTTTCAGGTGTTACTAGCGACCCTTTTTGCTCAACATGAGAGCCTAATACTTCCCGTAAAGCCTGGTCTAGTAAGTGCGTTGCACTATGGTTGGCAGCACAAGCTGCACGTTTTTCTCTATCGACACAAGCCATAAATGTAGCTTCAAGATCAGTAGGAAGCTTTGTTGTAATATGGATAGGGAGATTATTCTCTTTCTTTGTATCAATAATATCAATTGTTTCGTTGTCGTTAACAAGGACACCAGTGTCGCCTACTTGACCTCCGCTTTCTGCATAGAAAGGAGTTTTATCTAAGACAAGTTGAAAATATGTTTTCTTCTTTTGAGTAATCTTACGATAGCGAAGAATAGATACTTCATATTCTGTGTAATCGTAACCAATAAACTCTGTAGTACCTTCTTTTACTGTTACCCAATCTGATGTTTCAATTGATGCTGCATTACGAGCTCTATCTTTTTGCTTTTGCATTTCAGCATTGAAACCTTCTAAATCAGCAGTCATACCATGTTCTCTTAAGATTAGTTCTGTTAAATCTAGAGGGAATCCATAAGTATCATATAGAGTAAACGTTTCTTTACCACTGATCTCTGTTTTTCCTTGTTTGCGAGTTTCATCCATTGTGTTCTCAAGAAGGTGTATACCTGTTTCAAGAGTGTGTAAGAAAGATTCTTCCTCTTCTTTAATTACTTTTTCAATCAGTACCTTTTGAGCTATTAGTTCAGGGTAAGCGTCTCCCATACTTTCGTTTAGTACAGGTAGAAGCTTGTACATAAATGCACCTTTTTGGTTTAAGAAAGTATATCCATAGCGTACTGCTCTACGAAGAATACGTCTGATAACGTATCCTGCTTTTGCATTAGATGGTAATTGACCATCAGCTATTGAGAATGCTATAGTTCGGATATGGTCTGCTATTACTCGCATGGCTATATCCAACTCTTTACTTTCCCCATATTTAACATTAGCTAGTGATGCTATTTTTTGGATTAGAGGTTGGAAAACATCTGTATCGTAGTTTGATATTTTGCCTTGAAGAGCCATACATAGACGTTCGAATCCCATACCCGTATCAATTACTTTATGTGGAAGATCTACTAAAGTCCCGTCCGCTTTACGGTTGAATTGCATAAACACAAGATTCCATATCTCAATTACTTGAGGGTGGTCATGGTTCACCAATGAACGACCATCTACAGCTTTACGCTCAGCTTCACTTCTTAAGTCAATATGTATTTCAGAGCAAGGACCACAAGGACCCGTATCACCCATTTCCCAGAAGTTATCGTGCTTGTTGCCATTTATAATGCGTTCTTTTGGAAGATGTTTTTCCCAAAAAGAAAATGCTTCTTCATCACGGTCAAGACCTTCTTCGGGGCTACCTTCAAAAATTGTAGCATATAATCTGTTTGAGTCTAATTGAAGAACATCAACAAGATATTCCCAGGCCCATTCGATGGCTTCTTTTTTGAAGTAATCACCAAATGACCAATTACCTAGCATCTCAAACATGGTGTGGTGATAAGTATCATGACCTACTTCTTCAAGGTCATTGTGCTTACCGCTTACACGAAGACATTTTTGAGAATCGGCGACTCTTTTATATTTGGCAGGTTTATTACCAAGAATGATATCTTTAAATTGATTCATACCTGCATTAGTAAACATTAATGTAGGGTCATCTTTAATAACCATTGGAGCTGAAGGAACTATTTGATGTCCCTTAGACTCAAAGAACTCTTTAAATGATTCTCTAATTTCTTTTGCCGTCATCATATTTATATCTCTATCCTCGAGGTTAATATTCTTTATGAAAGGATCAACAAAGATAACTTGATTTTATTATTTTTGTGGCTTAATTAGCGAATAAATTAATTGGTAACAAAGTTTGAGGCTGTTTAAATTCTTTGTTTATTTAGATAAAACTCAATATTTTAGGAATATATCTAGGATCTATTTTATTCTAGAATCATCAATTTAGTAGAAAACACAAGAGACAATTTATAGTAATATGGAAGATCATAAGAGAAATGTGCAAGAGAACTTATATGAAATAAATAAAGATGTGCTAGTAGATAGTACAGAAATTGACAAAGATGCTGCTGCGATAAAAGATAAAGTAGATGAAATGTTAAAGGGAGAGATGAAATTATATCACTCAATTAGCGAGGTCGCTGAAATGTTTAAGGTGAATGAATCTCTTCTTCGTTATTGGGAAAAGAAATTTCCAACATTAAAGCCTAAAAAAAATCGTAGAGGTGCTCGTCTTTATATGAAAGAAGATATTGAGCGGATAGAATTAATTTATCATTTAGTGAAAGTTAAAGGGATGACGCTTGCTGGAGCTCGTAAAAAAATGACTCATAATAAAGAGGTAACTCTATCTTGTTTCGATTTGTTACAGCATCTTAAGAATATTAAGGCTGAACTTCTAGCCATGAGGAAAGAATTAGACCAGCGCTAGTTATTCTTCTATTCTTGATACTTGCTTGATTCCTTGTATCTTCTTAAGTTCTTCTGTCAAGCTATTTACTTCGTCTACATCGTGTACGTAAATCTTTATTTTTCCCTCAAAAATACCATCGTCAGTATTAAAAGTAATGTTTTTAATGTTGACATTTAACTGTCTGGATATAACTTGAGTAATATCGTTTAATAGGCCCAAGCTATCGATCCCTTTTATATAGATAATTACTAGAAATGAATGAGTGTGGTTGTCATCCCATGCTGTTGCTATTATTCGATTTCCAAAGCTACTTTTTAGTCGAGTAGCTACGGGACATTGTCTTTTATGGATAAATAGTCTTCCATTTTCATCCAAATATCCTAACACCGAATCTCCTGGAATAGGATGGCAACAACTAGCTAATTGATAGGTTTTGTTTAATTCTTCTGAAGTAAGAATAAATGTTTTTTTAGGATCAACTCTTTGTTCTACAGATTCTGTTGTCTTAGGCATTTCCTTATCTGTTTTATTGCCAAAAGAAAATGTAAGATACTTTTTCCAAGTAGGTACTTGCTTACCTAAAATTTGTTCTTTTTCTAAATCACCCAATAGAATTTCTCCAGAACCAACAGCCTTTGTTAGTTCTTCTCTAGATTTAAGGCTATGTAGTGTTACTAGTTTGTTTACTAGATTTGGACTTTGCTTTATATCGATATCCTTAAAAAAGGAAACTAAGGCTTTATCCCCCTCTACTTGTAATACCCTATCTTTCTTGCGTAAATACGAAGCTATTTCTGTCTTTGCTTTAGCAGTCGTTGCAAAGTTTTCCCAAAAAGGTTCAACCCTTTCTTGTTGAGATGTAAGGATTTCAACTTGATCACCACTCTGAAGTCTATGACTTAAAGGAACTAGTTTGTGGTTTACTTTAGCTCCAATGCAGTGGATTCCTATATCTGTATGTAGGGCGAATGCAAAATCTAGCGCTGTAGAGTTCTGTGGCATTGTTTTGATATCTCCCTTAGGAGTGAATACGAAAATTTCTGAGGCAAATAAATTTAATTTTATAGTATCAAGAAAATCCATTGCATCTGGCTGTGGATCGTCTAATATTTCCTTAATGGTTTTAAGCCATTTTTCTAATTCGCCTTCATCTTCACTACCTCCTCCTTCTTTGTATTTCCAGTGAGCAGCAAAACCTTGTTCTGCAATGTCGTTCATTCTTTCACTTCTGATTTGAACCTCAATCCACTGACCATTGTTTGCCATTAAAGTAACATGAAGGGCTTGGTAACCATTTGCTTTCGGGTGGCTAACCCAATCTCTTAATCTATCAGGATGAGGCTTGTAAATCTTAGAAATAGCAACATAAATATCAAAGCAATCGTTTAATTCTTCCGCTTTACTTCTAGGTTCAAAGATTACACGAACTGCTAATATATCATAGATCTCTTCAAAAGGGATGTGCTTGGTTTGCATCTTGTTCCAGATGGAGTAGATGGATTTAATACGGGCAATAATACGGTACTGTATGCCCATCTTATCGAGTTCTCGCTTTATAGGAGTAGCAAATGTTTTGAATATCACATCACGTTCAGCAGCAGTTTCTTCTAGTTTTTTACTGATGAATTCATATTCTTGTGGATGCTCATACTTGAAGCTGAGGTTTTCTAGCTCTGTTTTGATTTTATATAAGCCTAAGCGATTAGCCAACGGAGCGTAAATGTATAGGGTTTCTCCTGCTATTTTATACTGTTTACTTGGTAGCATTGAACCGAGCGTTCTCATATTGTGTAAGCGATCGGCTATTTTTATCAAGATAACTCGAATGTCATCAGACATAGTAAGCAATAACTTCTTGAAGTTTTCTGCTTGAGCTGAAGCTCTATCTCCAAAAATACCACCAGATATCTTTGTTAATCCATCAACAATCTGTGCTATTTTAGGACCAAATATGTTTTCAATGTCGTCTACAGTATAGTCAGTATCTTCAACGACATCGTGAAGGAGAGCAGAACAAATTGAAGTAGATCCCAAACCAATTTCATTACACACTATTTTTGCCACAGCAATGGGGTGCATAATATAAGGTTCTCCAGATCTCCTACGGATGCCTTTATGAGCTTCATTTGCGAAATTAAAAGCCTTAGTAATGATTTCTATCCTTTTTCTATGTTTAGTTGCTAGGTAATCGTTTAACAACTCTTGAAAGGCTTCTTGAATCATCACCTCTTCGGCTTTTTCTTTTTCAGTTTGTTTATTCATTCAACTCAGCATTTATGGTTCTACTAGGTACAAAAATAGTTATTAATAGCAATAAGGCAACTAAAGGAACTACTTTATAATCTTCAATGTCTTACCGGCTCTAATATTATTGTTCTTAAGCCCATTCCATTGTTTCAATTTGCTTACACTAACGCCATGTTTACGAGCTATGGTAGATAAAGTATCCCCATTTTTAATCTTGTAATAAGTAGTTCTAGATGTTGGTGCTTTAGGTTTTTGCTTAGCTTCTACTTTTTTCCTATTTGTAAAATATTCGTCTCGTTTATAGTTGTATATAGAATCTTGATTTTCTATATATGTTGGGATGGTATAATGAGGTAATCTTAGCGCGTAAGGTTTGGTATTACCAGGAATAATATCTCTTTTATATTGAGGATTTAGACTTCTTAATTCTTCTTTGTCTATATTACAGATGCTACTAATTTGGTCGAAGTGAATTTCTTTATTAACAATTACAGTGTCGCTAACAACTGGTAATGTGCTTTCAATCGGGCATATATTATGATCACAATAATAGGTCATTATGTAGTTTGCCGCGATAAAGGCAGGAACATAACCCCTTGTCTCTTTGGGTAAATAATTGTAGATTTCCCAATAATCAGATTCACCTCCAGCACGTCGTATTGCTTTGTTTATATTACCTGGTCCACAATTATATGCAGCAATAACTAAGTTCCAATCGTGATAAATTTCATAAAGATCTTTTAGGTATCTAGCGGCAGACCATGTTGCTTTTATTGGATCTCTTCTATCATCTACTAAACTGTTTGTTTCTAATCCGTATTCTTTGCCTGTGCTGAGCATAAACTGCCATAATCCTGTTGCTCCAGCTCTTGATACGGCTGTTGGATTTAATGCAGATTCAATAATAGGTAGGTATTTTAGTTCTAATGGTAGGTTATAGGCATCTAGAGCTTCTTCAAAAATGGGGATGTAGAAATTAGTAGAACTAAGCATAATAGCTACCTGTTGTCTTAGCCTTACTGAATAAAGATCAATAAAACTACGTACAACAGAGTTGTATGGCATTTCCATAATAGATGGAATGCGACTTAGTCGATGATTGTATATAGAATCTGGGAAGAAAGGATTGTCTTTTGCTGTTTGACAGTCTTTCTGTAAGTCTAGATACTTTTGTGTTTTCCAGTCATTCAATAAGCTATCTATAGACCAAATCATGGTTTCAGGAATTTCTATATCTTCATCTATGGTTTGGTTCTGTATTTGCGCTTTACTTGTAACAGTCATGAATAGACTGATGAAGATGAATACGCTTACTATTACTTTCTTCATTATTTTATCCCTTGTATTCTTTAAAACGTAAACTTACACTGTAAGCCTACAGAATTATTTTGTAATATATTATTATTAGAAGTATTTGTATTGTTGTTTATTATTGTTGGTTCAATTCTCATACTTAAATCAGGTGTAATATCAAAGTTAGATAGCTCAGCATCTACATAGGCATCAATTATAGATAAAACGTAGACTCCAATAAAAGCAATGACACTTAAATCTCGGTAACGTCTAAATTTATCTTTCCTGTTTTTTAATATGGTTTCAAGTCTTCCTTCATCAATAGTTACATTAGGTGGAAGTAGCTCTAGGTAGCTATTGGTGTTTGGATTATTGTCTTTTAAATCTCTGTAAGCTTGAGAGTAATCTTTGTACATTGTGTTATTCCAATTAAGGGCATAAGCACAACCAGCAAAACCACCATAGAAAATGGGCAGTTTCCAGTATTTACGATTATAGATTTGTCCTCCTCCAGGGAATATAATAGCATACCATGTTGCTTTAGTAGGATTTGGTCTCCATTGATTCGGATCAATAGTTGGTTCATCCATAGGTGCTATTTTAGGGGTAGCATGATTTAAACTATCCAAGCGAGCTTGATTTATGGATTGAATGCTATCAGCCAACAAGATACTATCAGAGATGATGTTGCCTTGAGGGCTTACAGTGTCTATAGTACTCAAAAGAGAATCAATTTTTTGTTGACTCTCTAGTTGTTTAAGTACTTCTTCCTCTGTTTTTTGTTTTACTTCCTGAGCTTGTACCCGAGTGGTCATTAAGCTACCTATTAGTGTACCCAAAACAAGGAGGGTGTAATATATTAAGCTCTTTGCTTTATTCATTTATTTTTTGAGTGAATCAAATATTTCTATAATTCTTTCAAGCTCCTCTTCATTCCCAAAGGGGATGCTGATTTTTCCTTTTCCTTTGCTACTGCAAGTTAGTTGAACTTTTGTATTGAAAAAACCTGAAAGGTGTTGTTTAAGAATATTAAACTCTTCGGGTAATTGAGCATTTTGTTTCTTCTTACCTGAACTCAGCTCTTCACCAGCGTTTAGATCTTTTACAATCTCTTCCACTTTGCGAACTGAGTAGTTATTCTTGATGATATCTTTTAGTAGCTTTATTTGTAGCTTAGGGTTTTCGAGAGGCAATAAAGCTCGAGCATGTCCCATATCAATTTGTCTATGTTGAAGAGCAACTTGAATAGGAGCAGGTAGCTTTAATAGTCGAACATAGTTGGCAATAGTAGCTCTCTTTTTACCTACTCTTTCACTTAGTCTTTCTTGAGTCAAGTCATATTCTTCAATTAAGTGTTGGTAAGCTAATGCAACTTCAATAGCATTGAGATCTTCTCTTTGAATATTTTCAATAAGAGCCATTTCAAGTACATTCTCATCACTTGCCTTACGGATATATGCTGGGATAGATTTTAATCCAGCCAATTGAGAGGCACGGAATCTTCTTTCTCCTGCAATGATCTGGTATCTATCAAGAGACAATTCTCTTAGAGTAATTGGTTGAATAATTCCAATTTCAGAGATAGAGCTAGCCAACTCTTCTAAAGCTTCTTGATTGAATTCTCTTCGAGGTTGATTAGGGTTAACTGAAATTTTAGAAATTTCAATTTCATTGATAGAAGAAGAACCATCAGTTTTAATCTCATCCATTGAGAGTAAAGCGTCTAATCCTCTTCCCAAAGTATTCCTTTTCTGTGCCATAATTCACTAAACTATTTATTCTTTTTGATTAACTCTTTTGCTAGAGCTAGATAATTCTTAGCTCCACTAGAGTCTGCATCATATAAAATGGTTGGTAGCCCATAACTTGGGGCTTCACTTAATTTTACATTACGATGAATAACGGTTTTAAAAACTAAGTTTTGGAAGTGTTTTTTTACTTCTTCATGTATCTGTCGAGCTTGTCTCAATCTTGAATCGTACATTGTAAGTAAAAATCCTTCAATTTCAAGATTTGGATTTAATCTTGATTTGATAATTTTAATTGTATTCAATAATTTACTAATTCCTTCCAATGCAAAATACTCAGCCTGTACGGGAATAATTATTGAATCTGCTGCAGTTAGAGCATTTACCGTAATAAGTCCTAATGATGGAGAGCAGTCAATTAAAATATAATCATATCTCTTCTTAAGAGGGGTTAGAATTTCTTTAAGAATATTCTCTCTATTGTCTAGACTAAGCATCTCAATTTCAGCTCCTACTAAATTGATATGCGAGGATACTACTTGTAAAGTATCTATTTCTGTCGTAAGGATAGCATTTTCTATTTTAGAGTTTTTTCTATCTATAATGCATTCGTAAATGCTGTGAGCAGATTGTCTCATATTTACACCTAACCCAGATGTAGCATTGGCTTGAGGATCAGCGTCAATAACGAGTACTTTCTTTTCTAGCGTAGCAAGTGATGCTGCAAGATTGATAGTCGTTGTAGTTTTGCCGACTCCACCTTTTTGGTTAGCCAAAGTGATTATTTTTCCCATATCAATTTATCAATTAATAAAAGCGAAATAAGTGATAATACATAAGAAGTCCTCATAAATAAGATGAACTTTATTAAAACTGTTGATAAGTTATATCTTATGTTTATAACTCTTAGAGCTAGGAATGATATAACAACTCTATTATAAATATTTTGCTATTAAGCAAATATACTAATTTTTATTCAATTTTATTCGTTTTTTCCTAGCTTGCAGATGCTTATAATCTCTAAATATAATAACGGATTTACACTTCCTCAACCAAAAAGCCATAAATATGGTTATATTTGTAGCATATAATTTAAAATAAAAAAGAAATGAGTCATAATAAACCATTAATATTAATCACGAATGACGATGGCCTTATAGCCAAAGGAATTAGTGAGCTTGTAAAGTTTGTTCGTCCCTTAGGAGAAATTGTTGTTGTAGCTCCAGATGCTCCTCGATCTGGTAGTGGCTGTTCTCTAACAGTAACTCAACCTGTGCACTTTAAAATGATTCGTAAAGATGTTGGATTAACCGTTTATAGATGCTCTGGATCTCCTGTTGATTGTGTAAAGCTGGCTCGTCATGCCATTTTAGATAGAGACCCCGATTTAGTACTTAGTGGAATTAATCATGGTGATAATTCAGGAGTCAATGTACATTATTCTGGAACAATGGGGGCGGTAATAGAAGCTTGTGTAAATAGAATACCTGCTATTGGTTTTTCTCTTTGTGATCATGATCAAGGTGCCGATTTCGAACCTATGGGTAAATATGTTAGAGAATTAACGAAAATGGTTTTGCTTAATGGTTTGCCAGACTATACCTGCTTAAATGTTAATTTCCCTAAGGTTGAAGAAATTAAGGGATTAAAGGTTTGTCAACAAGCTCGAGGTAGTTGGTCTAATGAATGGGAACCTTGTCCTCGTTCTTTTGATGAAAATTATTATTGGATGTCAGGTTCATTTGTTCCACTCAAGAAAGGACATGAGAAAAGTGACAATTGGGCTTTAGCAAATGGTTATGGTGCTATTACACCTACGTTGGTAGATATGACTGATTATAAATTTGCTAAGGAATTAGACAGCTTAGTAGCAGGTTTATTAATGGAAGATGAGGAGTAGTTAGTACATGAAGTATTACTTGATAGTTGGAGAAGCCTCAGGAGATTTGCATGCATCTCATTTGATGAGTGAGTTAAAAAAGCAAGACCCCTCTGCAGAGTTTCGTTTCTTTGGAGGAGACTTGATGAAAGCGGTAGGAGGAAATTTAGTAAGACATTACAAGGATCTTGCTTTTATGGGCTTTATTCCTGTGCTCTTAAACTTGCGTACTATATTTGCTAATATGCGATTTTGTAAAGAAGATGTTGTGAGTTGGAATCCAGATGTTCTAATTCTTGTTGATTATCCTGGCTTTAATTTAAATATCGCTAAGTATATAAAGAAAAATACGTCTATTCCGATTTACTACTATATCTCACCCAAGATATGGGCATGGAAAGAGTATCGCATAAAAAATATACGCAGAGACATTGATGAAATGTTTTCAATTCTTCCTTTTGAAGTTGATTTTTACAAAAAACACAACTATCCCATTCATTATGTAGGTAATCCCACAGTGGATGAAATTGTGGCTTTTAAATCATCTTATAAAGAAACTATTGGAGAGTTTACTTCTAGAACGAATTTAGGAACAAAGCCTATAATAGCTCTGTTGGCAGGAAGTAGAAAGCAAGAAATAAAAGACAACTTGCCTATGATGATTGAATCGGCATCAGCTTATAAAGACTATCAATTAGTTCTAGCGGGTGCTCCTGGAGTAGATAAATCATATTATGATGAATTTATAAAAGGTACTAATGTTCAATTGATTTTTGGTGAGACATATCCTCTTTTAAGTCATTCTCATACTGCCTTAGTAACTTCAGGAACAGCGACGTTAGAAACTGCTCTTTTTAAAGTGCCTCAAGTTGTTTGTTATTATACTCCAGTAGGTAAGATAATTGCTTTTCTACGTAAGAAGGTGTTAAAAGTAAAATATATTTCTTTGGTTAATCTTATTGTTAATCGATTAATAATTCAAGAATTGGTAGCCGATACAATGACTAAGAAGCATTTGGATAAGGAATTAAATAAACTTATCTCAGATGATAAATATCGTAAGACAATGCTTGACAATTATAAAGAAATGCAAGTGATACTAGGAGAGGAGGGTGCTCCTACACATGCTGCTTCTAAAATGATTGATTTGTTAAAAAATAATTAATATACCTCCAATAAAGCAGTATTTTAGAGATTGATGAGTTTATTAAGTATAGAGAGATGTTATACTTAGTAAACTCATTAATTTTTATACAGATGAAAACAATGATTAAAAAAATATTTCTAGCTTGTTTAAGTGTAACAATGCTAGTTGGATTTCAAAGTTGTAATGATGATGATGGATACTCTTTAGGTGATTTTTGGATTTCTTATGCTACCGTGGTGCGTGAAGGAAATACATATTCTCTGAAACTTGACTCGGGTCAAAAGTTATGGGTGGGAGCCGGTTGGATTAATTATAATAGTGTTGATGGCCAACGTGTAGTAGCAGACTATACCATTTTGGGGGATAATTACAATGGTTATGATCATATTGTGAAAGTGAACTACCTCTATGAGATTTTAACTAAAAATGTGGAGTTTGTTAAGTCTGAAGAAGATGATAAAAAGTTTGGTAATGATGGAATACCATCTGTAAATGAGATGTGGGTAAGCAATGATTATTTAAATATTAAATTTACTTATCGTTTGCCATCTGAAGCAAAAGCTCATAAAGTATCATTAGTAGAAAACCAATTAAAAGAAAGCCCTGATGATAGCTCTATTTATTTAGAATTTAGATATAATACATACAATAATAACTCTAGTTATGTAAGTAATAGTATGGCCTCTTTTAATTTGAATACGATAGATTTATCAGGCAAAACGGGTATAAAAATTCTCTGGAAGAACGAAAAAGGAGAAGAAAGTACGATTGATGTTCCTTTGAAAAATATAGACAATAAGAAGATAGATGTGGAGAGTGATAAGAAAGCTAATCTAGAGTAATAAGATTGAAATGAATAATAAATAAGAGGGTGTCTAATTGCAACTAGACACCCTCTTATTTTATTAGTTCCTATTATATACTGTTTTAGAATAATCGTGTAAGATATAGATAAAAAACAACAGCTGGTATAGCTAGTATTGTACTATCAAAGCGATCAAGGAATCCTCCATGTCCTGGAAGAATATTTCCTGAGTCTTTAATGCCTAATTGACGTTTAAATAAAGATTCTGTGAGGTCTCCCCATGTACCAAAAATTACGACTACTAAGGCAAATCCTACCCATTGAGCATAATTGAGAATAGGGCTAAAATAGCCTATAACTAAAGCTGCTATTACTGCAAATAATGCACCCCCAATACTTCCTTCCCAACTCTTATTAGGAGAAATTCTAGGGAAAAGCTTATTTTTGCCGATCGTGCTACCCACACAGTAAGCTCCTGAATCACTTACCCATATAAAAATAAATAGTGCTAAAGGCATTATGTTGTAATAGGCAATATGTAATCCTCCATCTTTAACGATGAAACATATTGTATTTATAAGGGCAAAATTAAGTCCTACATAAATCTGTGTAAGCATTGTGCCTGCTAAGTTCCCAATAGGGTTATCTTGATTAAGGTACAATTCACTTATGATTAAGTAAAGAATAATACCTAGATAAGGGATAAATATTTCAGATGTTGTTAAGTCTGATACATAACTAGCAAAAGCAATAAAAAGATAGAATGAACCCAAAGAGCTGATTAGTCTGTTTATCTTATACTTGCCACTGTTGTTGAGTAGCCCACTCAACTCATAAGTTGTATAGGCAGAAATTACTGAAAATAGAGCCACGAATGTGATAGGACTATAAACAATAGAGCCTACTAAGAGTAAAACAAATAGTAGGCCTGTTATTGATCGTTGTATAAAATTTGATTTCACGATGTCAATTAGAGTTATTGATTGATTACTGAATCAGATGATTCATCCGAAGTTGATGAAGCTTTAGAAGTGGTATCTTCTGTTGTATTTCCTTCATTAGATGTAGGAGTATTCTCAGATTCTTTATTCTCTTCTTTATTCTTTTTGGCTTCTTCTTTCCTCTTTTCTTCTAGCTGTAGGGCCATAATTTCGTCGGTACGAGATTTCCATTTTCTCTTACCAAATATAGCTTCTACATCATCTGCAAGGATTACTTCTTTATCCATTAATTCTTCTGCAAGCTTATTGTGTTGCTTAGAATATTCTTTTAATAAATCTTTTGCTCTTTCGTACTGAGTGTTGATAAGTCTTTTAGCTTCTATATCAATTAGTTCAGCCGTTTTTTCACTATAGGGTTTACTAAAATTATATTCATTGTTGTTGTAGTAACTTAGGTTGGGTAGTTCTCTACTCATACCAAAGTAGGCAATCATAGCATAAGCTTGTTTTGTTACTCGCTCTAAGTCATTCATTGCACCGGTTGATATTCTTCCTAAGAATACATCTTCTGCTGCTCTACCTCCAAGTAACGCACACATTTCATCAAGCATTTGTTCTTTGGTTGTAATTTGTCTTTCTTCAGGAAGATACCAAGCTGCACCAAGAGCTCTACCTCTAGGTACTATGGTTACTTTTACTAAAGGATTAGCATGTTCTAGCACCCATGAGATGCTAGCATGACCAGCTTCATGAATAGCGATGGATCTTCTTTCCTCTTCTGTTGTAATTTTATTTTTCTTTTCAAGTCCACCTACAATTCTATCGACTGCATTTAAGAAGTCTTGTTTTGTAACATACTCCTTATTATGTCTAGCTGCAATTAGTGCAGCTTCATTACAAACATTAGCTATATCTGCACCGGAGAACCCAGGAGTTTGTCTAGCTAATAATTCTACATCAACAGAATCGTCTGTTTTTAAAGGACGTAAATGTACGTTGAATATCTCAATACGATCGTTTAAATCTGGTAAGTCAACATAAATTTGTCTATCGAAACGACCAGCACGTAGAAGAGCTTTATCTAATACATCTACACGGTTTGTAGCTGCTAAAATAATAACTCCACTATTTGAGCCAAAACCATCCATCTCGGTAAGAAGTTGGTTAAGGGTGTTCTCTCTTTCATCATTGCCTCCCATGGAAGGATTTTTGCCACGAGCTCTACCTACAGCATCAATCTCATCAATGAAGACGATACATGGAGCTTTCTTCTTAGCTTGTTCAAATAAGTCACGGACACGTGATGCACCTACCCCAACAAACATTTCAACAAAATCAGATCCTGCCATAGAGAAGAAAGGTACATGTGCTTCACCAGCAACAGCTTTTGCCAATAAAGTTTTACCTGTACCTGGAGGGCCTACAAGTAATGCTCCCTTTGGTATTTTACCTCCTAATCGAGTATATTTTTGTGGGTCTTTTAAGAAGTTTACAATCTCTTCAATTTCTTGTTTTGCTTCACTCAGACCTGCAACATCTTTAAATGTTACATTAGTAGATTCTCCTTTTTCAAAAAGTTTTGCTTTTGATTTACCTACATTGAAGACTCCACCACCAGAACCTCCTCCACCAGAATTCATTCTTCTCATGATAAAGATCCAGAATGCTATGATGACCAAAATAGGTAAGATGTTCCAAAGTAGTGCTCCGAAATAATCTTTCTTCTTGTCATAAGTAATTGAGCCGTCAAAGTTACCTTCTGTTGCTTCTTTTTCTATGAATTCTCCTAATGCAGCTCTAGAAGGAGCTTCAGTTAGTACCATTGGATTTCTTCCTACACGAGTAGAATCGCGTTCGAAAACATCTGCAACAGCTACTTGTTTTATGTATGCTTCTACTGTATTGTCGTCGTAGCCGATCACTTTTTCTACATATCCATTGCGGATATAGTTTTGGAACTCATCATAAGATACCTCTTTGTTGAGTGAGCTTCCAGGATTGGTGATTAACAGCCCAACGAGCATCATTGCTATAAAAAAGAATAGCCAGTTTAAATTAAATTTTGGCATATTAGGCTTGTTAGGTCTTTTGATTCTTTTGTTCATTATGATTAATTAATCGATATCAGGTATTGATTTTAGTTGAGCATCAGCCCAAAGTGTCTCTAGATTATAGAAATTACGTGCTTCTGGTTGGAATATGTGTACGATAACATCTGCATAATCCATAGCTACCCATTCTGCATTGCGTAATCCATCAACCACTAAAGGAGCTTCACCAGCATTTTCTTTTACTTCTTCTTTCACATTGTTAGCAATACTGCTAACCTGATTCGGTGAATACCCTTCGCATATGATAAAGTAGTTGGTAATAGTATCTTCTATTGAAGTAAGATCTGCCACCACCACTTTTTTACCTTTTTTATCTTGTATAGATTCAACAATTTGATTTAATAAAAATTCAGTGTTTGTTTTCTTCAATGTTATTTTAATTTTCTGTTAGTTCGCAATTACTAGCTTACCTCTCTTGTAAATGTAATGTATGAGGTAATATGTCATTTGATCTTAATATACAAATATACATTGATTTCTTGGATCATTGCAACTTATTATATAAAACGCAACAATCTTTCTCGTATTTTTGATAAATAGTATTCTTTGTAGAACAAATATTTATTAAAATAGTTTCGATTTTTATCCTTCTCATTTTTAATTATAAAAAGTTTTGTATATTTGCACAGTATTCTTGGGCTATGGTGTAATGGTAACACTCCAGATTCTGGTCCTGATATTCCAGGTTCGAGTCCTGGTAGCCCAACACTGAAAGTTCATAATTAGATAATTCTGATTATGAACTTTTTTTAGGATTATTTTTTACATAAAAAGGCTACTTGTTGAAGTAGCCTTTTCTGAAATTTATGAATTAGTTTTATTTTTCGTCTTTTCTAAAGATAGATTGATCAATGACTTCTATTTTTTTATTAAACACTTCGAGTTCAGTTCTTAATCTTTCTACTTTTCTTGTTACTTCCTCAATTAGGCTATTCCCCTTTTTACTAGATAACGTTAGGAAACCCAAGTTGTTTTCGTAAGTCGCTAAATCAGATTTCAATCTTTCTACTTTTCTCATTAGCTTTTCTCTTTCTCGGTAAAGAGCATTTTCATTACCTCCTTCTTGTATAGAGCTTACAATGGTTTTGAAATTACTTATTTTTTGCTGGGCCTGACCTTTATTGGCTCTTTGGAAATGCTTGTCAATAAGGTCTCTGTATTGTTTATATATAGAATCTTTGACTTTAAAAGGTACATGACCGATGCTATTCCATTGTTTTATTAGTTCGTGAACTTCTTCATTTACTTCAGAAGCTTTAGTTTCATCTTGAGTTAATTCTTCAAGTTTGGTGATAACTTCCTTCTTAAGAGCGAGATTATCTGTTTGTGCTTTACGTTGTTCAGCATTTTGCTGATTTCTTTTTTCAAAGAAATAATCACAGGCAGCACTAAATCTCTTCCAAACCATATTGGATTTGCTCTTGTGAACAGGTCCAATCTTTTTCCAATCTTTTTGAAGCTTGATAAAATCAGCTGTTGTTTTTTTCCAGTCTGTACTATCTTTTAATGCTTCAGCTTGTTCGCAAAGAGCTTCTTTCTGACTTAAATTATCGACCATTTCTTCTTTTACATCTTGGAAGAATTCAGCCTTTGTATTAAAAAAGAGATCACAAGCAGCTCTAAAACGCTCAAAGATTTTAGTGTTCATTTTTCTAGGAGTGAATCCTATCGTTTTCCATTGCTCTTGCAAAGCTAAAACTTCATCTGTTTTTTTATTCCAATCTGTAAAGTTTTCTAGCTTGTCTAATTCTATCTTTTCAATAGTTTCGCAAATTTCCGTTTTTGCCTTAAGGTTTTCTACCTCCTGAGCTTTTATTTCATCAAAATAAGCTTGGTGCTTTTTGTTGATTACAGTTGATGCTTCTTTAAAACGCTCCCATAAATCTTCTCTCAATTCTTTGGCTACTGGGCCAATTTCTCTCCATTGTTGATGGAACTTTTGTAACTGATGAAAGGCAGAGATAACATCTGGTTCTTCATCAAGCTTTTCAGCTAACTCACAAAGTTCTGTTTTAAGCTCAAGGTTCTTCTTGAAATCATATTCTCTAAATTCATGATTTAGCTTGAGCATATCATAATATTGCTCAACATACAATTGATATGTTCTCCACAATTCATTTGCTTTAGATTGTGGTATTAATCGGATGTCATTCCATTGATTTTGAAGCTCCTTAAATTCTTTGTATGAATTGTTAGCATCTTCGGGAGAATCCACAAAAGATTTAATTTTTTCAATGATCGCTGTTTTCTTTTTTAGATTTTCTTCTTTAAGTTCCTCTGATCGTACAGCAATTTTACGACGGATTTCTTTAACTTGATCTATTAAATTTTTTAAATCTATCTCTAGTGGATCTGGAGTAGGCTTAAAATCTTCAACTTTCCCGCCATCTTGAACAAATTTTTCTTGTTTGTCGGCTAACTCTTGCATATGCAGCTTATAGAAAACTTGTTTTAGAGTATCTAGCTCAGATTTATTAGTGTTCTCTGCATCATTTAATAGCAGTCTTAGCCTGTCGATAATTTCTTGTTTTGTATTAAAAACAGTTTTCTCAGTATTGTTCTCAGAATCCATGTCTATTTTGTTTTCTGGAGTATTCTGAGTTTTTAAAGCATCTTTCTTTTCTTGAGAATCCATCATTGTAAAATCATTTAAGAGAATAGGCTCGGCCTATTTATTGTTTTGTACATCAGTTAAAGAAAATGATATAATTTTATTCTGTGAATATATAAATTTATTTTATGATAGTAAGCGTGTTAGCATCATATAAAACATCATACCTACAATATCATTGGTTATTGAAATAAATGGTCCCGTTGCAATTGCAGGGTCTATTTTAAGTCTTTCTAGTGTCATAGGTACTAAAGTACCAAAGATAGAGGCAAACATTACTACAGAAAAAAGACTCAATGAAACAGAGTATGTAATGATAGCTGTTGGTCCAAATCTAAAAAAGTTGAAAATATAAACCAACATAGATATTATAGTTGCGTTGACTAATGCTACTACTGCTTCCTTAGATACTTGCTTTACTGTTTCTTTTGAGTCAAGTGAACTATTTGCCAATCCTTGTACTACTAGTGCGGAGGATTGAGTTCCCACATTTCCTCCTGTTCCTCCAATAAGAGGGATATAATAAGACATTTCTGTAGTGAGGGTAGATTCAAAACCTTCAATAAGAATGGAGTTACCCATACCACCAATCATTCCGATTAGTAGCCATGGAAGACGAGCCTTTGTTTGTTTAAATAGATTATCATCTGTTTCAACATCTTGAGATAAACCCGAAGCCAATTGGTAGTCCTTTTCTGCTTGTTCACGGATTTCATCCATCACGTCATCCACAGTAATGATACCAGCCAATCTTCCAATACTATCAACGACAGGAAGGGCTACTAAGTCATATTTTTCAATGATTTGTGCAACCTCATCCAAGGGAGTATCCACTTTTACTGAAATAGGATCTTTCTTCATTACATGCTTCACTTTGGAAACAGAAGGAGAAGTTATCACTTTTTTCAAAGGGAAAACACCTTGAAGCCTATCATCATCATCAACAACATATACATAGTGTATCTCATCTAGTTCTTCAGCTTGGGCACGCATCTCTTTTAGACATTCGGGCATACTAAGGTTTTCATTCACCTTAACCATTTCTGTGGCCATTAATCCCCCTGCAGTATGCTCATCATACTTCAATAGGTCGACAATGTTACCTGCTTGCTCTACGTCGTCTATGTGAGAAAGAATCTCGCTTTGTTTTTCGGTGTCCAGATCACGCATTAAGTCTACTGCGTCATCGGTATCCATATGATCAATAAAGCGTTTAGCAATCGTCGCCGAAGGTAGAAGCTCTAGAAAGTCTTTACGAATATCCTCATCCATTTCCACTAAAACATCTGCTGCTATTTCATTGTCGAGTAAGCGATAGATATCTTTAGCTTCGGTGTAGGATAAGTCATTTAACAGCTCAGCAATATCTGCTGGGTGTAACTTTTGCAATTCATCCTTAAGCTGGGATTGTGCTTTGTTTTTGATCAATGCTTTAATGTGATCAATAAATTCTTGGTTCACGACTTAATTCCTTTTTTAAATGTTAACTACATATGGTTTATCTCTATGTGTTTTGTAGCTCTTTCTCTACTAGATTTGTTATTTTAATAAACTCCTCTACACTGAGTTGTTCAGGGCGTTTCATGAAAATATCATCTTCTGTTATTGGGGAGTTTTTACCTAGTATGGGCTTTATGGAGTTTCTTAAGGTTTTTCTTCTTTGATTAAATGTTGTTTTTACTACTTGTTTAAATAATTTTTCGTCACACCCCAAAGCTGAAACGTTATTTCGTTTCATACTGATAACAGCACTTTTTACCTTTGGTGGTGGGTTGAATACTTTTTCACTGACAGTAAATAGATACTCTACATCATACCAAGCTTGGATAAGTACAGATAGTATTCCATAGGTTTTCTTCCCTGGTTTGGCTGCAATTCTTTCAGCAACTTCTTTTTGAATCATGCCTGTACATAGTGGAATAATCTCTTTGTTGTCAAGCATCTTAAAAAATATCTGGCTCGATATATTATAAGGATAATTGCCTGTAAGGACAAAAGGCTTTCCATCGAAAACTTGATTTAAATTCATTGCTAAAAAATCAGCTTCAATGATGTCGTTTTTTAAAGCAGGAAATTCTTCATATAGATAAAATATAGACTCAGTATCTAAATCGACTACTTTAATAGGTCTTTCTTTGGGTAGAAGATATTGAGTAAGCACACCCATGCCTGGTCCTACTTCAAGTATAGGAATTTCAGGTATAAGGTCTACAGTATTCGCTATATCTTGTGCAATTTTCTGATCTTTAAGGAAATGTTGTCCTAGATATTTTTTTGGTTTGACTAATTTCATGCAGTGATTCTACTATATATTAATAACAGGGACAAAGATAACCTAATTCATACCAATTATTAAATAATACTTCATTTTATCTAAATAGGGCGATAAAATAATCACTGTTGTAACTTTATAGATGATATATTCTGTTCTAGATGATTTTATAAATTGTTGAGCGTATGGATGTGTGGGGTTATGCGAATGAGTTGCTTTGTCTACGATTTTAGTCATAAATACTAGTTTAGAAAAAGCCCATGATGAAAGCTCTAAGTGATTCTCGTATTTCATTAATGAATTATGATTTAAAACACGACAAGAGTATTTTTGACACCGATATGTTCATGCTTTGACACCGACATGATGATGACATGTCGGTGTCATGATGGTAATATGTACTAGTGAGAATATCTCCTTAATGACCGTAAGAAAACAAGTTTTGTATGCTTGGACAAGGTGTGATATTTATTCTTCTTAAGAACAAATGTTTTTAGATTGACTCTTTATAAAATCATCATTCATGAATAGCAGCAAGTAGAATTTGGGTAAATTCTAATAAAATAAGTAGTTTTGTAGCTTCATAAATAGAAATGGAAACAAAGAAAGGTTTAAAATATACAATGCAAGTACTCATTGCATTTGGTCTGGGGGTAGGTATTATTTATTGGATCTATCAAGATTTAGATTTTGATAAAGTGTGGAATGTGCTTGAGAATGAGACCAATTGGTATTGGATGATTCTTTCTCTGTTTTTTGGAGTATTAAGTCATGTTCTAAGAGGTTGGAGATGGATGCTTGCTTTAGAGCCTTTAGGAGTGAAACCTAAACGCAGCAATGCTGTAAATGCTATCTTTACCTCTTATGCTGTGAATCTTGTTGTACCTAGGTTGGGTGAATTTACTCGGTGTGGAGTCTTAACCAAATATGATCAAGTTTCTTTTTCGAAATCTCTAGGAAGTGTTGTCGCTGAACGCTTTGTTGATTCTGCTTGTGCCTTCTTTGTTCTGTTTCTAGCAATCTTATTGCAGGGAAATTACTTTTTTGCTTTTTTTAAAAATACAGGAATTCAAATTCCTGCCGAAGGACTATTATCAAATAGTTCCTTTTATATATTTATCTTCTGCTTTATAGCTGTGATAATATTATTGTATTGGCTAACCAAAAAATTAACTTTGCTAGATAGAGCAAAAGGTATTTTACAAAATATATGGGAGGGAGTAATTGCTTTACGAAAAATTAAAAAAGCAAATCTATATTGGCTATTTACTGCACTTATTTGGGTGTGTTATTTCTTGCATTTTTATTTGACGTTTTATTGCTTCTCCTTTACCTCTGATTTGGGACCATTGGCTGGCTTGGCCCTCTTTATAGTAGGGAGTTTCGCAGTGGTTGTTCCAACGCCAAATGGTGCTGGTCCTTGGCACTTTGCAGTTATAACTATGATGATGCTTTATGGTGTCGATAAAATAGATGCGGGAATTTTTGCTTTAATAGTACATACTATTCAATCGTTTTTAGTAGTTTTGTTAGGAACCTATGGATTTGTGGCTCTTCCCTTATCCAACAAAAACTATTAAAAAATGAGTACAATACTATCATTGAATCCAAAAGCTGTTTGGAAACACTTTCACGCCTTAACACAAATTCCACGTCCTTCAGGACATATTGAGGAAATAACTAAATACCTCGTAAAATTTGGTAAAGATTTAGGCTTAGAGTCATTTGTAGATAATATCGGAAATGTTGTTATTCGTAAGCCAGCTACACCTGGTATGGAAAATCGTAAAGGTGTAATCTTACAGGGCCATATGGATATGGTTCCTCAAAAGAATAATGACACTGTTCATGATTTTGAAAAAGACCCTATTGAAACAATTATTGACGGAGAATGGGTTAGAGCTAATGGTACAACTTTAGGTGCTGACAATGGTATGGGGGTAGCTGCTGCTATGGCTGTGCTAGAATCTAAAGATATCAAACATGGTCCACTAGAAGTACTTGTAACTGCAGATGAGGAAACAGGTATGGTTGGTGCGTTTGGTCTTAAAGCTGATACATTAAAAGGAGAGATCCTATTAAACTTAGACTCTGAATCTGAAGGTGATTTATTCATAGGATGTGCTGGGGGAGTAGATATTACTGCTTCATTACAATACAAAGAAGTTGAACCTGATGCAGATGATGTTGCTGTAGAAATCGTTTTAAAAGGGCTTAAAGGGGGACACTCTGGAATGGAAATAGACTCAGGTAGAGCAAATGCGAATAAATTAATGGTACGTTTCTTAAGAGAAGCTGTCGTATCTGTTGAAGCTCGCCTTTCTTCTTGGCAAGGAGGTAATATGCGCAATGCTATTCCACGTGAAGCACATGCTGTACTAACTATACCAAAAGATAATTTAGAAGACTTAGAAGGTTTAGCTGAATACTGTGAAACTCTATTTAATGAAGAATTTGGTGCTATTGAAACACCTATTAAAATATTGACGAGCAAAGTTGACTTACCGAAAGGTGTTGTTCCTGAAGAAATACAAGATAATTTAATTTCATCTATTTATGCTTGTCACAATGGAGTGTTAAGAATGATTCCTGCTATTCCTGACACAGTTGAGACTTCTACTAATATGGCTATTGTAGATATAAAAGAGGGAAAAGCTGAAGTTAAATTCTTAACTCGTAGTTCTAGTGATTCTATGAAAGAGTATCTAGCAACGATGATTGAATCATGCTTTGGTATGGCTGGTATGAAAGTTGAATTTAGTGGAGCTTATTCAGGCTGGAATCCTAATATTGAATCGCCTATTTTAAAGGCTATGAAAGAAACTTATGAAAAGTTGTTTAAGAAAGAACCTTCCATAAAAGTTATTCATGCGGGTCTTGAATGTGGTATAATTGGTGCTACTGTACCAGGATTGGATATGATTTCATTTGGACCTACACTAGAATCTCCTCACTCTCCAGCAGAACGAGTTCATATTGAATCTGTTGATAAATTCTATGATTTATTAGTAGTAGCTCTTGAAGCAACTCCTATAAAAGAATAAATACTTAATATTTATTAATACTGAACCCCTAAAAGGAAAGATTTGTCCTTTTAGGGGTTTTTCTATATAAGTGCATTATATAGAAAGATTTTGTCTATATTTATATATATAAGCCTTTCATTAATCGATATAAAGAAATTATTATACAATATGAAAAAATGGTTATCTTTTGTTGTTGTTGCATGCTTAGCATTCACAGCTATGTCATTTAGTAGTTCATATAAGAAGTTATGGGAAAAATATGAAGCTAGTATAGAAAAAGGTTTGCCTCGTTCGAGTATGGAATCGTTGTCTGAAATTATGGAGAAATCGAAGAATAGTAAAGATATAGGCCACTATTTCAAAGCTTATGTGCTCTACAACACGATAGAAGAGTATATAGGGGAAATAGAAGAAAAATCGAGTATCCAAAATCTAGAGGAATGGCTTCAAAATACGAAAGAAAAAGAAGATCAAGCTATTCTTTCTGCTATTCTATTACATGAATATTTTAATTTTTATCGAAACAATCAATTTGCAATAAGCGAACGGACAGATGTAATAAGTAATGATTCTGTGCTGAGTAATATTGATTTGTGGTCAGATAAACAATTTAAAGAGAAATTTAAATATTTGTATTATCGTATCTTTAAAGATAAAGATCTTTTGCTTAAGAAATCAGCTAAAGACTATACTCCTTTTATTGAGATAAATCCTTTTGGAGAATACTTTAATCATGATTTATTCCATGTTCTTTTCGGGTTTACATTATCTATTCAAGAGCAATCTCTCTTTAATTATCAAAATGAAGATTGGACTTTTGCTATGAGTATAGATGCGGCTTTAGAAGAATATAGAGATAATCGAGAGGCTACTTTACTTCTAAAACTCGAAAAAATCAAGAGAATGACACATGACCGTGTACATCCTTATGAGTCATATGATAGCTCTAGAGAGAAAAAGCTGCAAGAGCTAGATTTGTTGATTGATGAGTATCAGGATAGTGAACTAGTTGTTGAGGCTATTCATGAAAAGGCTGTTATTTTGTTGAATTCAAAGGAGAGAGAAGGTAATTATCTAAAGGTGGCTGAGTTATCAGAACAGTATATTGCTAAATACCCCAATTACTCAAGAATAAATATTCTAAAGAATTTACTGAATGAGGTTAAGAGTGAGTCGTTTCAGTTGGACTTTCCTTCTCGAATTCATACCAATGAAATCATTTTTAGAGACTTATCTTATCGAAATGCACAATGGGCTAAAATTGAAATTTATGAAGTGCCTGATGTTTCGGTATTTACAGATGATAGTTTATTAAACAATCAGTTTGTATCAGCTAATTGTCAATTAATAAAAACCCATAAGTTAGATAATCTTTATAATTCAGAGTATAGATCACAAAAGATAGATTCCATAGATTATAAAATCAATAAGGAAGGAATTTATTTAGTCGGTTTATCAACAAGTAAAAATACTCAAGAGGAATATAAGTGGTTGTATGTATCCGATGTTAAAATAATAACATCGAACTTTTCTTATAAAAACAATCGAAGTATTGATTTTTTCTCTGTAGATGCATTGTCTGGTCATCCAATCTCCAATATTAAAATTGAACTCATGGATAGGAGAAAGGATAAATATATTAGTTCTATTGAAACCAATGAAGTGGGTAGAGCTTCATACAATTTAAATGACCTCAAGGATGATTTATATATAAGTGAAATTAAAGTTTATAGAGGACAGCAATATCTTTTTAGTGAAAATATTTATATACCCTATAGAAACTCATACGCAGCAGAAGATAATATAGATGAAAATGTTGCGATGAAAATGTTTATGAGTAGAGAAATATATCGCCCTGGTCAATCTGTCCAATTAAAAGGTTATGTATTCCAGCAACAAGAGGGTCATTTTGAAGTTGTATCCAACTATAGGGATACATTAATTATTAGTGATAATTCAGGTGCTGAATTATTAAAGCAGGCAATTGAAACCAATGACTTTGGAACATTTTCTATTGATTTCAATCTTCCAGATAAAGTATTGCCTGGTTATATGCAGGTACGTTCTCAAAAAGGAAACGGATATACCTCCTTTTTAGTAGAAGAATATAAACGTCCTACATTTACGATTGAGTTTTTGCCAGTTGAAGGCAAATATGCCGCGGGTGATACGATTACACTGAAAGGGAAAGTAGATAGCTTTAGTGGTTCACTACTCAATAAAGCACGTGTTAAAGCAGAGGTTTCAACTTTTACTTATAATATGATGCCTTTACCTAGACCTTGTTTTTTTGTAATTCAGGGAAAAGAAAAACTACTAACTCATAATGAGATAGAATTAGATAATGCTGCGACTTTTTATTTAAAAATTCCTACAACAAATGAACAAGACTATTATTCTGTAAATATCAAAGTAACTTCCTTAGGAGGAGAAACTCAAGATGCTCATAAAGAGTTTTTAGTAGGTACCGATTCTTATAAACTAGATAACTCAGTAGAAAGTGTCTATGAGAAAAACTCTCCTGTTAACTTGTCTGTTTATGCAAAGAATTTTGATAATAAAAGAGTTGAGGCTAAAGGTGCTTATACTCTGGAAAGAGTAGAAGATTCAGTCGGTAGAGAGGCTAAGTATATTACAGAAAAGCAAGGCTCTTTTGTAGCTAATGACTCGTTACTAATTGATTTTTCAGTACTTCCTACTGCCACTTATCGAATAACCTACGAAGGAGAAGGGATTACTAGTAAACTAGAGAGAGTCTTTACTGTCTATTCGGAAAAAGAAGATGCTGTACCTGTGTCAAGTGGTGATTGGCTACACGTGAAGAAAGCTACATTTGGTACTACATCGCCTGCTGAGATTCTTTATGGAACAGGTGATGAAAATGCTTATGTATATATCGATATCTATTCACAAGATGGCGTTAAATTGACTGAAGAAAGAGTCATGAGCAAAGTCTATCAAAACTTTAAGTTGGATTATAAATCTGAGTATAAAGATGGTATAATTCTTTCTTTCATTTATTTCAAAAACAACAAGATGTATAATCGTACTATTGAAATAAGGAGAGATGTAGAAGAAGCAAATTTAAAATTGAAGTGGAAGACTTTTAGAGATAAGTTGTTGCCTGGCTCAAAGGAAGAATGGTCTTTGGAGGTACTTGATCAAAATAACAAGCCAATAGAAGTCGAAGTTATGGCATTAATGTATGATGCATCCCTTGATGAATTAATACCTTACCATAGAAATCAATTCAACTTCTCTTTAAATCCAATGGTTCAGATTCCTTCAGTTTATGTCAATTCTCCAAATATTAGTACTGAATGGTATTCTTCACAGTTTAGAGATAATAGTTATGAAGTAAAAGTATTAAAATTTGACGAGCTTTTCCTTCTGTCTCTTTTCGATGTTGAACCATTAAGAATTCGAGGTGCATCTACTCGCACAAATTATCATCTTCGTACTGATAAAGTATTTACAGGGAGTGTAGCTAAGGCAAATAATATGGTCTTAGAAGAAAGTATAGTAGTAAATGATGCGGCTTCTCCTATAGCAGAAGGGGGTGCTTCACAAGTTCGCTCGAATTTTAGTGAATTGGCATTCTTTAAACCTCACTTGAAAACAAATAAAAAAGGTATTGTTGGTATTAGTTTTACCGCACCAGAACAATTGACAAAGTGGAATGTAAGAGCTTTAGCTCATACAAAAACAATGAACTTAGGTAAAATAGAAGATGTTGTATTTACGGAAAAGAAATTCTCTATCACACCCAATGTTCCTCGCTTTGTAAGAATAGGAGATGAGGTGATTTTAACTTCTACCCTAAAGAATGCTGGAGACAAAAACCAAAATGTATCTGTTCAATTAGTGCTATTTAATCCCTATACGGAGAAACAAATTTATACTGTATCTCAAAAAGTGAATGTTAATTCGATGTCTGAAGAAAGTGTGAATTTTGAATTACCTAAATTGGATAATTTGGATGCTGTAGGTATTCGTATAATAGCAAGTAACTCTAAATTTAGTGATGGAGAGCAGCATATAATTCCTATATTATCAAATGAGGAACCTTTAGTAGAGAGTAAGCCCGTTATATTACAGGAATCTGGTAAATCAACTATAAGTTTAGCTGACTTATTTAATAAGCAGAGTGAAACAGCTAAAAATAAAGAACTAACAATTGAGTTTACAGCAAATCCAACATGGTTTGTTATTCAGCCTATGTTGAGAATATGGAATGATAAAAGTATTAGTTCTTTAACTTATATCCAGCAGCTAATGGCAAGTAATATTGCCTATAAATTGATATCTGAAAATCCCTTGTATTTTGAATTAGATCAGTCAACAGGAGCTTCATACAAGATGTTAAGCGAAAATGAATCTTTGCGGAATATAATAATGGAAGAGTCTCCTTGGAATCTGAAATCTCAAACGGAGAAAGAACTCTTTTCTCAATTTAGGATAAAGACGATAGAAAACACTTCTCCATTAGTTATATACTCTTTGTTATCTCAGTTGGGTAAGTATCAAAATGCAGATGGAGGTTTTAGTTGGTATAATGGAATGGATTCCAATTATTATATTACATTTTCGATAGCTCAATCGTTGCATTATTTAATGCAAGGAAATATGCTAAAAGAAGACTTGGAATATGAAGCGAAAGAAATGTTTGAGAATGCATGTCATTATTTATATCAATATCTTTTAAAGTATTATAAGTTTGACAATAGCAATGTAAACCTCTACAACAATCAATTAGAGGTTGTTCTCTTGACTTTAGGTACTCCTGATTTCCCTTTCACAAAGGAAGAAAAGCTGTACAATCAACAAGTCGTAAAGAATGTCCCAGAATTATTGGAGAAAAGCGACTTACTTATAAAATCGAATGCTTTGCGTATTTTATTAATGGATGGAGATAAAAAGAATGCTAACCACTTTGCTAATTCTATTAAAGAACATTTGTTAATTTCTCAAGTAGACGGAGCCCATTTTGGTGGAAGACAATATGATCAAAGAAACAGAGTTTATCAAGTAGAAACACATATTGAAGCTATGAAAGCTTTATATGCTTGGAGTAAAGATGAGAACTTATTAAATCAAATGAAGTATTGGTTGGCTCAAAAGTTAGAAAGACAAGACTTTATTAATGGGCTGTTACTAAATGATGCTTTGTTTTCAATCTCTAATTTAGGTGAAAACATATCCATAGAAAACTCTAGCATAGAAATAAAGGTGGGTAATGAATGGATAAAAGTAAACCGTGAAAACCCTTATGTTAAGAGAACTTTTAATGTGGATAAACAGCAAATAGCGAATATCTCTGTATTAAAAGAAGGATCTCAAATAATTTGGGGTGGGATATATGCAACGTTTACCGAAAAATTAGATCAGATAGAATCTTATCAAGGAGATATTTCTGTGAACACTCAATATTTTATTGAAAAAACAAAAGAGGGTGAGAGAGTCCTAGAGTCATTGAATGAGGGAGATTTTATAGAAAAAGGAGATGTAGTAGTAAGTAGAATAAACTTTACAGTAAAAAATGATTTAGACTTAGTATTTATCAAAGATAGTAGAGCTGCTTGCTTAGAACCAATGGATACGCAATCAGGCTATCGTTGGGGTGTTTTGTTTTTTGGACCAAACCATGTTCCTTCTTATGTAGCTGTACGAGATGCATCTACTCAGTATTTTTATAATGCATTAAAAAAGGGAACTTATATTCTTGAGAATCGTTCTTATGTAAGTAGAACAGGTAAATATCAGTCTGGAATTGTTACTATACAAAGCATGTTTGCACCCGAATTATCTGGCCACTCTGGAAGTGCTTATTTAAATGTAAAATAACAAAAGAGTAGAATGATATTCCAAACTATTTACAATAGACTAGAATAGTTACATTAAAAAAACTATTTTTGTAAGTAACTAACAAAAAATACAGAACTTAATGAGACGCGTTTCATTCATATTAATACTACTTCTTGTAAGCTCTATGCAGCTTATGGCTCAAGCACGTTTGACTGCAAATAAAGAATCGTTTGATTTTGGTCAAATAGAGTGGAATAAACCTGTAACTGTGGATTATATAGTTACAAACTCAGGTGATATCCCGTTAATCATTGCAAATGTTACTTCTTCATGTGCTTGTACTGTTGCATCTTGGCCGAATATGCCGATAGAACCGGGAAAGCAAGGAGTCATTAGTGTAGAATTTGATGCTAAGGCTTTGGGTGAGTTTTATAAGGAAGTTGAAATCTATAGCAATTCTACTCCTGACATAGTATATCTAAACTTTAAAGGTGAGGTTGTAAGAGAAATAACAGATTTTAGTAAATCTCATCCGTTAAAGATTGGAGGTATTCGTTTGGATAAAGACTCTATAAACTTTGGTGATATTTTGGCTGGTTCTAAAGTTGATTTTACTATTAATATAGTTAATGAAACAGATTCTCCTTATTCCCCCATATTAATGCATACCCCTCCTTATATGCTGGTTAAAGCATCTGATTTATATATTCCCAAAGGAGGTAAAGGAAGTTTTAATATTACTTTGGATACAGACTTGCTTGTTAATTTTGGAGAGTTTAAATCCGAGCTTTATCTGTCTCGTTTTATTGGAGATAAAGTTGGAACCGATAATAGAATACCTTTTTCATTTACGTTAATTCCTAATTTATCAGATAGTAGAAAGGATTTAAGTATAGCTATTCCTGATATGGAGTTGACTAAATCTAAACTTAACTTAGTTGCTGATTTTGCAAATAAGAATAAAGTTTCTGATCAAATAATGATTCAAAATAGGGGAAATGGGGAACTTAAAATTTTGAAATTACAGACATTTAGCCCTGCTGTAGAATTAAAATTAAATAAAGCTTCTTTAAACAGCGGAGAAATAGCTAAATTGAAAATTACAATAGATAAGAAAAAACAGTTGACAGATAGTGATAATTTGGATATATTAATGATTACCAATGATCCCTATCATACAAAGACTGTAATAGAAATTAAGCATTAGAATATAATCTTAGAATCTTAGAAGTTATGGAAAAACACCCCGAAAATAATGAAGAGTACAAAGGTCTTAAAGTAAACAAGGGGATAGCTCAACCAGAAATTGTTAGTCCTTATTTAAGAAATAAACGTGTACAGCGCAGAGAGTTATCTGTAAATGATTATGTAGAAGGAATAGTTAAGGGTAATGTAAGTATGCTTAGTAGAGCTGTTACATTAGTTGAAAGTATAAACCCTGATCATCAGTCAATAGCTCAAGAAGTTCTTGAAAAATGTTTACCCTACTCAGGTAAATCAGTGAGGATAGGTATCAGCGGTGTGCCTGGAGCAGGAAAAAGTACTTCAATAGACTCTTTTGGTATGCATGTTTTGGAAAAGGGAGGCAAATTGGCAGTTCTTGCTATCGACCCAAGCAGTGAGAGAAGTAAAGGAAGTATTCTTGGAGATAAAACACGTATGGAAGCATTGTCGGCTCATCCAAGATCTTTTATTCGCCCTAGTCCATCAGCAGGCTCACTCGGTGGAGTTGCTCGAAAAACCAGAGAATCTATAATTTTATGTGAAGCAGCAGGATATGATAAGGTGTTTGTAGAAACAGTAGGTGTAGGGCAAAGTGAAACTGCTGTTCACTCTATGGTAGATTTTTTCTTACTTATTCAATTGGCTGGTACAGGCGATGAGCTTCAAGGTATAAAGCGTGGTATTATGGAAATGGCAGACGCCATAGTCATAAATAAAGCTGATGGTGATAATATTGATAAGGCAAACTTGGCTGCAACTCAGTTCAGAAATGCTTTACATCTTTTCCCAGCTCCTGAATCTGGATGGACTCCAAGAGTTCTTACTTATTCTGGTTTCTATAACTTAGGTGTTAAAGAGATTTGGGATATGGTCGATGAATATATGGACTTCGTTAAAGATAATGGGTATTTTGATCATCATAGAAATCAGCAAAGTAAGTACTGGATGTATGAATCGATTGATGAAACCTTAAAATCAAGTTTCTATAATAATAGCTATATCAAAGAAATACTTACTCAATATGAAGATTCTGTACTTCAAGGAAATGTTACCTCTTTTGTGGCTGCAAAAAAACTATTAGATACTTATTTTAATGAGATAAAGAAGTAGATTCTAGAATCTCTACTAAATATTTTGGAAATTTAGATTTCCCCTAAACTTGTTACATTATGGAAGAAAAGGCAAAATATATCAAGAGAATTGAAATTAAAAACCTTTGGAATCGATTAACTGTAAAATGGGATTTACGACCCGACGTTAATATCTTAGCAGGTATTAATGGAGTAGGGAAAACAACCATATTGAATCGAGTTATTAGCTTCCTTGAAGAGCATGAAGGGGAAAAGGTTACTCCAACTGAGGATATTGAGGGGGTGAATGTCTATTTTGACAGCCCCCAAGCTCAGTACATACCTTATAATGTCATTAGGAGTTATGATAGACCCTTAATGGTAAAAGAAGTAACCTCTAGAGTCGATCGAAATGTTCGATCTGAATTAGATTGGCAACTTTATCTTTTGCAAAGAAAATACTTGGATTATCAAGTGAATGTAGGTAACCGAATGATAGAATGTTTAGGTAGTAATGATCCTGATGTTCGTGTCAAAGCGATAGAGATTGCTCATAATAAAACAAGATTTCAAGATATTGTTGATGAGCTGTTTTCTTATACTCATAAAAAAATAGATAGAACAAGAAACGAGATTGTGTTCAATCAGAGAGGTAAATTACTCTTACCCTATCAGCTGTCGTCAGGAGAAAAGCAAATGTTGCTGATTCTCTTAACTACTTTGGTTCAAGATTTTGATCATTTTGTCCTCTTAATGGATGAACCAGAAGCTTCTTTACATATAGAATGGCAACAAAAATTAATCTCCATAATTAGAGAGTTAAATCCTAACGCACAATTAATATTAACTACGCACTCACCTGCTGTAATAATGGAGGGGTGGTTAGATGCGGTAACAGAAGTGAGTGATATTTCAACTTTAAAAGAGTGAGTTATGGCTCTATCACTAAAGGGAAATTTATCATCAGATTACTTTAAAGCTGCTCATAAATTATACTCAAAAAAGGAGCGCAAACAAATTGTAGCTTATGTTGAGAGTTATGATGATGTGGCTTTCTGGCGTACATTATTAGAGGAGTTTGAGGATGAAACAAAATGCTTTCGTGTAATGCTTCCTTCAGCAAATACATTGACTAAAGGAAAGAAAATCGTTTTGATGAATTCTATAAAAGCAGAAAACTTTGGAGAAAGTCTTATCGCTTGCGTAGATAGCGACTATGATTTTTTACTACAAGAAGCTACCTCTGTTTCAAAAGCATTAAATACCAATCAATATATTTTTCATACCTATGCTTATGCCATAGAAAATTATTTTTGCTTTGCAGAGAGTTTGCATGAGGTTTGTGTGCAAGCTACACTAAATGATAAGGTTATCTTTGATTTTGAACGATATCTAGGTGAGTATTCAGAAATAGTATATCCATTGTTTTTATGGACTATCTTGTTTTTAAGGCAAAGAGATACTCGTGCTTTTCCTATGTATAACTTTAATAACTTGACAAGAGTTTATTCTTTTCAAGTGAATGATCCTCAAAAATCGTTGGATAGGATTAAGCGTAAAGTCGAACAGAAACTCAGTGAGCTAGAACGGAATTATCCTCAGAATATAGATTTAATACCTCGTCTCGGAAAAGAATTGGAGTCATTAGGCTTAATACCTCAGACGACATACCTTTTTATACAAGGGCATCATCTTTTTGATCAAGTTGTTCTAAAAATTCTCCGACCAGTTTGTTCTATTCTCCGTCAACAGCGAGAGCGGTATATTAAAAGATTAGCTCAGCATAAGACTCAATATGAAAATGAATTAACATCTTATCAAAATAGTATTAGTGATGTAGAACAGGCTTTGAAGAAAAACTTTGGCTTTAAGAATCTTTTTGCTTATCATTGGCTTCGTTCCGATTTGAAAAACTTCGTAGATCGGATACACGACGATTAAACTTATTTTATCAAACTATTTTATTATGGAAACAGGAGTTAAGCTAATCAATGATTTATTTTTAAGCTGGGGATTGTCCGAATCATGGGCTGTGTTTTTTTCTCAGATGATCTCTTTATTACTAATAACTTTAGTTGCTTTTGCTTTAGAGTCTGTTATTAAAAAGATAATATTAAATATCTCGAAAAAGTTTAGGAATAATATTCCAGAATACTCCTTTGTTTATAATATACTTTCTCCACGAATAATAAAGAGCGTTTGCCAATTAGTAACTCCCTTTATACTCTTATCAGCGATACCTTTTTTATTTTCTTTAGAGCTTGGTATTGTTACTTTCTTTTTAAGATTGTGTAAAGTCTATATTATAGCAGTAATTATACGTTTAATAATGGCTTTAATGGCTGCTGTATTTGATCAGTATTCAAGAAAAGAAGAATTTAAAGATCGTCCACTTAAAGGATTGCTTCAAACAGGACAAACAGTCGTGTTTGTAATTGGTGTAATTATTATAATCAGTACTTTTATAGGTGAGAAACCAGGTTATTTGCTTACTGGATTAGGAGCTTCTGCTGCTGTATTGATGTTGGTGTTCCAAGATAGTATATTGGGTGTTGTGTCGGGGATTCAACTTTCTGCCAACAATATGTTGAAAGTAGGAGATTGGATTACAGTTCCAAAGTATGATGCTGATGGAACAGTTATAGAAGTGACTTTGAATACGGTAAAAGTCCAAAACTTTGATAAAACTATCACAACATTGCCTCCATATGCTTTAATAAAAGATTCCTTTCAAAACTGGAGAGGAATGGTTGATGCAAAAGGACGACGTGTAAAAAGATCTATAAATATTGATATGACAAGCGTGAAGTTTTGTACTCCAGAGATGCTTCAAAAGTTTAAGCAGATCGATTTATTGAAACATTATATTGTTGAAAAAGAACAAGAGATATTAAATCACAATGCATCTCAAGAAGTAAATGATTCTATTTTAATTAATGGGAGACGTCAGACTAACTTAGGTGTGTTTAGAAGTTATTTGAATAATTATTTACGCACATTACCTGGGGTGAATAGAAATGAAGGGTTCATGTGCATGGTTCGACAGCTACAGCCTACAGAAACAGGAATACCACTTGAACTATATTTCTTTTCTGATACTACCAATTGGGTTGAATATGAGGCTCTTCAAGCAGATGTTTTTGATCATCTATTGGCCGCTATTTCCACATTTGATTTAAGAGTATTCCAAAGTCCTACTGGTCAAGATTTATTCAACCTTGGAGATAAACTTAAGTCGTAATTTAATATCCTTTTTACCTTTGTTCGTTTTGTGAGAGAATATTACTTTATATTTGTAATATAGCATATACGAACAACTTATGAAGACACTCACTTTTAAGATCATATTATTATTTCTATTTATTCCTTTTGGTTTTGCTCAGACAAATTCTCATAGCAAATATTCTATTTGGTTTGATAAACCGACAGATTTAAGCGGTCAATCAGTCTGGATAAAGGATAGAGGTCTGGGTATGAATCCAGATTCTATATGGGAACAGTACTCTTTACCTATTGGTAATGGTTCTTTTGGTGCAAATATAATGGGATCTGTTTCCGTTGATAGAGTTACTCTAAACGAGAAAACTCTTTGGCGGGGTGGTCCTAACACCGCTAATGGTGCATCCTATTACTGGAATGTAAACAAGCTATCTGCCAAATACTTACCTATCATCAGGCAAGCATTTATGGATAAAGATTTAGATAAGGTAAGAACGTTAACCGAAAATAATTTTAATGGTTTAGCGGCTTATGAAGAGACTGATGAATCTCCATTTCGATTTGGTTCATTTACAACTCTGGGTGAGCTGTATCTTGAAACAGGGTTGGAAGAGAAAGAAATATCAGATTATAAGCGAGCTCTTTCTCTAGATTCAGCTGTAGTAAATGTTAGTTTTAAGGAGAAGAACACAATGTATTCTCGATCCTATTTTGCCTCTTATCCAGATAGTGTTATTGTTATTCGATATACTTCTGAGCAGAAGGCAAAGCAGAATATTAAGCTATTCTATGCCCCAAATCCAGAGTCTAGAGGAGTTTGTATAAAGAAAGGTAGTGATCGTATTTTGTTCAAAAGGGAACTCCTAAATAATAATCAGCAATTTGCGCTAGAAATTAAATGTATTCCTATTGGTGGGTATTATGAGAATATAGAGAATGGTATTTCTATCTGCGATGCTGATGAAGTTGTATTTGTCTTGTCGGCAGCTACAGATTATCAAATGAATTTCAATCCTGATTTTTCTGATCCCAAGACATACGTTGGGCTTCCACCAGAAATTAAAACATCTCAAAGATTGCTTCGTTTGAATGGTCAGGATTATAATCAAATGCTAAATGAGCATCTCCAAGATTATCAATCTTTATTTAATCGTGTTCATATTGATCTAAATTCTATTCATTCATTTTCATCACTCCCAACTGATCTACGCTTAGCTCAGTACAAAGAGGGAAAGTTAGATAAAGCTTTTGAGGAACTTTATTATCAGTATGGACGATATTTGTTAATTGCCAGCTCTCGTATAGGTTCTATGCCTGCAAACTTGCAAGGGTTATGGCATAATAATATTGATGGTCCATGGAGAGTCGATTATCACAATAATATTAATATTCAGATGAATTATTGGCCTGCCTCTACTGCGAATTTATCTGAATGTATTCCACCATTAATTGATTTTATAAAGACATTGGTTAAACCGGGGAAGGTAACAGCACAGTCTTATTATAATGCAAGAGGATGGACTGCCTCTATTTCTTCTAATATCTTTGGATTTACGGCACCCTTATCTAGTAAAGACATGAGTTGGAATTTTAATCCAATGGCTGGACCATGGTTGGCAACTCATGTATGGGATTATTTTGATTATACTCAAGATCTTGATTTTTTAAAAGAAACTGGGTATGAGTTAATAAAAGAGAGTGCTAATTTTGCAGTAGATTATTTGTGGAAAATGCCTAATGGTGTGTATTCTGCAGCACCATCAACGTCACCCGAACATGGTCCTATTGATCAAGGAGCTACATTTGTGCATGCTGTTATTCGACAAGTTTTGAGCAATGCTATAGAAGCTAGTAAGTTATTACGAGAAGATGATGATAATCGTCAAGAGTGGATTGCAGTATTGAATAACTTAGCTCCATATCAAGTAGGGAGATATGGACAGCTGATGGAGTGGTCTGAAGATATTGATGATCCAAATGATAATCATCGACATGTCAATCATTTATTCGGTTTGCACCCAGGGAATTCTATATCTCCTATAACTACTCCTCAATTGGCAGATGCAGCAAAGGTTGTTTTAGAACATCGAGGTGATTTTGCAACGGGTTGGAGTATGGGATGGAAGTTGAATCAATGGGCACGTTTACTAGATGGGAATCATGCTTATAAGTTGTTTCAGAACCTGTTGCAATGTGGAACATTACCTAATCTATGGGATACCCATCCTCCCTTTCAAATTGATGGGAACTTCGGAGGAATTGCTGGTGTTATGGAAATGCTTTTGCAAAGCCATATGGGATTTATTCATCTATTACCCGCTTTGCCTGATGCATGGGATACTGGTTCTATTTCTGGGCTAGTGGCAAGAGGTAATTTTGAAGTGTCAATGGTTTGGAAAAAGTGTGAGCTCATTGAAACTCAGATATTTTCTCGTAAAGGGGGAGATTGTAGTGTTTTATATAAGAATTCTCAATTAAATTTTTCTTCCATTGAGGGAGAAACTTATACTATAATCTATAGCGGTAGTAAGCTGCAATTAAAAAGCGAGTAGGTGTCTACTCGCTTTTTAAATTATAAGTCTTCTTGGTCAACCTTTATTAGTCCACCTGTTATAGGGTCAAATATAGCTTGAATTTTACTTTTCTTATTAAATAAAGTTGGGGCAAGGAACTCAACTCCTCCAAATTGTGTAATAGGTAGCTCGCCTTGTGTTATGATTTGATCTTTATACTTCACTATTACACTTGCTTTGCCTGGAATGTTGTATGCTATTCCATCGACTTTTTTCTTGCCATCATCTGCGGGAATATTTACTGAATGTAGATCCTTTAGAGATACAGAAATAGGATCTCCGGCTAAATTATCACTTTCAACCACTCCTAGTCTAGATGAAAATCTACAGATAATAGAGTCTGTAAATTCTTTTGTTGGTTCTATTGCAACAGCAAATTCTTGTGATGTTGTAATGGTTTGTCCTCTAAATAGAGATGTTAAGGCAGCCTCTTGTTCTTCAAGATTGTCGAGCATAAGCTTTAGTTGCTTTCCATCTTGGGGAGTGTTTTCTGCTTCACCTCTTAAAAGGCTATTTCTACTTTCACGTATGGAGTAGATTTCTTTAGCTACTAGTTCTGCCATTTTTGCCGTAGAATTAGCCATTAAAATCTCTTCAGTGAAAAAATCTCTAGGGTTAGGCATCTTTTTTGAAGGTTCTAATGGCGTAGCTGCTACGCTATGATCCTTTCCAAAAGGAACGTTTATAGTCTTTATTATGCCATCTTGAGTCAGTTCTAAGAGTGGAGCTACTGTTTTATCACGCATTCTAACAAAGAAAACTTTGTCTGCATCAGGAACACCAATAGATGATATTCTTACTTTATCTATAGACCAAGAAATACTCGGTTCGAGTTGTACTCCTTCTAGGTGCAAGTAGCTACTAGCATATTTTGCAAATTCTCCAGGTATATATTGGTTACGGTTAGTCTCTAGAGTGAGTTGTATTTTTGTTTTTGGCAAAGTGTATGTAACGCCATACTCCTTACCTTGCATTACTCCAGCTGTTACTCTTGTTTGAGAGAAAGATGTAGTTGAAGCTAATACTAGTGAACTTATGAATACTATTCTCTTTAGCATAATAATCTGTTTTTAAAGTCTTATTATTACAACATTAATAAAGTTGCTTAGTTTGTCGAGTTACTAAATAAATTAAAGCCATTATATTTTAGAGCAGTTTCAGATAGCTCTTTCCAAGCTTTGGGTAAATATTTAATTATGTCTTGAGCTGTCATACCTATTTTCCCAACTTCAAGTGCAGCTAGATCTCCAGCTTTTCCATGAATATAAGTACCAAGCTTAATACATTCTTCTTGACTATAACCCTGTGCTCTTAAAGCTAACAATATGCCAGTTAGCACATCTCCACTACCACCTGTTGCCATCCCCTCATTACCTGTTGGATTTAATTGATAACTGCCGTCAGGACAAATCACAAAGGAATAAGCATCTTTTAATATAATAAATACTTCAAACTTTTTAGCAAATTCTATTGCTCTATTCAAGCGAATGTATGAATTATTACATTTTCCAATTAGCCTTTCTATTTCAACGGGATGAGGCGTAAGTATAGCTCCTTTAATATTTCTATAAAGATGGGGATAATTTGCTAGAATATTTAGTCCATCAGCATCAATAATGAGTGGGGTACCTAGCTCATCACATTGTAAAATAAGGTGTTGAAGTGCTGTTGCACTTTCTTCTGCAAGACCTAAACCAGGACCAACGGCTACTGCTTTGTATCCTGTTGTATCTAATAATTGAGAAAAGCATATTTCATTTGTGTCGCAATCTACCATTGCTTCAGGTGTGCTTACCTGGTGAATAGCTCTATTGCACAAAGGGGTGTGTATTGTTAAAAGTCCAATTCCCGATTTTAAAGAGGCACTTGCAGCCATACTACAAGCACCTGCCATACCTAGTGAGCCAGCTACCAATAATCCATGTCCATAAGTACCTTTATGAGAGAATCTTCTTCTTGGTTTTATGATGTCTATAACTTCTTCTTCAGAAGTAAAGGGTACAAGATCTTCTTCTTTTTTAGGATTAATAGGTAAGATGTTCCACTGCCCTAAAAACGGCTGATTTTCGTCAAAGTAACAAGCTAAAGGTGGTTCCTCAGTAAGTATAGTATAATTGGCTTTGATAATATGATTTAAATTATTGGTCGTATTATCTTCGGGAAATAACCCTGACGGAGCCCCAATCGATACAACTGTAGATTTTGAACTATTGATTAATCTTGCAACAGCAGCAAATCCTCCAGATAGAGGGTGTTGTAATTCAAAACCGAATAATGCATCAATGACTAATGTTTCTTCAGTTAGGGTTGGAGGTACAAACTGGGAAGTGATTTCTTCTACTTTAATATTATTATTCTTCTTTTCCCAGTGTGTTAAATCTAATTTCTCTTGATTGTGAATATTAAAGAGATACACAATAGCAGATTGATTCGAAATAAGAGGTTCGATAATTTGATCTAAGCTATTGGTATAAAATGTGCTATTTAAAAATATAACAACATTATAGGTAGAGCTTGTATTCATACTTGTTTTCAACGTCTTTTAGAAGTCTGTTTTTAGTTAGGATGAGATAGCCTAATTTCTATGCAAGATAGAGAATTTTCTCCTAAATTCTAAATTTATTATCTGGTTCAATTGAAAGTTAAAATACAAAAAAGGCATGATGCTATAGATGTCATGCCTTTTAGTTTTAGTTGTAAAGTAGATTTTACTGTACTGTCTTTCTAATTTCTCTCGGAGTAACTCCAAATTGTTTTTTACAATAGGTAGAGAAGTGAGATGCTGACGAGAATTTAAATTCTTTAATAATTTCAGCAAACTCAATGCCTGGAGTTAATAACTGAGCTTTTACGTGTTTAGCTCTTTGTCTTAGTATCCAGTTGTATGGAGAGTCATCAAAATGTTCTTTGAATTTTCTGTTGAATGATCTTAGTGAACAGCCATAAAGAATTGATAGCTCTTCAACTGTTTTTACTTTCTGATAATTAGCAATGACAAAATCTTTAAAATTTACAGTTTTATTCAAAATAGGAGAGAAGAAATTAATCATATCTTCTTTTCTATAAAAACCTCTAAAAACAAAGAATATTTCTTGTAACTTCATAGTATGTAGGTGCATACATTGAAGTCTGTTGTCTAAATAGAAGTCCATACTATCAAGAACGCGTTTCATACCTTCCTTAATAGGTAGCCCTAAATACTCATTTTTTTCTATTGGAAATTGGGTATATAAACTTTCAAGGACTAGTTTGTCACAAACGTTTACGTGTTTGTCAAAACAAAGCAAATAAACTTTTGCTTTTGTAATAGCTTTTCCTGATAATTGGCTATTTTTAGAGAATGCAACCATCGTATCTGCTTTGTATATACGATAATCAAACTCGTCACTACGTATTTCTACTGTTCCCTCGAGAACAAATAGTAAGTAGTGCAAGTTGTGTTGCTCAATATCAAACTCTTCATTGGCTTCTATATTATGTCTTGTAAAGCCTGTGTAGTGGTCTGAGACATAGTTAGAACAAGCAAGGTGTTCTTTAATATAAAGTGTCTTCATCTTTTTGATAATTGTTTTACGCATTCTATAGTGCTATTTCAACAACTACTGGTGCTTATTTGTTGAAGTTGCTAAAGCTCTGATAGAGTTGGTAATTATTATGTAAGTTAGTTAGTGCTTACAAATATATACATATTATTATAAAAAACACAATATAATTCATGATTGTGACTATAATTAATTATAAAAACACGTCATGTATATATAGATGTGATATATATAATTGTCTGATTAATACATAAATGTACTATAATATAATATTTAAATGAATACAAAAGATGAAATTTAAATTTAAAATAATATTTTCTGTGATACTTGTCTTGTTTCTGAAAGTAGACTTATTGGCTGCAGAAGTTGATACTTTGACAATATCTAGTTCTTTTATGGAAAAAGAGATGAAAGTCATTTTAATTAGACCTACACAATACAATGAGCAAACTCCTATATTGTATCTTCTGCATGGCTATAGTGGTAATGAAAACTCTTGGTTGGAGATAAAATCAGATCTTCCTCAGTGGTCTGATAAATATGATATGACGATAGTATGTCCTGATGCTGAAAATAGTTGGTATTGGGATAGTCCTCAATTAAAAAAATCTCAATATGAGTCTTATTTTATAAAAGAGCTGATACCTTATCTTTCTAATAGGTATAATTTGTCTCAAGATAGAAGCAAAACGGCTATAACAGGGCTTAGTATGGGAGGACATGGTGCTTTTTGGTATGCATTGCGATACCCCAATAAGTTTGGGGCTGTTGGGAGTACAAGTGGTGGTTTAGATTTGAGAGGGTTCAAGACAAATTGGAACTTGAGTAATCATTTAGGTGATTATACTCATAATAGTATTGTTTGGGATACATATACTGTGGCTACATATATTGATCAATTCCAAAAGAGTAATCAATCCATTATTTTTGACTGTGGAGTAGATGATTTCTTTTATCAAGCCAATTTAGAAATACATCAATTAATGGTAGAGAAGAAAATTAAGCATGATTTTATATCAAGACCAGGAGCTCACAATCATGCTTATTGGAATAATTCCATTGATTATCAACTCCTGTTCTTCTATAAATTCTTTAATAAGTAAAGATTAGTCAAAGATGAAATTGTTAGCTCTTCTCCTATTAGCAGAGTTGTCAATTTCTTTTATTTGATAAGTTTTTATGTCTTGTGTATCTGTAGCTCTTGTAGATGCTCCATCCAGAGAATACCCCATTATTCTTAGTGTGTGTTGTAATAGGCGTTCTGTTTTTGGATTGCCTATGTCTCCTAAGGGTAGTTCTTCTTTTATTGTATAATTTTCATTTGTGAGATTTGGCTTTCCACTTTCATATATACCTGGGTTGAAGCCATCTTTGTAGTCAGATTGTCCCTTCTTATTGTAGATTTGCATAGTAATAGGATGTATAACCCAGTTAGATTGTTTTTTGAAAACAAATCCATTTGAACCTACATTTTTACCAGTAGTAGTTAACCCTATAACATGAATAGGTATATCTGTGCGAAGACAATTTATAATTAGTTCTGAAGCAGAAGCTGTTGTTCCACTTGTGATTACATATAATCTTTTTAAATCTAAATTGATTCCATGATCTTTTGCTTCAAGAGGGGTTTCTTCACCTTTGTTGGATTTCATATAGCCTATTTTTGTGCCTAATATGCTACGTGGTCCAATGAGCGATATTAATAACTCGGCACTCGTAACGTAACCACCATTATTATATCTTAAATCAAGAATTAAATCTTCTACTCCTTGAAGTTCTCTTATTGCTTGTTTAAGGGCGTCATCATAAGTAGTATCTTCAGGATCATTATTTTTACCTCTTTCAAATTGGTTATACATCAGATAGCCCACTTTGTTTTCTATTAGTTTTTTTACTATGTACACAGGATTTTCGTCTATTTTTCTTGCAGCCTCTAGGTTTATCGTTTTCTCTGGAATAATGCTGCTACCACTTATTTTTGATGTTTTTATCTGAATTTCACCATCTCCATATAGCTTAGTTATATTCTTGTTATTAATTTTTTCTCCATCAATTTCTGAAATTAGATCTCCTCTTTTTAGGTTAGTTTTGTATGCCGGAGAATTTTTGTCTTTAGAGATGTATTGAACTAATGCAAATTCTCCAGTAATATTTTCAATAGTCGCATGTGCAAAACTAATTCCATAGCTATATTCTGTTTGGGGAATACCTCTAGTCGAAGGAATGTCATTTTTGTTTTCTATAGATGAATAAGGACCATTTTCATTACCATCATTTTTACTTAATAGCTTTCCAAAAAAAGTTTTTGGTTCTTCAAAGAAATTAAGTTTTTCTCTAGGAGGTATATCATCATTCCAGAGGTAGTGTTCTTCCATGGTTTTATAGATCCATTGTTGAACCTCTTGTAGCTCTTTTGCCTCATTTGATCTGTCATCTCCACAAGATGAGAGGGTAAATAATCCTATAATAAATAATACAGAAAGTCTGTATATATCCTTATTTAGTTTCATAATTTATGCGTTATTCAAAATTTATATATTACGAAGATACATAAAGATATATAAATTAATATTTAATCATAGATTATGTTTAATGGGTTACCCTCTTTTTTATTTTATAGCCAATTGCTGCTATTGTTAAACTCATTATAGGACTGATAAGATTAAAGAAGCAATAAGGTAGATAAACAACAGTTGGAACATTTAAAACGGTTGCTTGAGTCATTCCGCATGAGTTCCAGGGTATTAATACAGAAGTAACCGTTACTGCATCTTCTGTTGTACGACTTAGTAGTCTGCTTTCGTATCCCATCTTCTTATAAATGTCTTTAAACATATTGCAAGTTAGGATTATTGAGATATATTGATCAGCGGTAGCGAGATTTAAGAATAGCCCCGATCCAACAGTAGAGCCAACAATACTAAATCTATTTTTTATCATTTTAGTAAAAGCCGAGGTAATACTCTGTATCATGCCTGCAGCAGTCATTGCTCCTCCAAAACACATCGCACAGATAATAAGCCATACTGTGTTTAGCATACCCGACATACCTCTTGTTGCTACTAGTTCTGCTAAGATTTCATTGGCTGTTTCAATTTGTGTTCCTCCATAAAGAGTAAGCATTGATCCTTTGAATATTGCTTTATAACTATTTATATCTAGGGTGTTGGCTATTTCTAATAATATATTAGGTTGAAAAAGAATAGCAAAAACTAAAGCTAGCAAAGTAGATAGAAAAAGGGTGATAATTGATGGTATCTTTTTAGCAATAAGGATTCCTGTTATTAAGGGGACTATAAGGAGCCAGGGTGTAATGTAAAATCTACCTTCTAGAGAATTTACAAATAGCTGTATTTGTTCCGTGTTATTTGTAGTTTGTGTAAATCCTGCAACAGCAAATATAATAAGAGTTATAATAAGTGATGGTACAGTGGTGATAAGCATATATCTGATATGTTGTTGACGATTGCTTTCTCAAAATCAATCCATCTTTTTTTATAAATAAGGATACCTAGGAAAACGCAAAAAGCACTAGTTGTTAATAGGGCTATTTGGCTGCCACCTGCGAGTGCATCACTGCCAAAGATGGGTATGATTAATGTAAGTAATAAAATTAGTACCGCTATAGGTAATAAAGATACAATAGGATGGGGCTGATTTGTCATTTTATGTATAAAAATTTATATTCAGCCACAAATATATAATAATTATGCTTTAATATCTATCAATAAAGCTTTAATAGCATAAATATCTGGGAGACATGTATAATTATACTACATCTTATTCAGTTTAACCCAATAAATAAGGAATTGAATTCCAGTTAAACTTAAAGCGATTGATAAACCAACATAGAAAGGAGCAATAAAGGTGTTGGGTAAAAGATCGAATTTTCTTACAGAGAAACCTAGTCCCATCATAAAAATCATAATGAGCCATCCTTTTATATCAAAAAATGAGAGAGGGTGGCTTTGGTCGGTATATGATAAAATCCTTTTGGAATACTTCTTTGACAAGGGGCCAAATATAATAAAGTTGAATATGAGAAATGTAATGAGAGCAAACATGCTTTTTAATAACCAACTCATTTCAGTTATTATCCATGTCTGAATGCCTACAGCAAATACATTGACTCCTGCAATTAGCCAGATAATAGCGGCTGTTAATAATAATGTTTTTCTACTTACGTAATAGGATGGGGTATTTTCCATGGATTTTTAACTTCTAATTTAGTTGAACAAAGATAGAAAATAGAATGATATGTCCCTATTCTGTGATTAGAACTTCTTTCTTTTCTTGATATAACAATTTAAACTCTTTTCGCTAGTAAAATGCCTTACCAATAAGGCATAGCCCCCTTTGCTCGTAACACGATGTCGGTGTCATGCATTCATCATGACACCGACATGTCATTACGATCAAAGGGTTAAAGTTATTTCCACCCCTAGGCAAATGAACTTAAAATCGATAAACTTGAGCTCTTTTCGAAATCATTTCAAAAGGGGGTTTTAGGGTGCATATATAATAATGTGTATAAAGTTCCCTACTTGTATTTCCTTTGAGATTTGATTAAAAAAAGAATTCGTTATAAGAATAAGATTGATAGGATATTAAGTAAATAGGAATAAAATATTCAGAAATAAAGTCTTGATATATTTGGAGCGAAGCTAAAAAGCGCTTACTTTTGCACCCGCTTTGTAAGAGTAATAGAGCATACAAAAATTGACATATTGGACTGAAGGTTTACTAGCGAAAAAGTTTTGGCAAAAAGGTTTGGAGGATCCGGAATAGTTTTCTTATCTTTGCAAACTGAAATCTAAAACATACGGGCTAAGGAAGACACTCTGATAAGAAATAAAGGAATAAAAAGATCACTTTTTATTTTGATATTAAATTTAGAGTTTATACCTTTGCACTCGCTTCTAAAACGAAGCCAAATAAGATAAGCGATCTTTGAAAATTTTACATAAACAATACAAGTAGTACAAGAACAGATAATAATATTATTATCATGGTAAATAACCGTCATTCTTGAAAATTTGGATATCCTGAACAGAATTATAAAGATTTTTCTACAATGAAGAGTTTGATCCTGGCTCAGGATGAACGCTAGCTATAGGCTTAACACATGCAAGTTGAGGGGTAACAAGGAGAGAGCTTGCTCTTTCTGTTGACGACCGGCGCACGGGTGAGTAACACGTATCCAACCTACCGTATACACTGGGATAGCTCTTCGAAAGAAGGATTAATACTAGATGTTAAGATGTTCTCGCCTGGGAATATCTTCAAAGATTTATCGGTATACGATGGGGATGCGTTCCATTAGACAGTTGGTGAGGTAACGGCTCACCAAATCGACGATGGATAGGGGTTCTGAGAGGAAGATCCCCCACATTGGAACTGAGACACGGTCCAAACTCCTACGGGAGGCAGCAGTGAGGAATATTGGTCAATGGACGGGAGTCTGAACCAGCCAAGTAGCGTGAAGGAAGACTGCCCTATGGGTTGTAAACTTCTTTTGTTAGGGAATAAAGTGCACCACGTGTGGTGTTTTGTATGTACCTAACGAATAAGGATCGGCTAACTCCGTGCCAGCAGCCGCGGTAATACGGAGGATCCGAGCGTTATCCGGATTTATTGGGTTTAAAGGGTGCGTAGGCGGACTAGTAAGTCAGCTGTGAAAGTTAGTGGCTCAACCACTAAATTGCAGTTGAAACTGTTGGTCTTGAGTATACATGAGGTGAGCGGAATTTGTGGTGTAGCGGTGAAATGCATAGATATCACAAGGAACTCCAATTGCGAAGGCAGCTCACTGGGGTATAACTGACGCTGAGGCACGAAGGTGCGGGTATCAAACAGGATTAGATACCCTGGTAGTCCGCACAGTAAACGATGAATACTCGCTGTTTGCGATATACAGTAAGCGGCCAAGCGAAAGCATTAAGTATTCCACCTGGGGAGTACGCCGGCAACGGTGAAACTCAAAGGAATTGACGGGGGCCCGCACAAGCGGAGGAACATGTGGTTTAATTCGATGATACGCGAGGAACCTTACCTGGGCTTAAATTGCAATTGACGGAGGCCGAAACGTCTCTTTCTTCGGACAATTGTGAAGGTGCTGCATGGTTGTCGTCAGCTCGTGCCGTGAGGTGTCGGCTTAAGTGCCATAACGAGCGCAACCCTCATTATTAGTTACTAACAGGTTAAGCTGAGGACTCTAATAAGACTGCCGTCGTAAGATGTGAGGAAGGTGGGGATGACGTCAAATCAGCACGGCCCTTACGTCCAGGGCCACACACGTGTTACAATGGGTGAAACAGAGGGCAGCTACCTAGCGATAGGATGCTAATCCCATAAAATCACTCTCAGTTCGGATTGAAGTCTGCAACTCGACTTCATGAAGCTGGATTCGCTAGTAATCGCGCATCAGCCACGGCGCGGTGAATACGTTCCCGGGCCTTGTACACACCGCCCGTCAAGCCATGGGAGCTGGGGGTACCTGAAGTACGTAACCGCAAGGAGCGTCCTAGGGTAAATCTGGTGACTGGGGCTAAGTCGTAACAAGGTAGCCGTACCGGAAGGTGCGGCTGGAACACCTCCTTTCTGGAGAGATATCCAAAAACGATTTTGAAGAAAAAGGTTATATACTTTTTTCTTGTACTACTCTGTACTTGTTTATTTAAATGATATAAACAAGAGAAAGATGAAGCCGAGCCGAAAGGTAAGGTTGAACGTTAGTCCTATAGCTCAGTTGGTTAGAGCGCTACACTGATAATGTAGAGGTCGGCAGTTCAACTCTGCCTGGGACTACGAACCTCTTGAAGGGGGATTAGCTCAGCTGGCTAGAGCACCTGCCTTGCACGCAGGGGGTCAACGGTTCGAATCCGTTATTCTCCACAACATAACGTAAGTTATATCGATATTTGACATAATGGACACAAAGAAATAGTAATATAATTTAGTATAGAGCTAAAAGTATATATCGACCTTTATAAGGCGAAAAAGAAAGTAAGAAAGAGCGTATGGCGGATGCCTAGGCTCTCGGAGGCGAAGAAGGACGTGATAAGCTGCGAAAAGTCTTGGGTAGGTGCAAATAACCGTTAATCCAAGAATATCCGAATGGGACAACCTAATATCTTGAAGAGATATTATCCTGACGTAAGTTAGGAAGCTAACGCAGGGAACTGAAACATCTAAGTACCTGTAGGAAGAGAAAATAAATAATGATTCCGCAAGTAGTGGCGAGCGAACGCGGAATAGCCCAAACCAATATTGTTACGGCATTATTGGGGTTGTAGGACCACGGCATGGAAAATTAAGCGTGAGTAGAAGCATCTGGAAAGTTGCATGAAACAGGGTGATAATCCCGTATACGAAGCGTTTAATGACCTAGTGGTATCCTGAGTAGCACGGAGCACGAGAAATTCTGTGTGAATCTGCCGGGACCATCCGGTAAGGCTAAATACTCCCGAGAGACCGATAGTGAACCAGTACCGTGAGGGAAAGGTGAAAAGTACTTCGAATAGAAGAGTGAAATAGCCCCTGAAACCATACGCTTACAAGCGGTCGGAGCAGCCTTGAGCTGTGACGGCGTGCCTTTTGCATAATGAACCTACGAGTTACTATTACTGGCAAGGTTAAGGAATTCAGTTCTGGAACCGAAGCGAAAGCGAGTCTGAATAGGGCGTATAGTCAGTAGGAGTAGACGCGAAACCATGTGATCTACCCTTGACCAGGTTGAAGTTTAGGTAACACTAAATGGAGGACCGAACCGATAAGCGTTGAAAAGCTTCCGGATGAGTTGAGGGTAGGGGTGAAAGGCTAATCAAACTTGGAGATAGCTCGTACTCCCCGAAATGCATTTAGGTGCAGCCTTGTAAGTTACTAATGTGAGGTAGAGCGACTGATAAGATGCGAGGGCTTCACCGCCTATCAAGTCTTGACAAACTCCGAATGCGCATTAGTTTAATTACAGGAGTGAGGGCATGGGTGCTAAGGTCCATGTCCGAAAGGAGAAGAATCCGGACCACCAGCTAAGGTCCCCAAATAATTGTTAAGTTGAACTAACGAAGTCAGATTGCAAAGACAGCTAGGATGTTGGCTTGGAAGCAGCCATTCATTTAAAGAGTGCGTAACAGCTCACTAGTCGAGGAGTTTGGCGTGGATAATAATCGGGCATAAACAATTTACCGAAGCTGTGGGATACGCAAGTATCGGTAGGGGAGCATTCCAAAATAGCGTAGAAGGTTTGATGTGAGTCAAGCTGGAGCATTTGGAAAAGAAAATGTAGGTATAAGTAACGATAAAGGGAGTGAGAAACTCCCTCGCCGAAAGACTAAGGATTCCTGATCAACGCTAATCGGATCAGGGTAAGTCGGGACCTAAGACTCCGCCTAAAGGCCAAGTCGATGGATGAAATGGTTAAAATTCCATTACTAGCTTAATGAAGTGATGTGGTGACGAAGTAGTGATAGTACCGCGAACTGACGGAAATGTTCGTTAAAGAGTGTAGACGTTGATTGCTGTAGGCAAATC